>NZ_CP159992.1:4197884-4515192 GCF_040702995.1 Paenibacillus sp. AN1007
TGGATCAGCCGTAAGTCCCAGCAGCCCACCTTCTCCCTCTTCATTAAAGGGGGCTTCGAATTCCAGCAGCGGCTCAGCCTCCAGCTTGCCATCGGTAATCACTCGAATAGCTCCGGGACGTTCTGTAACGAACATCTGCCCGTCCTGAGCTGTCACCATCTCCCACGGCGCATTCAGTCCTTCCACCAGCACAGAAGCCCGATACGGAATAACCGCATTTCCCTGCTCCTCATTCTCTCCAGCTTCTGCTTCATTAGAACCTCCATTTGCGGTCTTTCCCTGACCAGCCCCCTCTCCTTGAGAAGACGTCTGCGGCTCGGATGCGGGACTGCCTGGCGCACAAGATGCGGTTAACAAAACCATGCTGAGCAAAGACGCATACAGCGGTACAGTTAATCGATTATTCATAATAGATCGAACTCCCCTTTCGGTCTGATTTCACTTCTTTGCGGCTTTGGTTTACGAATACTCTGTAGATGCGGTTACCCGGTGCTTTTTGAGGAGCTTGCGGCAGGGGGATATCAGCTGCTCTCTATAGTTCATATATGTCTCAACTATTTATGTGTATATATCATGTCTAAACTGTATTCACCACCTACATCCTATGCTGTTAAGCGGTTTCGCACTGTATTACCCCTGCCGTTCTTTACTCAAACGGTAAAAAACGTCTTTTCAGGTTCTTTGCATACGGCCGCCAGTTTAGAATTCCTTCAACATCTTCTATAATAGATAGAGCAAACGTTATATTATTAAGATAACATGATGTATTCAAAGCGAGTACATATTGAAAGGTGGACATATACACTCATGAACCAAACTCCTTTATCCAGACTGGAAGCTGATTTGTCCAAACAAGGGCTCGATGCTGTGCTGATCACCGACCCAAAACATATCTATTACCTGACCGGATATGCGAGCAATCCGCATGAACGTTTTATGGGTTTGATGCTTGCACGCGGCGAAGATCCTTTGCTGATTGTACCTGCCCTGGACGCTGATGCGGCAGCAGCCGCTTCTTCCGTACCTAACATTGCAGCACATACCGACACAGATAACCCTTATGATTTGTTTGATCGCTATCAGGGACGTCTGGGCCGGGTCGGCTTGGAAAAAGAATATGTCACCGTCTCCCGCTTTGAGCAGCTCAGCTCCGCACTTGGCGGTGCAAAATTTGAAGATGTCGGTCCTTCGCTGCGTGCACTGCGCGTCAACAAAACACCGGATGAAGTCGCTCGCATCCGCCACGCCATCGGTCTCATTGAAGAGACGCTGCGTCAAGGTCTAACACATGTACGTGCAGGTGTTACGGAGATTGAACTGGTTGCCGAGATGGAGTATCAGATGAAAAAACTCGGAGCAGACGGCCCCTCCTTTGACACGATGGTACTGACCGGACCGAAAACCGGACTGCCGCACGGCACTCCTGGGGACCGCAAACTGCAGCATGGGGATCTGCTCATGTTTGATATGGGTGTGTACGCAGGGGGATATGCGTCCGATATTACGCGTACCTTTGCATTTGGAGATATTTCATCAGAACTGCGCACCATCTATAACACCGTGCTGGCGGCGAACGAAGCGGCCATTCAAGTCGTTAAACCCGGCATGACCTGTGCATCTGTGGACCATGCGGCGCGGCAGGTGACGATAGATGCCGGATACGGGGAGCGGTTTATGCACCGTGTTGGTCATGGACTCGGCATTGATGTGCACGAATATCCTTCTCTGCACGGGGAGAACATGGATCTGCTTCAAGCTGGAACAGTGTTTACCATTGAGCCGGGGATCTATACCGCATCTGGTGGCGTGCGTATTGAAGATGATGTGCTTGTAACAGAATCCGGTGTCGAAGTGCTCACGACATATCCAAAAGAACTGCAAATCCTGACGGACTAACGCTTACGCCGCCAGGTGAGGCAGCGCGCGGCGAACGCTAAAAATCCCGCAAGCCATGACAGCATGGCTTGCGGGATTTTTAATTAACTGCTGCATGTATCCTGCGTCGTTCTGTGCATATGCAGCGTGCGTGCTCCTGTTGCTGCAGCTCAGATGGCACACCACACCAGGCAGGTCGTCTGCCGAACTCATTTGGTATGCAGTAGATGCCGATGCTCCAGCTCTTCACACTGCCCCAGCCCTATACGTCACATCATCTCATTTCATGCGTAATATCCTGCCAGTCCTCCAGCTGCGGCAGCAGCTGCTTCCCCAGTAATCCAGAAACCATTGAATGACCCTTGTCGTATCTGCTGTCTTATAGCTGTAGTGCCGGAAACCGCTTTCCCCTTCCTGCAAACGGATTTCTGCGACCATCTGTCCCGGTTCATCGAGCGCGGCCGCCTGCATATACATACTTCCCTCCACCAGCTCCGAGGGTTCCAGTACCACATATTCCTGCAATTCTAGATTCGTGAGCAAATCCACGAATACCGAGGCATTAATGCTCTCATTCTTATAGGTTGTGCCATTGCTTTCCAGTGTATAACGCAGTGCAGTATACATGCGCAGTCCCCCTTTTAGGTTGCAAAAAATGATTATTCATCGTTACCAGGAAATATATTCTATATAAATTATCCCCCTGCAGACTCCAAAATGCAAATGGGTTCACAGGGGGATTTCAATATCATTCTATTCTATTATGCCTCATCCTTGAACTTGAAGCTGCGCGCAGCATACAGGAACGGTGTCCCAACCGCAGTCAGCACAAATTTGATCAAATATGTTGTCAGGAAAATCTCCAGCCACACGTCCCATGGATAGATGAACACAAAGGCAACCGTGCAGAATACCAGAGTATCCACAAAAGAACTGATGATCGAGCTTCCGTTTGTCCGAATCCACAGCTGATTACGTCCGGGTGCTATTTTGCGCAGCCAGCTGAACAAACGCACATCCAGAAACTGACTGATAAAATACGCAGATAAACTACCCAGCGCAAGACGCGGCAGCAGACCAAACAATTTTTTCATCGATTCCTGAGCAAAATCTGTCGGTGCCGGATCAAATAAAAGCACCATCTGCATCAGAATGGTTGTCATAATCAATGTGAAAAAACCGAACCAGACGGCCTTCCGCGCTTCCCCCGCCCCATACTTTTCGTTGAGAAGGTCGCTCGTCAGATACATGCTGACATACATCGTGTTGCCCAGCGTCAGGACGATGCCCATAATATCTATCGTTTTGGTTACCTGAATGTTGGCGATCACCGTAGCCACACCGATCCAGGCATACAGACCTTTTTTGCCGAACAAGCGGTAACACAAGAGGAAAAATCCGTACGTCACAAGAACAAATACCGCTCCAAAACCCAAATTAAACATGAATACATACACTGCCTTCCTAGTTTTGATTACGCGGGATGGTTACGAACCGCGGTTTGGCGCAGGGCCAAAACATGAATACTCTATCATATTTCAGACCTCTTGAACAGAACTAATTCCCTCCAGTTTAGAAAAAAAGACCTCCACCGCCCATGCATGCCATGCACGCCCCGGTATAACTTCACACCAAAAAGCCGCCCTTCGAAGTTCTCCGAAGGACGGCTTTTGGAACATGTACTGGCGCAGGCAACTTCATGCCTGAACCGTTTGAACAGCTGATCCGGCTTAGGCGTGAGCGGCAGAATCCAGTTCACGGCTCTGATCGTTAAACGTATCACGATCATTTTCTTTCAAAATCTTGCTGGTCAGCAGTCCAGATGTCATCGAGCCGTTCACATTAAGTGCGGTCCGGCCCATGTCGATCAG
This sequence comes from Paenibacillus sp. AN1007, assembly GCF_040702995.1. NCBI lineage: Bacteria > Bacillati > Bacillota > Bacilli > Caryophanales > Paenibacillaceae > Paenibacillus > Paenibacillus sp. AN1007. Next base: position 4,201,631 of record NZ_CP159992.1, read on the forward strand.
CGGCTCAACGGAAATGAGCAGTCCCACCAAAGCCACGGGCAGATTCATCGTGGACAATACGATCAGGGAGGCGAAGGTTGCACCGCCGCCGACGCCAGCCACACCAAACGAACTGATCATGACCACGAGGATCAACGTTACGATAAAGTCCAAGCTCAGCGGGTCGATACCGACCGTAGGAGCAATCATCACCGCCAGCATGGCCGGATACACTCCGGCGCAGCCGTTTTGACCAATGGTAGCCCCAAAGCTTGCAGCCAAGTTTGCAATCCCGTCGGAGACACCCAGTTTCTTCGTCTGTGTCTCTACGTTCAGCGGAATCGCTGCAGCACTTGAACGGGAAGTAAAGGCAAATACCAGTGTAGGCAGCACCTTTTTCAAGTACGTCACCGGATTAAAACCGGATAGGGTAATGATGATCAGGTGAATGATAAACATCACGATAAGAGCGACGTAAGACGCAATAACGAATTTAATGAGTTTCAAAATCTCTTCCGCATTGGTTGTCGCCGCTACCTTCGTAATCAGTGCCAGAATTCCGTAAGGTGTAAGCCTGAGCACAAGCGTAACAATTCGCATCACAACGGCGTACACGGCATTCACCATACCGCGGAACGTTTCCGCCTGCTGTGGTTTTTTACGATCCAGACCCAGAACGGCCACTCCGATAAAGGCTGAGAAAATAACGACAGCGAGTGTAGATGTACGGCGTTCCCCGGTCATATCCGCAAATGGATTGGAAGGAATAAACTCCAGTACCTGCTGTGGAATCGTTTGATCTTTCACGTCAGCCAAACGTTCCTCCACCTTCTGAATCTGGGCGTTCTCCCGATCTCCCCCTTGAATTTCAATGGAAGTCAGGTTGAAGCCGAGGCTTGTAACAATGCTGACTCCGGCAGCGATTGCCGTCGTAATCAACAGAATGGCAATAATGGAAAAACTCATTTTTCCGAGATTTTGCTTGCCCTTCAGATTCATGATCGCCGAGATAATCGACACCATGATGAGTGGAATCACGACCATTTGCAGCAAACGAACATATCCTGAACCGACCAGATTAAACCAATCGACTGATTTTGCAATGACGTCCGAACCCGAAGTATAAATAAGCTGCAGTACAACACCGTACACAACCCCCATACCCAGACCCGCGAATACGCGTTTTGTAAACGAGATGTGCTTCTTCTGCATCCAGTAGAGAACACCGAGCAGTGCCAGCATGACCACTACATTCACAATGATTAGAAATGTATTCATTACTTTGTATCCTCCTCAGACATGTATAACCGGCTTGAACCGATTTTTCTATTTATATGCTGCCTCCAAGTGCGGCAATGAACAATATACCACATATCAAACTATTCTGGTAGGTATTAATTGATATTATGTAATATGCATGTTAACCTTTCAACATTTATGAAAATATTTATGCAGTTTTATGAAAATTTTTCTATTCAACCCGCGGTTAATTTTGTAAAATAGGTATATCCGCTTATTCAAAGGTTTGTTAAAGATAAAAATTAGGTCTTTCTTCGTTAGTAAATAGGCCATAAGAGAACAGAATAAGGGACCGTGTTCATGAAGATGACGTGAAAGGATGATTGTATGTTTCGCAAACGAACCGTTGCCGGTAAAATCAGGGGCACACTGTTCCTTGTGCTGCTGGTTGCTTCTCTGTTGTTCAGTATCAGTTTTTATGCAGTATCTATGAATATTATTCAAAGTTATGTGCTGCCTCAGTTCGACAAAGTTCTGAGTACATCCATTCAGGATATTTACAAAAATACATCCTCTTCCAAAATTTTGCAGGTCCAAAGCGGTGGAGCAGGCTCCGATGGAGCTGCCATGACCGTAGGATCTTACCTGACCGAAAAATCCAAAGAGCACAGCCTCGACGCCGCATATGTCATTGCTTTGCAGGATGGCAAGGCGAGTATCGTTGTGGCTAACACCACCTCGAGCTTAAAAGCAGGTGATCCGATGGACGTTGAACCAGCCATGACTGAAGCAAGCGAGAAAAAACAAGCGGTAATCAGTCCGGTTTTCTCTGATTCATTCGGTGTACATAAAGCCGCATTTATGCCGATTGCCGGAAGCAATATGCTCATGGCTGTCAGCATGGATGCCAAATTCATTCAGGATAAAATTGCCCAAATTTTCTGGCTGTGCCTGGGCATCACAGCATTGGTGTTTGTACTTGGCTGGCTCATTTCTACGAGTATGATCAGAAGAGTCACGAAACCGATCGTAAAACTTGTAGAACACAGCAAGCGAATCTCTCAAGGCGATCTGACAGCTGAGCTCCAGATAAAGGGCAGGGATGAAATCGCCCAGCTGGCCGTAAGCTTCCAGACGATGACCCAAAATCTCAAGGGAATGATCAGCCATGCCCTGTCGACCTCTAATGAGGTCGTTAACGGCTCCAACGATTTGCTTGAACGTGTACAGTCCATGTCTGGCATGGTGCAGCACTCAAGCCAGGCTGCAGAAGAAGCTGGAAAAGGCAGTGTCAGCATTGAATCCAGTGCTTCGGAGAATGCAAGAGCTATGGAAGAGATCACCCAAGGCATCATGCATATTGCCTCTTCTGCAGCAGAAGTTTCCGAGCAGATCAGTGAAGCCGCAACCGAAGCCGTTAACGGTAATCAGCTCGCACAGAACGCAGTTGACCAGATGGAACGTGTTGGACAAACTGCCAGTGAATCACTGCGTTACATTGAGACGATGAACGAACGTTCCGTAGCGATCGGCACCATTGTAAATTCTATTTTTGAAATTACAAAACAGATTAATATGCTGTCGCTTAATGCTTCTATTGAAGCCGCACGTGCCGGTGAACACGGGCGCGGATTCGCAGTTGTGGCCGGTGAGGTCCGCAAGCTGGCGGAACAGTCCAAGACGGCGACAGAAGAAATTGCGGATTATCTCGGTACGATTCGAGAAGACGCCGAACGCTCCGTCAGTGCAATGAATCGGGTAACCCAGGAGATTGGCTCAGGAACATCGGTCGTACAGCAGGCTGGTTCAGCGTTCCAGCAGCTGAATGAACTGATTCAGAACGTTAATCTCACGATTCAGACTGTCTCTTCATCTACACAGCAGGTATCTGCGGGTGCAGAAGAAGTCAGCGCGTCGGTTGAAGAAACGGCACAGATTACGTCCAAGTCCCGTGAAAGCATGCAGCAGATTGCCGCTACCGCAGAACTGCAGCTGGACGAAATGGGCTCCCATACCAACACTGTGCGCCATCTGCATGAACAAGCTGTTGAACTGCAGACAGCCATGAAAAAATTTAAAATCAGCTAAATTGCTGGTTATAAGCACCAATCAAATTCAGCTCAATCGATATATAAACACAACGACGAACAAATATCCTTAACCCCTCATTCATCAGATTAAACAATTAAAAAAGATGGATTCAGAAACACCCCCATAACCGCTGCATTCGTTCAAGATTGAACGCGCTCCGGTCATGGGGGTGCTTTTTTAGATTAATATATATCACACCACACTTGCTCTATCACTATACTGCTGCAATCATTACCTTAGTCCACTTGGTCTGGCTGCTTCATGCCCATGATCTCATACACTCTCTTCATGTCCAGTGACGAACGAAGCGAAGCAGCAACCCGATCAAATTCCATGTCTTTGCGCGCCTGAGCACTGTACGTCTCCTCCAGCGGTGCAAGCCCTTTGGCTTCACGTAAACCGTTCAGCCAGGAACGGCGGAATTGATCGCTCTCAAACAAGCCGTGCAGATACGTTCCCCACACTTTGCCGTCTGCTGTGCCCCAGCCCTCTAGAAAAGTTTGTCCACCCGCGTGGGATATCTCAAACAAGGCTGTAACCTGTTCCGGTTCACGGCATTCCGTCACACCCATATGAATTTCGTATCCGTTAACAGGTACGGATAATCCCCCGTCCAGCTTCCCTTTATATAACCGGATAGGATGATTGGAGTGTACATAACCGGAGGCCCTGACCGTATGTTTATGCTGAAGAAAGGTTGTTGATAACGGCAGCCTGCCCAGGCCTACCGCTTCCTGAGCCTGATCAGCCTCGACAGCGTAGGGATCAGTCAAATGCTCGCCCAGCATCTGATATCCGCCGCATATGCCCACAAGCTGCACATGCTGGCGTTCTGCCTGATAAGCAATCGCTTGTTCCAATCCGGATTCCCGCACGAAATTCAGGTCGCCGATGGTATCCTTCGTGCCTGGTAAAATAACAACATCCGGGCTGCCCAGTTCCTCCGGCGAGGTTACGTAGCGCACATTTACGTCCGGTTCACGGGATAGCGCATCGAAATCCGTAAAATTGGAGATGCGCGGGTAACGGATTACCGCGATATCCAGTTCGCTCTGTTCCCTTTTGCCATGACGCAGGGAGTCCAGCACTACCGAATCCTCTGCCTCGATCTGAATATCTCTTATGTATGGCAGCACACCCAGGACAGGAATGCCCGTCCGCTCTTCAAGCCAGTCCAGACCCGGCTGCAGCAGAGATAGGTCTCCTCTGAACTTGTTGATAATAAATCCCTTAACACGCGCCGCTTCATGGGGTTCCAATAGTTCCAGCGTACCTACGATGGAAGCAAATACACCCCCGCGGTCAATGTCAGAGATCAGAATAACCGGTGCATCGGCCCAGCCTGCCAGATTCATGTTGACGATGTCCCTATCCTTCAGATTAATCTCGGCCGGACTGCCTGCTCCCTCCATTAGTATGATGTCATATGTATCACGCAAACGGTTCAAGGCATCCATGACCGTCTGCTTTGCTTCAGGCAGGAAGTGCTGACGATAATCCGAAGCACTCATCTGGGCAAAAGGTACGCCATGCACCACAATCTGTGAATGCATATCCCGTACGGGTTTGATTAAGATTGGATTCATATCGGTTGTTGCTTCTATACCGCAGGCTTCAGCCTGCGCCCCCTGCGCCCGGCCGATCTCCTTGCCGTCTTCGGTGACATAGGAATTCAGGGCCATGTTCTGTGATTTGAACGGGGCAGGTTGAAATCCATCCTGCTTGAAAATCCGGCAAAGCGCCGTTGTGATTACACTTTTACCAACATCGGAAGCCGTTCCCTGCAGCATAAGTACAGCTGCTGGTTGTTTCCCCTGATCTTTCACGCCTGCTCCCCCTGTCTTTCGTGCGATTAACCTGCTGCATAACAAGAATGCTTAATGAATCACAACTAGAGCCAGAAGAGTCCTTGAAGTACGCTTAACACCGTCAACAGGGCAGCTTCCAGCAGTTCATTCATCGCACCATATGTATCTCCGGTGAGGCCTCCGAGCCTTGCACTAATTCGTACCGCCACGAAACGCCCGATGTAATAACACGCCACAGGCACTAGAATCACCGATGTTACGGGATACAGCCACCATGGCAGTGATCCAAACCCGCTGATCGCAGCATCGGCAATAGCCGTATCGGGCTTGAACATCCATACGGCAGCAATCGTCAAGACCCCTGCAATCAGCGAAAGTCCGGCAGCAGCGCTTCGTGCACGCTGCACTTCTCTCCGCTCGCCAAGCCCTTTGAACAGAACGGCCAGTCCGTCATCCCCGCGTGCATTGGGCCAAGCCGACATGGCATAAACCATGAACCATCGGCTCCAAATCATGGGCAGCAGCAGCAGTGCGCCGTAATACCAGCTGCCGCGCGCAATAAAGTCCGCGATCAATGCGGCCTTCATCATAAGCAGCAGCACACAGGCAATGACACCCATAGCGCCAACCCGGCTGTCCTTCATAATCTCCAGCATTCGCTCACGGCTTCGATAACTGAGCAGCCCGTCTGCCGTATCCATCCATCCGTCAAGATGCAGTCCCCCGGTAAGCCAGACCCACACCGTTAAGGCGAGAACGGCTGCCGGGAAGGCGGGAAGAAGCAAACCGCTCAGCGCCGCTGCAAGCCAGACGCATAGACCGATTGCAGCGCCCACCAGCGGGTAGTACACTACACTTTCGCGCAGCAGCGGTGGTGCAAAATCAAGCTGCATTTTCACAGGAAAACGTGAGAGAAATTGAAAAGCGGCAGCGGCGGCATATTGCTGCTGCGGAACATCTGAGCGTCCTGTGCCTTCCTTCATAAGCGATACTCCTTGCTCTTTAATTCGATTGCGATGCCCACCGTTACAAGAAATACTTCACGGCAGATTGCCGCAATTCGCTGATTAAGTACACCTGCCAAATCACGATAAACCCGGCCCAATTTGTATTCTGGCACAATCCCGTCACCCACTTCATTGGTAACCAGCACAAGCAGACCTGGATACGTTCGAATCGCTTCAACCAGCGCATCCAGATGACCCTGCAGCACATGGCTATCGTCCTGCTCGTGTGCTAACAGAATATTCGTCAGCCATAGTGTCAGACAGTCCACCAGTATCGTAGGTGCAGAAGTACCGGTATGTCCTTCACCCATGCGGTTAATGAGCGCAGGCAGGGCCAGCGGCTCCTCCATCGTACGCCAGAGATAACCGGAGTCTTCACGCTGCTGCTGATGCATAGCAATACGTTCACGCATTTCGTCATCATACGCCTGAGCTGTTGCTACATACCATGCCTCTGAGGAACGCTGCATGCAGAGACGCTCGGCAAACGAACTTTTACCGCTGCGGGCCCCTCCTGTGACCAATACACTCATCGGGAGCCATCTCCCAGCACGGATGACGCCGATGAAACAGCCGGATCGGCAGCAGCTGCTGAAGCCTGATTTGCTCCATCCGAAACCCCTGCGCTGGTGAAGGTAGCCATCTCATTCAGAAGAAGGCATGCGGCATCAATCAGATGCAGGCTGAGCACGCCGCCAGTTCCCTCTCCAAGACGCATGTCCAGGTCCAGCATCGGTTTCAGTTCCAGTTCACGCAGCAGTGCCGCATGCCCATTCTCATGTGAAGTGTGCGACGCGATCATGTATGCCGTGCTCAGAGGAGCAAGCTGTCTCGCAATCAGCGCTGCAGCCGTAGAGATGAAACCATCCACTACAACCGGACAGCGGTGTGCCGCTGATGCAAGAATAACGCCGGTAAGTCCGGCAATCTCCAATCCGCCCACTTTACAGAGTACATCCAATGCATCATCAGGATTTGGTGTGTTTATGCTCAGAGCCTGACTTATAACGGCAGCTTTGCGCAGCACTCCCGCATCATCCAACCCTGTCCCTCTCCCTACAGCAGCAGCGGGTTCAGTCCCTGTGAGCGCACTCATCACTGCAGCGCTCGCAGTGGTATTGCCAATTCCCATCTCTCCAGTCACAAACAGCTGTGTGCCTTTTGCCACCTCTTCCGCAACCACATCCACGCCTGCAAGAATGGCCTGAATCGCCTCATCCCGGGTCATTGCTGCCTCTTGGGCCATATTGGCAGTGCCTTTACGAATTTTGCGAGAGAGCAGGTCTGCGTGTTCAAGGTCAGCATTTACACCAATATCGACACAGATGACTTCTGCTCTGGCGTGACGTGCAAGCACATTAACGGCAGCGCCTCCCGCCAGAAAGTTCATGACCATCTGAGGAGTAACTTCGGCTGGAAAAGCACTTATCCCTTCTGCCACCACACCGTGATCCGCAGCCATCACGACAACCGCTCTGCGATCAAAGCGCGGACGCACACTGCCTGTCATACCCGCCAGTCGAATGACAAGGTCCTCCAGTTTGCCAAGACTGCCTGGCGGTTTCGTCAGCACATCTACATGAGCAGACGTTTCCGCTGCAATGTTTTGGTCAGGAGGTGCAATTTTGTTCAATAGCTGTCCCAACACCTGTTCATTCTTCATACAACGAGCACTTCCTTTTTTAAAATAGAGGTTCTCCTGCCTTATTTAAAGCGTATCCCGCCGCAGCAGCAGTTGAGGTACGGCATGATCCGGATGGGACACCATCGCAGGTTTAACGCGAAAAATCTCTTCTATCTGCTCCCCCGTCATCAAGCTTCGAGGAGCACCCATCCCTGCTATTTCGCCTTCTCTCAAAGCCAGAATCTGATCGCAGAACAAGGCAGCCAGATTTAGATCATGCAGTACGGCAGCAATGGTAATACAGCTCTTCTGCCGCCATGCAGCTAATAACTCCATGAATTGTAATTGATATTTGATGTCCAGAAATGTGGTGGGTTCGTCCAGCAGCAGCAGACGCGGCTCTTGTGCCATAACCTTGGCCAGCGCTACCCGCTGCCTCTGCCCACCGCTTAGGGAATCCAGCGGCCGCTCCGCTAGTTCCATCAGTCCCAGTTCTTCAAGCACCCGGTCCACAACTCGGGCCCCATCTGCCGATTCCCTGCCCAGCCAGTTCTGGTAGGGGTATCGCCCCATCTCTACGACATCACGCACAGAATAGGAAATTGCCGGCAGACCATCCTGCTGCAGAACCGCGATCATACGTGACAGATCCTTGCGGCTGTACGAAGTGATATCTTGGCCGTCAATACGGATCTGACCTTCACTTAGCGATTCCGTTCCAGCTATAAGCTGGAGCAGTGTCGACTTTCCGCTTCCGTTCGGGCCGACAACTCCCCACCATTCTCCTTCTTTAATCTGCCAGTCTACATCATGTAAGGCCCGATGATCACCGTACTTTTTGCCAGCACCTGTAACCGATACCCATGTTTTTGTTTTACCGACAGTCTTTCCGTTATCCCCGGTTAAAGCACGCTGTGCATTACTGCTTAAATCCGATTGAGACAACAACCCCGGAGACGGTTGTTGGCCTTGTTGATTGTGCTTCCACCCTTTACTCACGGGACCATCCCCTTCCGCAGCTTCTTGTTCCGGTGCAGCAGATAAGCGAAGAACGGAGCACCTACAAAAGCCGTCACGACACCCAACGGTATCTCGGTTGGTGCCAGCAGAGAGCGGGCAATCGTGTCCGCCCATACCATAAAGATCGCACCGCCAATTGCAGATAGCGGCACCAGCAGTCGGTAGTCCGGCCCTACCAGCAGCCGAAGCATATGCGGAATGACCAGTCCAACGAAGCCAATGACGCCGGAGACGGAGACTGCCCCGGCTGTGAGCAGCGTACCCACAGCAAGTACAGACAGCTTGAGTCTGTCCACGCCAACCCCGATATGTGCCGCCTGACGTTCACCCAGCGCCAGTACATTTAGGGAACGTGCACGGCTCCACAGAAAGATCAGACCCAGCAGGAAATACGGGAAAAGGATGGCCGTATACGACCACCCGCGCAGTGCCAGACTTCCCATCGTCCAGTATATAATTTCATTGATTGTCTGCTTGGACATGGTCGACAGGAAGGAAACGACCGCACCCAGAAAGCTCTGCATAACAACACCTGCCAGAATCAGGCTGTGTGTCGGTATTTTGCGTCCTTCACGAGCCAGCGTCATGACGAACCACAGCGTCATGGCCCCGGTCAGAAAAGCAACCAGCGGCAGCGTCCAGATTCCGATCAGGGCATACTGCAGTCCGAAGAAAATCAGGAAAGCCGCCCCCACCGAAGCTCCTGAGGATACCCCTAGTGTAAAAGGATCTGCCAGCGGATTGCGCAGCACTCCTTGAAAGCCCGCGCCTGCAATGGCCAGCGAAGCTCCAACGAGCACCGCAAGCAGCACACGTGGAAAGCGCACCTTCCAGATAATCTGTTCGGCAGCCCTGCTCCAATCAGGTGTGATCCAGTCGCCCACCCACGGCATTTTGTGAATGAGAATACCGGCAATGTCCCGGATGGGCAGCGCCACCGAACCAATGCCCGTGCAGATGAGCACGGTAAGCATCAGCAGCCCTATACCTATCGTTCCGTACAGGATCAGCTTTTTGCTCATTTGAACAGATCAGGATAGATCGCTTTGGCTACTTCTTTTAATCCTTGAGTTACACGTGGGCCCGGACGGCTCAGCAAGTTGGCATCCAATCCGACCACATTATTGTTTTTTACGGCTGTGATTTGATCCCAGCCGCTGCGCGATTTGATAATCTGATCCAGCGTTTTGGAGTTTTCGTCAATTACATCGTTTGCGTATAGAATAACATCCGGATTAGCGGCGATTACATTTTCCTCGTTAATCTGATACCAGCTCTCTTTGTCCGCAGCAATATTGGTGCCTCCAGCTGTCGTGATCAGTTCATCCATGAACTCACCTTTACCTACGGTCCAGCCTGGAGAGAACTCAACATATACTTTCTTTTTCTCTTCCGGCTTCACGGCTTTGACCGCTTCTGTTACGTTCGTTACATCCTGCTTCATCTGTGTGATCAGTTTCTGAGCCTGCTCCTGATGATCTGTAATTTTACCAAACGTTTCGATATTGTTCATTACATCGTCGATGGATTTAGGATCGGTTTTGAAAATGGTGATCCCCAAATCACGCAGCTTTTTCACTGCATCTTCACTCAACGAAATACCTCCGAATACGATATCCGCATCAGCGGCAATAACCGACTCTTCATTGGGTTTGTTAATCCCGCCCATTTTCGCTTTTGCTTTCGCCGCTTCCGGGTAGTCATCGTAATCCGATACCCCTATAATCTGCTCGTCCAGGCCAAGCGCAAACAATGACTCCGTTTCAGCCGGAGATACCGAGACAATTTTGGATGGTGCCTTTTCAAAAGTAAAAGACTCACCTGTTGCATCGGTAACCGTCAGCGGATATTGTGTTTTCAGATCGGTTTGCGTTTGTTCCTGTGACTGCTCTTGTGCAGGCTGCTGTGTGCTGCCCGCTCCTTCTTTGGTTGCTGCATTACCGCATCCGGCGAGCGCCAGTGCCAGCATCGCTGCGCTCAACAGTGACGTGAGTGCTTTCCAGTTCTTAATCATTAATTTAAACTCCCCTTCTCTATCTGTACTATTGTTGTTACATAATACCTCAATCTTAATGCTCTACCCCATCTTGGTGTGTTCCGATGAAACGAAAATGAAGATGTGTACACGTTTAACGGAGAGTGCAGAACCAATTTGGAGAAACGAAGTGCTCGCCTGCAGCTTTCTGTAAGAAAGCTGCATCGAAAGCATACGCCTATCACCGGATTTTTCCCTTTGAATAAGGGAATCAAAAAAATCTAGGGATAATAACAATCGGAAAATGGTACTGCACTCGGAGTGGCCCCGTGTAACATACTATTTTTCATCACATCGTGTACAACAAGAAAAATCCCTAATCCTCACATAAGGATCAGGGATGACGTCTCGCATATGGCAGTCTGTATATGTGCAGCAGGAAGCGCTCACGCACAGAATGGCCCGAAACGTTGTCCTTTCCTCGAAGGAACACCGGCTTGTACGTCCAGGGCTGGTAATCTGACTTACAGGATGGCTCCTGTTTCACAGTGGCGGGACCGTGCTGGATTTACACCAGCTTCCCCATTTACCCTTGTGCACATCATGACTTGTCTTTGCTCATCATGAACATCTGCTTCACACGCGGGACCCTTGGTCGTTAATGATGGTTAATCCATGTGACCGATAGATGCAGTTAGCTCCGCACGAATCACATCAGCTCAGGCCTTGCAGCCTATCACACCAATATGCTCGTACCGAGTCACACTTCTGTTGTGATTATAGGGTATATTGCACCGCCTTACAAGCCGATAGACGGAAAATTCACACGGCTGCCAAGCCAGCGGTTCCCCTGCTTTTCAATGTATACCTGAATCGCCTGTCCCGGGATCACATGTGTATCCCAGAATCCAACACCTTCAATAAGACGGGACAGCATGTAACGGATGACTCCGCCATGTGTCACAATCAATGTTCTATGTGAAGTCCGGCCTGACCAGATATGTTCATGCAGAAAAGAATCTATTCGTCCCGCGAATGACGGCCATGCTTCCCCTTCAGGCGGCGCAACCTCCTGCGGTTGATCGATCCAGCGCCGGTAGAGCGGATTATGCTGCAGCTGCTCGTAGGTCAAACCTTCCCATTGTCCAAAATCATTCTCGCGCAGGCGCGCATCCAACTTTGCCTGTGCAGCAGCCTGAGGCGCGGTGTACGCCAAGGTCTGACGACAGCGAAGAAGGTCACTGCAGTATACGGCGTCCCATGTAAGATTGCGGCACTGCCGGCTTAGCAGAGCCAGCTCTTCTTGAGCACCCGGCAGCAGACCAATGTCGGTATGCCCCAGGTATCTTTTTTCCACATTCCACTGGGTTGTTCCATGACGGATCAGTACAATGCTCCGCTTTGACGAAGACTGTTTTGATCCAAACTGTTCTAACTCACCGTGCTGCGATCCATTCTGTTCTGATTCACTAGAGTCTGGATCACTTTGCTCCTGCCCTTCTTTAATTACCACAATAGCGCACCTCCTATTAACCACACACCCATGGTTGCTAAGAAACAAAGGCCCACAAAAGCGCCAGCTGACCAAAACATTAGCCTTGTCGTTCGTACAATATCTTCGGCCTCCATCGGCCGCGCAGCCTCGCCCATATAAGCACGAAACGAGGCAATACCGTGATACACGTTATGTCCGCCCAGCCGAATGCCAAGTGCTCCGGCCACTGCCGATTCGGGAAAACCGCTATTGGGACTGGGATGCAGCCTCGCATCACGGGCAACCATGCGTGCTGCACCTCGGGCATCCAGCCTGAGCACCCGTGCGCCTACAATTAACAGTGCGGCGGTTACGCGCGCAGGAATCCAGTTTGCCCAATCATCCAGACGGGCAGAGGCCCAGCCAAGATGCAGATATTTTTCGTTTTTATAACCAACCATGGAGTCCAGCGTATTGACAGCCCGGTAAGCCATAGCCAGCGGAGCGCCGCCAATGAGCGCATAGAACAGAGGGGACACGATGGCATCAACAATATTTTCCGCGACCGTCTCCACCGTTCCCCGGACCACCTCGGGCTCGTCCAGATGTGCGGTATCACGTCCAACAATCATGCTCAGGGAACGCCGTGCGGCAGGCCAATCCTGCTGTTTCAGATGACGATATACTTCCATTCCTGCGTCTCTTAAACCTTTGGAAGCAATCGTGGTGGCGATCAGAACGATTTCGGCTGCAGCCGCTAAAAGGGGATGAATCTTACCAAGCAGCAGCAAAAGACCCCAGGTGACGGCAAAAGAACCACCTGCAATCAAGATCGGGAACAAGATTCCGGCTTTTTTCAGACCTGCATCTGTGTTCACACGTAATCGAATTACACGCTCCAGAGCCGAGATGGCTTTCCCCATACCGATAACCGGATGCGGAATCCAGCGCGGGTCTCCAATGCATCGGTCTAGTATATACGCCAGAATGATAACCCAAGCCCCCCCCATGCCAATCCAGAACGAGGAAGCCCATAGATGTTCCAATTCCAATGTCATTGCCGTCCTACCCTCTCTTTCCACTGCAGTCCAGCCTGAAGACTTTCGGTCACTGTGTCATACACCAGTCTGCCGATGACCGCCCCCAAAGCCGTTGCTGTACCCGCGTAAGTGTGAAGCGGCTGGATATCGTCCCCGTTCTGACGAACAGCAAGCACAATGGCATCCGTTGTTGTACCTGTGGCAGGCAGTCCGTTCTCCGAATCGGCAATGCCTGCATCCGCAAGCGCTCGAGCTTTGGCCTCCACTGCCGTCTGAACCGCATTGACCATTGCTCCCGAAGTCATCCGGCCGTTGAACCAGAGCATGATATTAATTGTGCCAGGGATATATGGAGCTCTGTTTTGGGTTTGCCCATGGATATCAAAAACAGTTCTCTCCGAACCTGCACGTGCAGCATTCGATACTCCGGCAGTTGTACAGCACAGCAGCCCGAATTCCGAACTTGTAAATTCCTGAATGGAGGTATGCTCCAGCCTAACAGCTGTTAATAATCCGGCACATTGATCGGCCTGTTCCTGCCATTCACGCAGCGCCTGAGCGATATCACGGGGTGGATCATCACAGCGGTAGTGTTTGTCCACATAAATGTTAAAGACGCGATTCAATTCAAGCATCCCGCCGCCATATACTGCGCTGGACAGTGCAGAAGCAGAATGCGGAATCTGTGCTTTGATATGCCGTTCATGCGCAGAGATGTGCAGCCCAGGCCAGGAAGAGGATACATAGACGTTCTCGCCTATTTTTCCATGTGTAAAATAGTTATAAAACGGGAGTGTCATGACCGCTTTCCTCCCTTTCCTTTTTCGGAATGCTGCTTATGGCTCTGCTGACCTGCCTGATCAGAAGATGCCAGACACGCGTCCTGATCCTTGCTCCGCTCAAGCACACTTCCCAACACGTCAAGCAGTCTGTCATTGGCCTGGGCACCTTTGACCGCGAAGCGTACATGTCCTGCACCAAGCCCCGGATACATGGCACAGCTGCGAATCAAAATGCCTCGCTTCCCCAATGCTTCCTGGATGGAAGCCGCCGTCCATGGTTCTGGCACACGCGCCAGAATAAAATTTGCCTCACCCGGCGTTACGCTGCACCCATACATCTCCAGCGATGTAATTAATCGTGCCCGTTCACGCGTAATATGCGATATCGTTTCCTGTTCAAAACGTTCGCCGCTGCGCAGGCAGGCTTCTCCTGCAATTAATGCCAGTCCATTCACACTCCAAGTCACCTGTTTCTCCGTCATCGCCTGTATGTATGCTGCACTCCCCAAGGCATATCCGAGTCGCAGTCCGGGAATAGCGTAGAACTTGGTCATGGAGCGGATAATAATCACATTCGGGTATTTATCCAGATGCGGAGCAAGAGACTGCCGCCGGGAAACTGGAATAAAATCAATAAAGGCTTCGTCAATAACGAGTACCGTATCCTTCTCTTCAGCTTTGCGGGCAAGTCTGTGAAGCACTTCCACCGGATACTGCACACCGTTTGGATTGTTCGGCTGTCCAAGGAAAAGCAGGTCTACCTTCTCCATCAACTGTTCGATATCTTCGGTTCTCGCCTGCCAATTCAATTCTTCCCGGCCTGCTGCATGGATGACCTCCGCACCGAATTGCCGCGCCAAAGTGCTGTACTCCGAAAAGCCCGGTTCCACCGTTCCTACTCTGCGTGGAGCAAGTGCCAGCAGAATCAGAGCCATGCTTTCGGCAGCTCCATTGGCTACGGAAATCTGCTTCTTCGTTACCCCCAAACGCTCACTCAACAGTGCTTTGAATGCCCGATGGCCCGGATCAGGATAACGAAGCACGGAGTGCAGACCTTGCTGCAGTGCTTCGAGCACCTCTCTAGGCGGTCCTAGCGGGTTAATATTGGCGCTGTAATCGAGGAAATCTGCCGCACTGCCTCCAAATCGCGAAGCAGCCGTCTCCACATCTCCGCCATGTCCGAATACTTCGATATAACCGGTCATTCTTCCGTCATCCTCTCTGTCTGTTCTTTTTATTATGGATGGCACATGAGGGACGGGTCAATGCTGTATTACTTTTCAATATCATATACCTGGAAAGGGAGGCTTCAAAATAAAGGGCATCACGTGTTTTCTTTGTGTCCCAACGACAATTCGTTTACAATAGAAGAGGAATTTCAGGAACTTCGGTTTTCTGATTCATGGATACAAGCATCACTACATAAGGGGCTTCGCGCCTCTCACATACATTAATGGAGGAATGACCATGCTGTTTGTAGACAACCAGGGCATTACAGATCCTTCTGTAAACCTCGCGATTGAGGAATACATTCTGAAGCATCTGCCGATGGAGGATGACAGCTACCTGCTGTTTTACATCAACCGTCCGTCCATCATCATTGGCAAGCACCAAAATACGATTGAAGAAATTAATATCGAATACGTTCAGGATAACGGTGTGCAGGTGGTACGCCGTCTTTCCGGGGGCGGCGCAGTGTATCACGATCTGGGCAACCTGAACTTCAGTTTCATCACTGCGGATGACGGTCAATCCTTCCATAACTTCCGCAAGTTCACCCAGCCTGTGGTTGAAGCGCTGCACGAACTTGGCGTCAATGCCGAGTTGACCGGACGCAATGATCTGCAAGTCGGCGAAAAGAAAATTTCGGGCAACGCCCAATTTGCTACCCGCGGACGCATGTTCAGTCACGGCACGCTGATGTTTGATCTGAATCTGGAGCATGTTCAGGCATCCTTGAACGTCAATCCCGAGAAATTCAAATCCAAGAGCACCAAGTCGGTACGCAGCCGGGTTGCCAACATTCGTGATCTGATTGACACCAATCTGACGATTGAAGAGTTCCGTGATGAGCTGCTGCGTCATATTTTCCGCATGGAGCCGCAGGACGTTCCTCAGTACAAGCTGACCGAGAAGGACTGGGACAAAATCAAGGAAATCTCGGCCGAGCGTTATAACAACTGGGACTGGAACTACGGTCTGTCACCAGAAAGCAATGTGAAGCACACCCGCAAATTCCCGGTCGGCATCATTGATCTGCGCATGAACATCAAGGATGGACGCATCGAAGATATTAAAATTTTCGGCGATTTCTTCGGTGTTGGTGATGTGGCAGATATCGAGGACATGCTGCGCGGCAAGCGTTACGATGAGACTGAAGTGCGTTCAGCACTGGAAGGTCTGAATGTGAAGCATTACTTTGGCAACCTGGAGCTGGAAGACTTTATCGGCCTTGTTTTCCTGGAAGAATAACAAAGAAAATATGACATTTAGATGGGTATAGATGGTTTGAACGAATTTTCGATTACACATTTAACGGAAAAGGCAGAACTATTCGTTTACACAATAACGGAGAAGACAGAAAAAAACCGGAGAAGCAAAGCGTTCGCCTGAAAGCTTTCTGCAAGAAAGCTGCATCGGAAGCATACGCTTATCACCGGATTTTCCCCTTTAACAAAAGGGAATCAAAAAATCGGGGGATAACAGCGATCGGAAGGTTATTCTGTCTTCGGAGTGACCGCGTAAATCACCGGTGGTTCAACTTTTAAGTTCTAATAAAAATCCGGTGATGATTAGAGCGATCATAAGATGAATCTACATTTGGAGTGACTCGTGTAATCTATTTATTTCGTTCAATGATATAGAAGCAGATAAAAAAAGGAGAGAAACATCACATGACTTACAAACTCATTGCCATCGACATCGATGACACTCTGATTAACGACAACAAGGAAGTTACACCGGCTACACAAACAGCTCTGGAACAAGCGGTAGCCCATGGAGTTGTTGTTACCCTTGCTACAGGACGCGCTTATGCCTCCGCGCAGGCACTTGCACGTCAAACCAAGCTGAACGTACCGATCATTACGTATCAGGGCGCTTTGGTGAAAAACCTGCTTGATGAAAAAGTGCTTTATGAGCGCTATGTACCGCAGGAGGCTTCCCGCAAACTGTTTGACTACTGTCTGGAGAAAAATCTGCACCTGCAAACGTACATCGACGACAAGCTGTATGCTCGTGAAGAAAACCAGAAACTGCTTGACTATGCCAAGCTGAACGGCACGCAATATTACATCGAGTCTGACTTCATCAAAGTCATCGAACAACCAACACCTAAACTGCTGATCATCGACGAGCCGGACTATCTGGATCAAGTGGCTGTAGAGCTTCGTGAGCTGCTTGGACCAGAAGTGCACATTACCAAATCCAAGCCGTACTTCCTCGAAATTATGCATAAGGAAGGTACGAAAGGCCACGCCCTGACGTTCCTGGCTGAGCATTTCGGTCACGAGCTTAGCGAGTGCATTGCCATCGGTGACTCCTGGAACGATCATGAGATGCTGGAAGTGGCGGGTCTTGGTGTAGCGATGGGTAACGCCATCCCTGCGCTGAAAGATCTGGCAGACTACATTACGGCGAGCAACAACGAAGACGGCGTCAAAGAGGTTATCGAGAAATTTGTACTGAACGCAGAGTAAACAATACGCTGTGAATCAAAAAAACAGCCCGGATACCACGATCAATTGTGGTTCCGGGTTTTGTTTGTAGTTTTATTTTTTATTTTTGGCCAGCAATACTGCGGTTAAAAAAGAAATCTGTAACGACACAGTAATAGCAACCGAAACCATAATATTCGTTGAATCGGATATATGAACGAAAAATAAAACAAGAATGAATACCAGGATAGAAAGAATCACACTGGCTAAGAAATTCAGGAAAACTTTTTTCATCATTTCACACGACTCCTCAAAGTAACAACTCTTACTATCATACTATAGAGGAGATTCTCCCGGTATATTCTAGGAGCCTTGCACAATCACCTTCGTACGTTTCCCTTTCTTCAACCAGCTGCTCACCTTATCATTCATAGCCAGCAGGCCAGAGATCACCAGCACTACACCAACCCAGGTAATCCAGCTGACATGCTCTCCGTAAACAACTGCCCCAAGCCCAACCGCGATCGGTGGAGAGATGTACAGCCACGTTGCCGGGAACAATGGATTTGTGCGCGACATGATCCAGTAGAACAGACTGTGCCCGACCATCGAACCGATTACGGTCAGATATATCACAGATGATACCGCAGGCAGTACATCGAGTGCCGACATGTTCCACGACTCCGTCAACGCTGACAGGATAAATAACAACACGCCGCCATACATCATCTGCACCGCATTAATCGCAACAGGACTCATCGAACTGAATTGATGAATGACTTTTTTGGAATAAAGCGTACCTGCCGAATAACATACTTCCCCTATCAACACAGCGATGCATCCCCACAAAAATAAAGACCCTGCTCCCAGCGATACGCCTGGCAAAACAACAAGCACAACGCCTGTAAAACCAATCAGGCAGCCAACAAGCATGCGAGCCGATGTTTTCTGCCGCAGTAGCGCTGTCTGCATGAGCATAATCATCAGCGGGCCTGTAGCCGATAGGATGGCACCCACGCCAGAGCTGACATGCTGTTCAGCCCAATATAACGTGGCAAACGTGCCGAAGGTCAGACCTGCTCCGGTAATCAGCATTTCTTTGCGCCACAACAAGGACATTTTCACATGCCCCTTCATCCTCATCCATGTAAACATCAATGCTCCTGCTATCACAAACCGCAGTCCCGCTGAGAGGAAAGGCGGCATGCCTGCCTCAACTCCAACCTTAATCGCCAGAAACGTTGTCCCGAAAACAAGACACATTACGGTAAATGCAATCCCCACCATGTTAACCACTCCTTTATCTGTTCTCCATCATAGCTCATGGTCTATAGAACAGAATGAACAAAACAGAACAGTTCCTCCGCTTTAGCTGTTACAATGGAGTTCAAAAGGAGCGTGAATCGGGTGGGCAAAACGTTAATGATGACAGATAACAGCATGAAACGGTACGAGCAGGTCATCCATTATCTCATTGTGCGGATCGAGGCAGGTGAATGGGCTGAAGAGGAAAAACTGCCTTCGGTGCGAAGCCTGTCCGAACTGCTCGGCGTACATCGGCTTACAGTATTCAAAGCGTATCAAGAGTTAAAGCAGCGCGGCATTGTTTATGTCAAAGATAAATCCGGTTATTATGTCAGTCCTGCCAAACCAATAGCGGATGCAGATCAGGCCGATGACCCGTCCGTATCTGCCTGGCTTCATTGGGATACGCTGGATCGCGTCCAATCGCTGGAAGCTGAGTATCAGTTCTCCAAATCCTTGATCGACCCTTCCCTGCTGCCCAACCGATATTGGGGGGAGCTGATGCGTGACTTGCTGGATCAGTATCCTCGCCTGCTGGGCACCTATTCGACGATCCAAGGTGATCTGGAGCTGCGCAGCAGTCTCGCAGATCACCTGACGACGAAGGAACGTTTCTATCTCTCGGCTGATGAGGTGCTGATTACTTCCGGTGCGCAGCAGGCGATTGATGTCATCGCTCGTGCACTGGTCAAGCCTGGGGATCGGGTGTTGATTGAGCGGCCGACTTATGGCCCTGCCATGGAAATTTTTCGTAAACAAGGGGCAAAGCTTGTCTTTACCGATATCCACCCGGAGGGTTACGATCTGGAGCAGATTGAGCATCTGATGAAAACGGAGAAACCTCGCCTCTTTTATATGACACCGACGTTTCAAAATCCAACGGGACTCAGCATTTCTGTGGAGCAGCGCAAACTGCTGCCGGAAATGGCTGAACAATATGGCTGTTATCTGGTGGAGGATGACAGCACCTATGATATTTATTTTAAAGAGAAACCTCCCGCACCCATTTTCACTTACGATACTTCCGGGCATACGTTGTACATCCGCAGCTACAGCAAATACGTAGTTCCCGGGTTGCGAATCGCAGCCATTATGTGCCGTCCACACCTCATGGCAGGGCTGCAGGCGATCAAGGCTTTGACCGACAACGGATCACCGCTGCTGAATCAGAAGCTGTTTCTTCGTTACTTTCAATCGGAACGCATGCAGCAGCATCTGTCCAAATTACGAACTGCGATTCAGCTTCGAATGGAAGTGATGGAGCAGTGTCTGCTGGAAACGAACTGGACTTGGACACGTCCCGAAGGTGGTTTGAACATCTGGGCCGAGCTGCCAGAAGGGATTGATACAGGCAGACTGCTGCACCAAAGCATGGAGAAGTCCGTTGCTTTCGTGCCAGGAACCGTATTTGATCCTTCCCACGATTCGGGGAGCCGCAAAATCCGTCTCTCCTTCTCCTATGCGCGGGAACAGCAGATTCGGGAAGGCATGCACAGATTAATCACAATAGCGGAGAAAAAGTAAAAACGAATAGGCAGCAGCTCCGAGCGCTGATAAAGGCGCGGAGTGCTGGCAATGCCGCGGAGTTCTGATAAAGGCGCAGAGCACTGCCAGAGGCTCGAACAAGATTTCGGGAACCGCAGGCTCGGAAAGCGAAGCAGTACCATTTCCCTGATTGCTGGCTGCTGGACCTAATGGTTTGGAGCGCTAACGATCACCAGAAACCTTATTCAGGCGTTTTTCTCCATCTGAGAAGTCTAACGATTCTCAGTGACGCTATTTTAACCAAACAGTGCGATTTACGCTCATTTTTTGTCCAAAATGCTGAAATAGCGTCTCCTGGAATCGTTACATTTTCAAATCGCTTGAAATGCATCAAATAGAGTCTTCTGGAATCGTTAGCGGTTAAAAACCCGCAGGAACATCAAGTCCACGAGTTCATGAGTCCATGCATCCATGAATCCGATCTGCCTATAGATCCTTTCTCTCGAACAGGCGGATCGTAACCATATACGATAAGAAAAACATTCCTATAACAGCAGTGGAAATCCCTATAATGACCGGTGCTGTAATCAGCCCTTCTTTACCAACCACCTTGAAAATAAATGCAGCAGGCTGAGCCAGAATAACCAGACAGACCAAAAAAATAATATTGATGATCATTGCCCCTTTTTTGCTAAGTGCATAGAAAAGCGGCATGTAAACGGACACCAGCACAAGTACTATACCCATCGAAATGAGGATGTCCAATGGGGAATGATTGGGTTTGTTCAGTTCAGGATAATTCAAATTAATCAGCTTGTGAATTCCGTAGGAAACAAGAACTCCGCACAGGGCAGTGAGAATGGAAGACAGAAATTTGGCCTGCACGATCTGTTTGCGGCTGACCGGAAGCGTGACTAGAAAGTTATGGTTGTGGTTGGTGATGTCAATCATCGTAATAAGCACAGTTGAACCAAAAGCCGTATATATCCCAACGATATACATGGACCATTCCATCTGCGGGATAAAAGCCCAACTGAAAACAACAATATACACAGCAAGAATCCACAAAGCACCTCTCAGCGCGATAAAGTCTTTGCGAAGCAGATTAAGCATGCTTACTTCCCCCTTTTACTGTAAAATAAATGAGGTCTTCCAAAGCGGGTCTATGCAAAAGAGCCTCGTTACCAAACAAGCGCTGTGCTTCTGCTTTGTTATCCGACAATGCCTCAAAGCCAATCGATGTTTCACGAATGCCAACGAATTGACGCCGGGTATCGGCATCCAGCAGCTCCAGATCTCCTTTGACAATAGTGTAGCGTTCCAGCACATCGTCTTTGGTTTCATTGAAAATGAGCCTGCCCCGGTTGACAAACGCGATATAGTCCGAGATACGCTCTAGATCTGTCGTAATGTGTGTCGAGAAAATGATTGATTTGGTCTCGTCCTGAATGATGCCAGCCAGCAGATCAAGCAGCTCCCTCCGAAAAACCGGATCAAGCCCGGATGTCGGTTCATCCATGACAAGCAGATCAGCATTATGTGACAAAGCTGCCGCAAGCGAAAATTTGATCTTCATTCCTTTGGATAAATCCCTAATTTTCTTTTTCGGGGACAATTCGAACTGCTCCAAATAACTCTTGAACAAGGCATGATCCCAGCGGCTGTAAAATGGAGCAACCAGACGTGCCATCTCCCGAATCGTCAGATGCTCATAATAGAAGCATTCATCGGACACAATACCGAGCCGCTGTTTGACAAACGCATCACTGCTGACTCTATCACTCCCCAGGGTCCGTAAAGTTCCCTGATCGGGATGAATGAGTCCCGTAATCATTTTAATCAACGTGCTCTTTCCAGCCCCGTTCGGACCGATAAGTCCTGTGATATATCCCTGCTTCACATCCATCGATATATTATCCACCTTGAATAAAGGGTAGGCTTTTGAAACATTACGCAATTCTATAGCATTCATCTGTTTATTCCTCCTCCAGTAACAAAGTAAGATGATGGATCAAATCCTGCGATTTAATGCCCAGTTCCCTGCTCTCCTGAATGACTTCAAGCATCTTGGCTTCCAATTGTTTCATTCGCCTCTCCCGGATAAATTCCTGATTTGCTCCGGATACGAAGCTTCCCTTGCCAACAACGGAATCAATCAGCTGCTCTTTCTCCAGCTCTTCGTATACACGTTTCGTTGTAATAACGCTGACTTGCAAATCCTTCGCAAGCTGACGGATCGAAGGCAGACTATCTCCTGCTGCAAGTTTTCCGTTCAAAATATGCTGACGGATCTGGGATAAAATCTGGATATAGATGGGGTCGCTTGATGCATTGGATATCCGTATATTCACGTTCATTCACCTCACTGCCGCTGTATGATATAATCAACCAGGCATAGTGTATATATATAATATATACACTATGCCTGGTTGAAGTCAACGCTCTTATTTAACATTTTTACCCGACCTCACAAAAAAAGAGATGACAGTCTCCTGTCATCCCTGAAAACCGGCTGCGTATCCTCACGCACCTGTAATAACCTTATCCACCAGACCATATTCTACTGCTTCAGCCGCAGTGAGGAAGTAATCCCGGTCGGAGTCTTTTTCAATTCGCTCAAGCGGCTGACCTGTGTGGTCTGCAAGCAGCTGATTCAAGCGCTGACGGTGCTGTATAATGCGATTGGCATGAATGAGCATGTCTGATGCCTGACCACGTGTGCCGCCATGCGGCTGATGAATCATAATTTCACTGTTTGGCAGTGCCATTCGTTTCCCCTTGGTACCTCCTACCAGCAGTATGGTGCCGAAACTTGCCGCCATGCCTGTACAGATCGTCGAAACATCCGGCCGCACAAACTGCATCGTATCATAGATCGAGAACCCCGCCGTTACGGATCCCCCGGGACTATTAATGTACATTTGAATATCCTTATCCGGGTCCTCTGCGCTCAAAAACAACAATTGGGCTACGATCGCATTGGCCATCTGATCCTCAATCTCGCCCGACACCATAATGATCCGGTCTTTCAGCAAGCGTGAATAAATATCATAACTCCGCTCACCACGAGCGGTCTGTTCTACCACATAAGGTACTACGTTCATCTATGTCGCCTCCTTGTTATCAGGCAGCCATGTGTACCGAATATCCTTCTCTGTACGACATCCACTTCTTACGAGAAGAAGCATATCCGTATGTCACCGGCTGCACGGATGGAGACGGCAAAGTGTGCTGCAGGATCGTACCCGCTACAGCCATCGGATCATCGGTCCGATTCAGGCACAGGTCAATAAGGCCAGCGGTATCCCCGCGGCGGAAAGCCATCAGATAGCTGCGAAGCTGCTCTTGTTCCAGATGAACAAGCCCTTCGATCGCACTCTTTTCTAACGATGCATCCTTTCCCTCCTGCTCCAGCTCATGCCTCACCTTGCTTATGCCAGTACGGGCACGATTTAATGCTGCTTTTACAGCACCTTCCGTTGTGCCGAGCATCCCTGCAGTCTCTGCCGCCGTATAACCCATCATTTCACGTAATATATATATCACCCGCTGCCATGCGGGCAGTGCGCTGACCAGAAGCTGCACCGCAGACTCCAGCTCTTCAAACGACTCTTCCTCCGCATACCGAGATACGACAGGTTTCAGTCCGTCGAGCAGGGAGCGCAGCTTCTCCTGCTTGCGAATACTGTCAATCCACGTATTGCGTGCCGTACGAATCAGGTATGCCTCCCAGTTGAACTCTCCCGTTCTTCCCGAAGCCTGAACCGCGGCAGACGATAACACCTTGAGACAGGTTTCCTGAACCAGGTCCTCTGTCTCCGTCACCGATTTGGTTAGTGATAAGCCGTACGCATACAGCGAATCCATCAGGTCAGGCAGTATTTGATGCAGGGTCGTGAGCGCCGAGTCTGACAAACTTACCGCCGCAGCATTTCCTTTAACCTCAATATCCTGCGTTTGATCAGCTGCACGGGTTAGAGTCGCTCGATATACTTTATTGCCTTGAAACGTTTCTGCAGTTTTACTTGCTGCGTTCGCTTCATGGCCTCCAGCCGATCTATTTTCGCATGCCGAGCTGTCTCTGCTGCACTCATTTACTTCATCTACTGTATACTCGCTATGCGTGCTGCTCCATTCAAAAAGCATTCTGTTGACTTGATGATCTGCGGACTTCACAAAGGCCATCTTGGGGGCCCCCCTTTGCTGGTTCCTAATTGATGCTATATAAGTTAAACGAACGATTTTACACAGCCCACTCCGATGACAGAATACCCTGAAGAGCAGCTGCTATCCCCTGATTTGTTCAACTTATATAATTTTTAGATGTTCATTATGTAAACGAAGAACCTCCTCTAAAGGATACGCTCTTCTTATAAATTTTTTCTAACGCAGCTTCACCGTCATACCTGCACGTGCTGTTGTAATGCTTTGATCCAGTCCATAGTCCTTCCTTACATCTACATCATGTGACATATGTGTAAAAAAGGTGCGCCCCGGCTGCAGCTCTCGCAAAAGCTCCTGAGCCTCCTGCATATCATACACCGAACGCGTCGAGAACTCCGCCAATTCATGCACAAAGCTCGTGCCCAGTACTAACATATCCAATCCATAGAGCAGCTGCTTCTCATCTTCTTTCAAATCGATAGCATCCGAACAGTATGCCCACGCATACCCCTCACGATCCAGTCGATAAGCATACGAAAATCCGTTATGTCCATGACACACTTTCCAAGAGCGAATCTTCCATCCGCCGAGTTCAATTCCGTTATCCGTTTCGTGAAAATCCATATGACGAACGAGCCAAGGAAACTGTCCCTGAATCGTGACGATCACCTCACGCGGTGCATACAGCTTCCCCTTCACTCCTAACCAGCGGCACGCATCCGCCCACTCCGGCAGACCACCGATATGATCAAAATGCGCATGCGTAATCAGCAGCGTATGCACCATCCTCATTCCCAGATCTTCCATCTGAGAACGCCAGTCTGGTCCGCAGTCGATCATAAATACCTCATCATCTTGCCGATCTCGAACGCCACTCCCCCCGTGAATCAGGACAGATGAACGTTTCCGTCGATTATCACCCGTCAGCCTGGCCTCCGTACATATCTCGCAATCGCAATACACACGTGGAACGCCCATCGAATCTCCTGTGCCCAAAAATGTGAGCTGATTCATTCCGCATTCCCCTCCCGATCCCTGAAGCCGATTCAGCTCAGTCCAAATATTCTATGTAAATTTTAATCTCCTACCTCCGTTTTTGCAAAAAAAAGACTCCCCCGTCCCGGCTCATCACCGCCTTTCGGGAAAGTCTCTCGTCTGACCTGAACACCTCCAGGTCAGATATGATCTTGCCTGATGCACCCGCTCACACCAGCGCGCGCAGCTTCAAAGTCAGTTCCCGTCCTGCAGGAACTTCTTTGGAATCCGTAATAACCCAGTTCCAAGCCAGACGCTTCTCCAGCACCTCTGCCTGTGCTGCAGTCAGCTGCAAACCGGTGACGATACCTTCACCCACCGTAAAATCCTTCTCTGCTTGCAGATTAAATGCTTTCTCCAGCCAAATGCCGAGTCCGCCGCGGGTATTAAATGTGATTCGATACCCGTTCCGCAGCGCCCCTTCCAGATCTTCACCATGCTCATCCGCATAGGAGAAAAATGTATCATACCGATAGTGCTCTTCTGATACGGCATCAAATGCTGCCGCGTCTTTAGCTTGAATGGCCTTTAGAATATCCGCTTCCGGCATGCCCTTGCCCCGAGCCTGCTCCAGTCGAATTGCGGTACTTTGGGATAATTTGATCTCTGTACTCATTCCTGTCACGCCTTTCTCCAATTACGATTATGCCATGATGTGCATTAAGTATACTTCCTATTATACCCTTTTCGCAGTAAAAAACCTCCATCTCGCCATACCGCAAAATGAAGGCTCATATTCCTATATTAGCTGAGCTAATATCCCTTACACAGAACACCCCGATGACAGATTAACCTGGAGAGCAGCGGTTACAGCCCCGCCAGCACCTGATACCAGACTCCCCGTTTGGAGTAGAGTGTCTTACGCACCTCATCCCATCCGCCCAGATAGTTGATATCGAACAGACCTGCTGGTGTCGGAAAGGCATCTTTGGTCTCAGCGAACACATCGGGATCGACAGAACGAAAGCCGTGCTTAGCAAAAATGCGCTGCGCTTCGGGTGTTCGCAGATAAGCGATAAACGCTTCTGCCAGCTCCCGATTCCCATGTTTGTCCGCGTATTTGTCTACCACCACTGCGGGATTTTCGATCAGAATCGTATTTTTCGGCACCACAATGTCATAATCTACCCCTTTTGCAATCCGGGCAAGCAGTTCATTTTCATACGTTACGATGACGTCACCTACACCATACTCAAATGCAGCCATGGAAGAACGGCCGCTCTTATCGAGAGATTCGACGTTCTGGTGTACCTGTTCCAGAAATGCCTTGGCTGCGGCAGGGTCTTTCCTGCCCTCTTTCTCCTCCGACAGCTTCAATCCCGCACCGTAGATGGCATTAATATCCCACTGTGCGCCGCCGGATGTTTTCGGGTTAGGATATAATACCTTAACACCCGGTCTGGTTAAGTCCTCGAAATCCTTGATGCCCTTCGGATTGTCCGCTCTTGTACCCAAAACAACAATTGAACGGGTAATCATGCCCGCATTCGGGGTCTGTTTCCAATCCACAGTGACCAGCTTGGCCTTCACCAGCTTATCAATATCACTTTCCATCGCAAGCAGAGCTACATCCGCTTCAAACCCGCCAACAATCGCTCTGGCCTGTGTTCCTGAAGCCTCATAAGACTCTTGGAAGTTAATCGTCTGCCCCGTCTTTGCCTCCCACTCCTTCTGGAACCTCGGCAGCAGTTCACCTACCGCATCTTTGGCCACACTATACGCACCAATGACCAGTGTTTGGGAAGAATCGCCGGTCGTAACCGAGGCCGGGTCCGCCTGCTTGCTGCTGCATCCGGCAGTCACACAGACGAGCACAAGCATCAGGATCATGTATAAAGGGATCGTTTTCTTTTTAATTTTGCTCGTCTGCATGGCTGCTCCTTCTTTCGTTTCTGCTTTTTCCTTATATAGAATAGGCTCTAGATCATGACCGGCATCGGATCTTCCTTCAGCCGATTCTCCACAACCCAGCTCTCTGAATCGTTAAACAGATAAGCCCGGTGCACAAGCACACGAATCGTTTGACCAATTTCCAGCGTCGTCTTCTCCAGAGAACGATAGGTAATGAGCTTGTGGCCCTCCACCTCTACTTCAACCATCCATTCACTGCCGCGGAAATGAAGATGCTTCACGATCCCTTTTTCCGTAGCAGAGAGCATGGTAAATTCGTTTTTCAATCCGATCTCGATGTACTCCGGTCTGATCAGCGCACGTGTACTGCCACCCTGCACCGCATGTTCAAAGCCTTTCAGCTGAGAAGCATCCTCCACCACCGTAGACTCACCAATAAAGGTCGCTACAAATGGAGTCTGTGGATTTTTGTATATATCCCAAGGGGTTCCCTTCTGCTCTAGGCGACCTTGGCTGATAATCATAATCTCGTCTGCTACTTCAATCGCTTCATCCTGATCATGCGTAACAAAGATGGACGTAATGCCTACACGTTCGATCAGCTCACGCAGCCATGAACGCAGTTCCTGACGAATCTTCGCGTCAATGGCGGCAAATGGTTCATCCAGCAGCAGCAGCTGCGGCTCAGGCGCAAGCGCTCTGGCAAAGGCTACACGCTGGCGCTGGCCGCCTGATAGTTGGTGCGGATAACGCTGTTCAAAACCTTTCAGCCCGGTCAGTTCAACCAGTTCCATCACGCGGTCACGAATCTGGGCTTTGGGTGTTTTTTTTACCTTGAGACCAAACGCAATATTATCAAATACGCTCATATGTTTGAACAGCGCATAGTTTTGAAACACAAACCCGATGCCCCGCTCCTGCGGTGGCAGATGATTTACGACCTTTCCGTGGAAACGGATTTCGCCCGAGCCCGGGCTTTCCAATCCTGCGAGCATACGCAGAATCGACGTTTTCCCGCCCCCACTGGGTCCAAGCAGACCGATCAGATGACCTTTGGCAATATCGAATGAGACATCTTTTACCGCATGAAAATCACCGAAATGTTTGTTCAGATCACGGACTTCTACATGCATCTCAATGCACTTCCTTTCGCTTCTTGGCCCATTCCATCAGGAGCAGCAGTCCCACGGAGAAGGTTACCAGCACCAATGCCACACCGTTCGCTGCCGACACATTGAAGTTTTCTACGTCTTGATATACCAGTGTTGTTGCCGTCTGCGTTTTATTCATAATGTTACCCGATACAACCAATACGGCTCCGAATTCTCCCAGTGAGCGCGCGACCGTCAGTACCAGACCATAGACCACCGCCCAGCGGATGGAAGGCCACGTTACACTCCAGAACGTTCTCCAGCCATAGGCTCCGAGTGTAGAAGCCGCCTCTTCCTGCTGCGAACCCAGCTCCTGCAGGACAGGCATGACCTCCCTCACCATCAGCGGGAATGTAACGAATAACGTGGCAATGACCATGCCCGGGAAAGCATAGACCACATTAAATCCGATACCTTCAAAAAAACCTCCCATGATGCTGTTTGGTCCGAGCAGCAGTACGATCATCAAACCACCAATAACCGGCGATACCGCATAAGGCAGGTCCACAATGCTGTTCAGCAGTCCCTTCACCCGGTCACTCAGCCAGCCCGCACGAACCAGATAGATCGCCATCATGATGCCAAACAGCGTATTCAGAAGCGTAACCGCCAGAACGACCAGCCCTGTCATCATTAGGGCGTGCAGCGCCTCAGGACGCATAATGCCTTCCACAAAGCCTCCTGCGCCGTCCTCAAATGCTCCAATCAGAATACGACCGAGCGGAATAATGAGCAGCAGCGTAAACACTACAAACGTCAGTCCGATTAACCATTTCCTCATCGTTTTCTCCCCCGCATCTGTACCAGATTAATCAGCCAGAGGATCAGGAAGGAGAGTGTCAGCAGCAGTACGGATACCGCCGCCGCCCCGGTCGGGTTATCACTTTCAATCTCACCGTAGATAAAGACAGAAGCGGTCAGCGTTCTGCCCGGAATATTGCCTGCAACAAGTACCACAGCTCCGAATTCAGCAAGTGCCCTGGAAAATGCGAGCATCCCGCCGCTGATCATTCCTGGAGCCATAGAAGGCAGAATAACCTGCATGAAGGTACGAGCTCTGGAAGCTCCCATCGTGTACGATGCTTCTTCTTCGGAAGGATCAATTTCCTCAAGCAGAGGCTGGACGGCCCGAATGACAAAAGGAAACGTGACAAAGGTCATCGCGATGATAATGGCAGGCTGATGAAATACAATCTCGAAGCCCATCGATGCAGCCAGTTTCCCGACAGCACTCACGGGACCAAGCAGCAGCATAATCATCAGACCGCCAACGGCTGTTGGCAGTGCAAAAGGAAGATCAACCAGACTGTTGAGAAATGATCTGCCAAAGAAGCGATATCTCGTTAACACCCAAGCAATCATCGTACCCAGAATTACATTAATGAGCGCCGCCACTACAGCTAGACGGACCGTTAACAGTACTGCCTTCCATGCGATCGGGTCCATGATACTCTCGGCGAAATTGCTCCATCCTTCGGAGAAGGAATTGACGTACACCCCAATAATCGGAAGCACAATAAGTACGATAAAATATAACAATACGGTACTGCGAAATCCCCAAGTCCATCCTTTATGACGAAGAACGGTGTTCATTGCTGTGTTCCCTCCCAGCCTCCGGCTTCGGCTCCGGTCGGCAGTCTACCTGACATCATACGACATTTTCCTAAGTTGGATAAGTTTACTTTATTATTATTCCCATTAGTCTACTTGGTTTTTTTGCTTATCTGATACTTTACCAGTTTACAGTGCTGATCGTCAATGCTTTTATTCGAACTATTTTATGTGCTGATCAAAAAGCCAGATGCATATCAGCAGGCGTATTCGCTGCATTCGATTCATCGAAAATCGGTTCAATCCAGTTAAACATTTGTCTGTCCTCTTCTTTCATTTGACCTGTTTATGCATGCCTGTAATTCACCCGGATTTGTTTCGTTTAATGAAGTTAAGTTACAATCTATAGAGTTAAAGCCGGGAAGCTATTACAACGCCAAGGAGTGAGTAAAGATGTTATTTAAACAAAGCCTGTCCACCTCAGCCAGAGACGAAATGAAAGAAATTACACGGGATGTCAAACAAGTTGTGCTGAGCAGCGGCGTGCAAAACGGTACCGTGCTCATCTACTGTCCCCATACGACAGCCGGAATTGCCATTAATGAAAATGCAGACCCTGATGTAAAACATGATGTATTGTTACGCCTGGACGAGGTCTACCCTTGGGAGCATCCTGAGTATCGTCATGCCGAAGGCAATACAGCTTCTCATCTCAAGTCGATTACCAGCGGCCCCTCACAGACTGTCATCATTCATGAAGGCAGACTGCTGCTGGGACGATGGCAGGGTATTTATTTCTGCGAGTTCGATGGACCGCGTGAACGGGAGTATTTTATCAAGATTATGCAGGGTTAGATGGGATTTAGATAAAACTTCCAAAAAAATGAAAACACAAACAGGCGATCCACCCTGTAACGGGGTTTGGAATCGCCTGTCTTCGTCTTCTGCGTGTAAAGTGAATAACTTTCGCAAGATAACGTTATAAAGAATTAATGTTATGACAAATCACCGCCCTGAAGTGTAGGGGCGCAAGCGAAAGCGGCAGTTACTGCACGCCAGGCTGCTGGCCCAAGTTACGGCACAACACTTTAACATGAGACAGCGCAGAGGATTCGATCTCCGCGAACGTTAAACGGTCTTGAATATAATACGATATGAATCCGTGCATAGCCAGAAACAAAGTGCGCGGCACATGCTGTATATCCTCTTCGGCACAGCCTTCTTCTTTCATGTACTGGCGGATAATTGACGCAAACAGTTCGAAACACCTTCCCTGCTCGGTACGGCAATAGGACAACAATTCCTCGTCCCGAATCATAAACATAATCTCATATTGATACGGGTTCTCCAGACCAAACCGAATAAACTCCATCAAAATATGCTCGACCTTGCTCACGCCGCCTGCAACCGGCCTGACCATAGCCTGCAGCAGCAGATGCCCCAAGTGGTTGAAGTCCTCTACCACAATTGCATAGAACAGCTCTGCTTTTTCCTTGAAATGATAATACAGCGACCCATGACTATAGCCCAGATGCTGGCCGATGCTTCGCATCGATATGGCACGGTATCCTTTGGTAATAAAAAGATGCCTCGCCGCCTCCAGTATCCGCTCCCTCGACAACTCCTGTTCGACTGCTCTTCTAGCCATATATTTTATTCCCCTTCAATAAAATAAAGCCGCTGTCCCTCCGTGATCCGGGATTGCCCTTGCGTCAAATCCGTGATCCAGGCAATAAATGCCTCGGTTTCACTATCCGGCGGAAGACAAGTTAACGTAACCTTATCGGTGAAAGCCGTTTCACCTGTACGCACTTCCCGGCTTCTTAACTCGTTTTCCACTTTCCCAAGCCATGTATAATCCAGCTCTACAAATACTTCACGATGCAGCAGCTTGGTAATGGCTTCTCCTGCTTCAATGGCTGCCACAGCTCCATCCGTATATGCACGGATAAGTCCGCCTGCCCCAAGCATGATTCCCCCAAAGTAACGTGTGACTACAATCGCTACATTCTTTAATTGCTGATTCTTGATCACTTCAAGAATGGGTTTACCCGCGGTACCGCTTGGTTCCCCGTCATCCGACTGCTTCTGAATCTCATCCCGCTCGCCAATCATATACGCAGAGCAGTTATGTGTCGCATTCCAATGTTTTTTCTTGATATCATCAATAAAAGCAATCGCTTCCTGCTCGGTTGTGACCGGCATAATATGACCGATAAAGCGTGACTTTTTGATCACGATCTCCAGCTGTCCCGATCCCCGAACCGTACGGTAACGTTCCATCATGTTTAATCCAACTTTCTGTACATCTTCTGACGCCAACCTTCGTTGTTTCCTTATTTTCCTGAAGCTCAACTATCCGTAAATCATCCATTTTACAAGAAAGCAGTTCCCCGCGTGAAGCGGATGAACTGCCCTGGTTAATGACATCCGGGAAACGAAATCCTGCACAGCAACGATTCCCGGATGGACTTAACAATCTTTATTTAACTATATGAGCAGAGCGTTGAATTATTCGGAAAGTCTCGCTTCAAGCGCTGCTTTCTCTTCTTCAAAGCCTGGTTTGCCCAGCAGTGCAAACATGTTTTTCTTGTATGCTTCCACGCCCGGCTGGTCAAATGGATTCACACCCAGCAGATATCCGCTGATGCCGCATGCTTTTTCAAAGAAGTATACCAGATATCCGAACGAATATGGAGTCATATCTGGAATGTTCACAATCAGATTTGGAACTTGGCCATCGGTATGTGCGAGGAGCGTTCCTTGGAATGCTTTTTTGTTAACAAAATCCATCGTTTTGCCTTCCAGGAAGTTCAGGCCATCCAGATCGTCTGCATCTGCTTCAATGGAGATATGCTCCGATACTTCAGCAACTTGAATAACGGTTTCGAAGATGTTCCGGCTGCCTTCCTGAATGAATTGACCCATAGAGTGCAGGTCTGTGGAGAAATCCACGGATGCAGGATAGATACCTTTGTAATCTTTACCTTCACTTTCACCAAAGAGCTGTTTCCACCACTCGGATACAAAGTGCAGGGACGGCTCGTAGTTTACAAGGATTTCTGTGCCTTTGCCTTTGCGATAAAGTGCGTTACGAACCGCAGCGTATTGATAAGCTTCGTTCTCAGCAACATTCGGGTTGCTGTACTCTTTGGAAGCGTCAGCCGCGCCCTGCATCATCTCTTCGATGTTAATGCCTGCTGTTGCGATTGGCAGCAAACCTACAGCTGTAAGTACGGAATAACGTCCGCCAACATCATCCGGAATGATGAACGATTCATAACCTTCTTCATTCGCCAGTTTTTTGAGTGCTCCGCGCTCTTTGTCTGTTGTTGCATAGATGCGTTTGCGAGCTTCCTCTTTACCGTATTTTTTCTCCAGAGCTGCACGGAAAATACGGAATGCAATAGCCGGTTCCGTTGTTGTACCGGATTTGGAGATGACATTTACGGAGAAGTCTTTTCCTTCTACCAGATCAAGCAAATGTGTTACGTACGTGGAGCTGATGTTGTTACCTGCAAAATAGATCTCAGGTGTTTTGCGTTTGTCTTTTGGCAAATTGTTGTAGAAGGAGTGTGTCAGCATTTCGATTGCGGCGCGTGCACCCAGGTAAGATCCGCCGATACCAATAACGATCAGCACTTCGGAATCGCTTTGGATTTTGGCAGCCGCTTTTTGAATGCGGGCAAATTCTTCTTTATCGTACGCTGTTGGCAGGTCGATCCATCCCAGATAGTCGGAACCTGTTCCTGTACCGTTGTGAAGCTGCTCGTGAGCCAAACGGATTGGTTCAGCGAAATAATCTACTTCGTGCTGATTCACAAATTGCAATGCTGTGCTATAGTCAAATGTCACTTTTTTTGCCATGATCTCAAAAACCTCCTGATATCGGTATAATATTTCCGGTTTCGATACTAAACAACTTAGCCTAAGGATACTTCAAATCCACCGGGCTGACAAGCTCGCAGCACGAACTTCGTCGTTAACAGTCAAGAAGCAAAAAGGGCAAACCGAATCCGCAGGGCCGCGGTTCAGGTTCCCCTTCTTGTGTTATTCCGCCGGGTACGAGCAGACGTAGTCGGTAACGCTGCGTATCTCCAGTTTGAATTTGGATTCGGCAGGCACGTGGAATGTCGCTTGGCCTTGAATCTCCTGCCACTCTTCTTTACCAGGAAGCAGTACTCTCAGGTCTCCAGATAGAATCTCCATGATTTCACGGGAGTCCGTACCGAATTCATAACTCCCTGGAAGCATGATGCCCAGCGTCACTTTGCTGCCATCTCCCAAAATAACTGTTCTGCTGGTTACCTGACCATCATAATAAATGTTGGCCTCTTTCACTACACTGACTTGATCAAATTGTGACATGCGTACCCGCTCCCCTGAAGTTAATGAAAACAATAGGCAATACAGCTTAGGGCGACATGCTGCCCTAATACTGCGGAAATAACAACTGTCATGAGCCTGAACCGCCGTAAGCCGTTCCGCCCATGACAGCATCTGTAAAGCTATACCTTATATGAACTCTTGAAGCACAGCTTTTACAGCAGTGCTTTTACGCGGCTAACTACGTTATCCACAGTAAAGCCATACTCCTGGATTACACGGTCGCCAGGCGCGGAAGCACCAAATGTGCTGATTCCGAGAATGTCGCCTTGATCTCCAACATATTTTTCCCAGCCCATCGGGTGAGCCATTTCGATCGCAAGACGAGCTTTAACATCCGGAAGAAGAACGGACTCTTTGTAAGCTTTGTCTTGTTTCTCGAACAGATCCCAGCTTGGCATGCTGATAACGCGAACTTGAATGCCCTGCTCAGCAAGTGCTGCTTGAGCTTTAACAGCCAGCTGCACTTCAGAACCTGTAGCAATGATTTGTGCTGCCGGTTTGCCGTCTTTGGCATCGGACACCACGTAAGCACCACGTTTTACGTTCTCACGCGCACCTTCTACCGTCCCTTCAAGGATCGGCAAGTTTTGACGAGTCAGCACTAAGGCAACCGGGTTGCTCTTGTTCTCAAGCGCGTAAGCCCAAGCTGCTGAAGTCTCGTTACCGTCAGCCGGACGAATTACCGTCAGATTCGGGATGATGCGCAGGGATGCCAATTGCTCGATTGGTTCGTGCGTAGGTCCATCTTCACCAACAGCGATACTGTCGTGAGTCAGGACATACGTCACTGGCAGGCTCATCAGGGCAGCCAGACGAACAGCTGGGCGCAGGTAGTCGGTAAATACGAAGAACGTACCGCCGAATACTTTCACACCGCTGTGCAGCGCCATACCGTTCATCGCTCCAGCCATACCAAACTCACGGATACCGAAGTAGATGTTACGTCCGGCGTAGTCTTCTGGAGAGAAGTTGGTCAGGTTGTTCAAGTGAGTCATTGTGGAGCTTTCCAGGTCAGCTGAACCACCTGTCAAATGAGGCACGTTGTGCGCCAGACCGTTCAATGCGTTACCGGATGCTACACGCGTAGACAACGCTTTGTCCGCTGCTGCATATTTAGGCAGATCACGATCCCAGCCCTCTGGAAGGTCGCCGTTAATTGCTGTTTCGAACTGAGCAGCCAGTTCAGGGTATGCTTTTTTGTACTCAGCAAACTGCTCGTCCCAAGCTTTGTTTGCAGCGATACCTTTTTCTTTTACTTGAGCAAAGTGATCGCGTACTTCAGCCGGTACGTGGAAGTTTTCTTCGTATACCCATTTATAATATTCTTTGGTCAGTTTAGCTTCTTCTGCACCTAGTGGAGATCCGTGAGTACCGCCGTGGCCGCCTTTACCTTGTTTGTTCGGGCTGCCGTAACCAATAACGGTTTTCACTTCGATCAATGTAGGACGCGATGTGTCCGCTTGACCTTCTTTGATTGCTTTTTCAATTGCAGGCAGATCGTTACCGTCTTCAACGCGCAGCACCTGCCAGCCATATGCGTCAAAGCGTTTTGCAATGCTTTCGGAAGAAGACAGATCCAGTTTGCCATCCAGCGTAATGTCGTTGGAATCAAACAGCATGATCAGTTTGCCAAGGCCCAGACGTCCAGCCAGGGAAGCAGATTCATGGGATACGCCTTCCATCAGGTCTCCATCACCGCAGATTGCATATGTGTAGTGATCAACAACGTTGAATTGATCTTTGTTGTAAGTTGCGCCCAGCTGAGCTTCAGCCATCGCCATACCAACTGCCATTGCAATACCTTGCCCCAGTGGTCCGGTAGTTGCATCAACACCAGCTGTATGTCCGAATTCCGGGTGACCCGGAGTTTTGCTTCCCCATTGACGGAATTGCTTCAATTCTTCCATCGGAAGATCGTAGCCGCTCAGGTGCAGCAAGCTGTACAGAAGCATGGAGCCATGTCCTGCGGACAGCACAAAGCGGTCCCGGTTAATCCAAGTCGGGTGGTCCGGGTTATGAGTCATCGTTTTTGCAAAAAGCTGGTACCCCATTGGAGCAGAGCCCATCGGCATACCCGGGTGTCCGGAGTTTGCCTTCTCAATTGCATCAATCGCCAAAGTACGTACGGTTGTAATCGACAGGTTGTCGATTGTAGTGTTCTCGTCCTTTTGAATCGCTTCGTTCTTGTCAGTCATGGTTTGTCCTCCTCATGTCTTTAGATAAGTCGGGTGCGCAAGCGAGTCCCTCTCATCATACAAGCAAACCGCATAAACAATAAGTGAATCCGCTTGAATGTTTCATTTTGACTTATTCACTTTTGTATTGTAT
This sequence comes from Paenibacillus sp. AN1007, assembly GCF_040702995.1. Classification (NCBI taxonomy): domain Bacteria; kingdom Bacillati; phylum Bacillota; class Bacilli; order Caryophanales; family Paenibacillaceae; genus Paenibacillus; species Paenibacillus sp. AN1007. The sequence goes on from NZ_CP159992.1 coordinate 4,238,585, forward strand.
CACTTGGCGTGAAGCTTTTCCATAACCTTCTTTTAGAAAGTTACGGAAAATTGTGCTGATTCCTGGGTGAACCTTGCTAATCCATCGGATGAAGTATAACCTTTAACTCAAAATCCATACCCTTTGCAGCAGGAAAAGCGAAATTTGTACGTGATCCCCACTGCTCGATTCAGAAACAATGCAGGTGGTTTATTTTCAAATAGAATGAAACGCTCAGGGCTTCTTTACGGCTTCTTTCGATTTATAACAGTAAATCAGCCACAGCATACTTTTAACGTTTATTCCCAGGGAGGGCCCCTATTATGTCAGATACAGCGCAGCACCCGTCGAATGCATCAAAATCATCATTACCCTGGTTATCCGGGATCGTAACCGGATTCGTCAGCGGATTTGTTCTGGGCTTCTTTCTCAAAGCTGTACAGGCATTAACCGGTGAAAACGTGTATACCCTGCTGCTTAATATTGATTTTATGCCGGGTCTTCCTCCCCGCCTGCCGGAATGGATCGAATTCGCCCTGCACCTTGCTGTTTCTGCTGCCATCGGTGTTTTTTATATGTGGTGGATTAAACGTTCCGGCCACCCCATCTGCCGGGGAATCATACTCGGTGGCGTTTCCTCCCTTCTGTACATTCCCTTGTCGCCGTTATCTCCGCGTGTTCCAGACCTGAATGACATGGGGGCCATCCTATACTGGGCAGCTGGTCATCTGCTGTTTGGTGCAGTGCTTGGTCTGTGCGGAAAATATGTGCAGGCCAAAAAGCGGCATCCGGTTCATCAGTGAACCAGCGCCGCTTTTTGGGCTTGATTGTTTATCATTCTCTTGCGAGGTTACGGATCAACCTTGCACAGTATTAAAGCGTCAATTTAAAACACAACCGTTTTATTTTCATGAACAAGTACACGGTCCTCTACATGCCATTTCACAGCACGTGCAAGAACAACACGCTCAATGGTACGTCCAATCCGTTTCAATTCCGTCACGTCATCCCCATGGCTTACACGCTGCACGTCCTGCTCGATAATTGGACCTCCATCCAGCTCTTCGGTTACATAATGCGCCGTTGCCCCAATGATCTTCACACCGCGGTTATAGGCCTGAGCGTACGGTTTACCGCCGACAAAAGCAGGCAGGAACGAATGATGAATATTGATAATACGGTTGCGATAATGTTCAATGAACATCGGAGAAATGATCTGCATATAACGTGCGAGAATAATCACATCAACATCACTGCCGATCACTTCAAGCTGACGCTGCTCCGCTTCTTTTTTCGTATCCGCCGTAACCGGAATATGATGGTACGGGATACCAAACGACTCCACATAATCCTTCATGTCCAGATGGTTGCTGACGACAAGCGCAATATCGGCATCCAGATCACCAGCCTGCCACTGCCACAGCAGCTCTACCAGACAGTGATCCTCTTTCGATACAAAGATAGCCAGTCTTTTTTTGCGGCTGACCGCCGAAAGCGACCATTCCATTTTGAATCGCGCTGCGACTTCAGCAAAGTCTGCTTCGAGCTCTGCCAGATTGCTCTCCAGCTGCGGAAGATCAAATTCGATCCGCATAAAGAACATGCCGCCTGCCGGGTCCATTGTATATTGGTCAGACTGTACAATGTTAGCACCGTGCTGGTGCAAAAAGTGCGATACCGCTGCAACAATTCCCGGGCCATCCGGACAGGAAATGAGCATACGTGCTCGATTGGCACGATTCAGATCTTCAGGTCGTTTTTGTTTAGCATGAATCTCCATCAGGTTAATCTTCCTCCTTCAATTTAGGCCAACCAGACTTGCAAGGTATATCAAGCCGGGCCTGCAGGGGTTACCCTGCAAGCCAAGCAATCAAACGGTGATTAATTTGTTCTTCATTCAGATTAGGGAACAGCTCCGCTTCAATGACCATGTCATACAAGCGTTCCAGCGGTTCACGCGGATCGGCTTTTTTGGCTTTGGCATCATTTTTGAGCAGTGTCCATACATCAAGCACATAAGCACGGGAATCCAGTTCCTTCCCTTTGAAGAAGTGCTGCAGCTGTTCCACCTCGTTCAGGAACTCCTGACCGAATCGGCCTTCTACATCCCCACGCAGCAGCGCAATTTCGATTTCATACATTGGACGCTGGGTTTTGGCATCCTTACCAATCCAAGGCGTCTCCAGAATGAATGGACGATCGCTTAATTTTTCATGATTTACAATGCGATTAATCGCTTCGAAACCGATCCAGCCAGAACCAATCGGTGTGTGACGGTCTTTGCGCGCACCTGCAGCGTTTTTACTGTCGTTAATATGCATGACGGCAATACGTTCAAGCCCGACTGTACGATCAAACTGATCCAGTACACCGTCCAGATCATTGACGATATCATAACCCGCATCATGAATGTGACATGTATCCATACACACAGTCAGACGCTCGTTATGTGTTACCTTCTCTATGATCTGTGCAATTTCTTCAAAACTGCGTCCCATTTCGGTCCCTTTACCTGCCATCGTTTCCAGCGCAATGTTCACATCTGTTTCCTGAATGCCATCCAGCACTTCATTTAACCCCTGCGCAATGCGCTCAATACCGTAATGTGCATCCTTGTCCGTAAATGCACCCGGATGCAGCACAATGTTTTTCACACCAATGGCATGTGTACGGCGAATTTCCTCCTGAAGGAAATCCACAGCCAGTCTGTAGGTGCTGTCCTTGTAAGAACCCAGATTAATGATGTAAGGCGCGTGGACGACAATTTCCTCGAATCCGCCTGCCTGCATGGCCAGCTTGCCTTCCTCGATAAACATCGATTCAATAGGCTTGCGGCGTGTATTCTGCGGTGCACCCGTATATATCATAAACGAAGTGGATCCGTACGAGGACGCTTCCTTCGCTGCACTCAATAATCCCTTGTCCGAAAAGGACACGTGGGAGCCAATTTTCAGCATCATTTATCCCCCTTTTTCTGAATTATCCCTTATCATAACGCGATTATCGAAATAAATCTAGAAATGAGCTATAATTCGGATGAGAGGCTTTTTTTGGCAGCTGATTGCCAAACATGGGACGGCATTTTCAGGATGCCGTAAAAATCAATAAACCGAGGTGACTCCGTAATGATTTCTAATGCCTACACCCAGCTTTTAACGAACAGTTCTCCCAGCAACTGGTTTATGAATACGATCGCTTTCTGGACCTTTGTGCTGCTTGGCAGCATGTGTATAGGTGGATTTTTTATGATGCGTAAATTCCTTAAGGTACTCCCTAAGGCCGATGGAAAGTCAAAACTGGATTGGCAGAACTATTGGGTGGAGACGAGCCGTCATCTGTGGACAGATGAAGCCAAGGCTTTCCTCGATCAGCTTGTTGAGCCTGTGCCGGGCCCTTTTCGCGACATTGCCAAACATTCCATTGCTGCCGAGATCGGGAAAATTGCAGTGGAGGATAATGCATCTGAAGTCTCCAGAGATCACTGCATTAAGGGGTATATCATTGCAACACCCAAGCGGGATAACAAATTCCTGGTGAAGTTCCTGGAGAAAAACAAAATCGACTACACTCCCTATCGCCACTTGATGAAATAATCATTCGATGTATTATACAGTATGAACTGGTTGGGAAATAAAACAGTCCAGCTTCGTTAGAAGGGCCACCATTTTGGTTAAATTAAACACATATTAGCTCCGCCTGGTAAGCCTTCTTCGCACATTCAACTTACCCTGCGGGGCTTTTTGACCCATTAGAGAGGATGTTCAATATGAAAATTGCCATTTGCGGAGGAACCGGATTTGTAGGGGGCGCTCTTGTCGATTACTGGCTGCAGGCCGGACATCATGTGAAAGTAATCACTCGTAAACTGCCTGACATGCATAATCCGAGTAAAAACCTTACATATATATCCTGGGAGCAGCTTGAAGAAATGCCGCATGAATTGGAAGGTTTTGATGCGCTGGTGAATCTTGCGGGTGAAACCCTGAATCAGCGCTGGACTACCAAAGCCAAGCTGGAGATTGTCGAATCCAGGGTTACAACAGTGGCGCGGGTTGCCCGGCTGGTGGAAACGCTGAAGCAAAAGCCCGAGGTGGTAGTTCAGGCATCAGCCATGGCGATCTACGGAACTTCCCCTGATGAAACCTTTGATGAGAGCAGTCCGCAAAAATCCATGAATTTCCCTTCCCGGGTTTCGGAACAATGGGAGATTGCCGCTGATGCCATTCAGGATGTAAGACTGGTCAAAATCCGTGTCAGTCTCGTTTTGGGTCATAAAAAAGGCGCATTCCCGTTAATGAAGCTTCCATACATGCTGGGATTCGGCGGTAAAATCGGCAGCGGCAAGCAGTGGACCAGCTGGATTCACATTATGGATATCGTCCGATTAATCGACTTTACCATTCATAACAAAGAAATCTCGGGTCCGGTAAACGCCTCTTCGCCCAATCCGGTAACCAATGATGAATTCGGTCGTACAGTAGGCAAAGTTTATCATCGTCCACACTGGTTCCCTGTACCCGGCTTCCTGATCAAGGCAGTCGTTGGTGAATTGTCGGTTGTCCTGCTTCAAGGGCAGCGCGTTATTCCTCAAAAAGCGCTGGACCACGGCTTTCAATTCACCTTTCCTACGTTGACTCAAGCGCTGGAAGACCTGAAACATCGCGGCTTGTCTGATTAAGCGACTGCACCATCGTGCCATTTTCAATGCCTTCACACCCACACCATTAACAGTGTGAGCGGCACAATACAGTTCATCCTGCTGCCCGATAAATGTAGACTGAATCAGCCAGGATGAACGTATCCCCATCCGTCAATGGATATTCTTTATAAGGTGCCAGCAGTTCGCCCTGAAGCATTGTTCCATTGACTGAGCCCAGATCTTTGATGACATAACCGGACTGGCTTTGGCTCAATTCCACATGAGCTCGGGACACACCTGTCGAGCTGTCTACACACTGAACCATATCTGATGCTCTCCCAATGACAAAGGATGCTCCCTTCACCTCTACACGTTCGCTCCGTTCTCCTTTTTTTAAAGTTCGTTCCAAATAATACTTTGGCTCATGAGCACGTTCATCCTCCAAACCCTTTGCAGCCAGCTGCTGCAGGTTGACTGTTGCTTCTGCAGCAGGACCTGTGTGATCCAGATCAGAAGTCATAACACTCTCCCCACCCTTTTTGCGGGTATGCATTGGATCAGCCCCCTCCTCGCGAGTTGTATTCAATGGCTTTAAGTTTCTAATACCACGGCTGCCAAAATGAGAAGGGGCTGAATCCTTGTATACGGAGCTAACTGTCAAAGACTCCTCGAAATTTTCAATGGTCTTACTCTTGCCTTCTTTAGACTTGCTGTCAGCAGCATTCCAACGCCAGCTCTCCTGATACATTTCCTCGTCAGCTTCAGTCTGCTTATCTCTTTTCCCACCCAAGACCGGTATAGAAAATAATTTATGAACGCCGGATTCATTACGATTACGCGGCCTGCCCGTCCTTTTCCATATCCAGCTCGCCACTGCAATCAGCCCCAGACTTAGCGATACGGACAGAATCAGTTCGTTCTGGCCTGGCTGTTCCATGTAGATGAATCGCCATATTAATGCGATGGCAACCATGCAGCCGAGCCAGACATATGTTGTATGGGAAGAACCGGATGCCGAAATATTTTCTTCTTCATTGCCACCATTTTCCTGCTCCGTATAAACAAACGTAGGGGGCTTTTCCTGTGCAGAGTTTTGTATCAGATTTGCATATCCGGGGCTGCCCAATAAAGATTGTCCCGCTGTTCTCTTTTGTAAAAAGGTATTCGCACGAAGGTCCGTCTCGTCGATCTCGGAATCCAGCTTGATCAATGGTTGACGCTGATTATACTGCAGCTGTTCCGGAACAGCTGTATTTAACTTCAAGCTGACTTCACCTCTCGTTTTCAAATGATCCCCGGCTCCTGAATATACTGCGTTTCCGGCAGATAGCTCCAGCAAAAGTTCATGCAGCTGCTTAATATCCCACTGCTCGTCATTACAAAGCTGCAGCAGACGTTGTATGCCCTCCCCCTGCAGTTCCTGAACATAGGCCATAAGCCTTGTCACCATATTACGGAATAATTGCGGAGTAAGATCCTCCTGCCGTTCATCCATCATGGGCACATAAACCAAACCAAGTTCTCCCTGCTCCATCGTCCCCTGAATGAAAATGTATTCCTCATGCATCCATACATTCCGCGATTCCAGCATGTACGGTCTGCACTCCACAAGAGCATCGACCAATTGGTATAAAAGGTGGTACAGTACCTGCAGACGGATCCGGCCCGACTTTAACGTCTGTGACAGCATCTTGTAACCGGAAATGTCATACTGCAGCGTTACATTCTGATCGATCTCCCTTATGTATAAAGGCAGCATACGAGGAATTGGATTCGAGGATAACATACCAAGCTGTACCCTGCTGAGTTCATCCATACGAAGCCCGTTCACTTTTTCCAAAGTCATAAATGTCCCGCCATTACGTACGAAGTCTCTCGTTAATCCATACATATTTGTTCTCTCCGTTTCTATGTGAACGAGTAATTCAATTAGAACCTCTTTCTGCAAGCCCATAGACAGTTTAAGAAGCCATATAGATCCATGAGCTGACGAATCCAGGCAGCACAGCCAGCATAAAAGGAAACTTTAGTGATTTTTCTTGACTTACGAGTTTAAGAGAACCCATTTTGAAGAAACGGATCAGATTCCATGCCACTGCCCGTATTCGCTTAGCAGCATCTCTGCGAAACAAGAGAATGACTAGTCCGATCACGCCAGCGTACAAGACTGAATACATCATCACATGCAGGCCAAATGTAAATCCAGTCCACGCACCAATCCCCCCGAACAATTTCACATCTCCCGCCCCAACCGCACCGACTGCATACATTAGGAACACCATGCCGAAACCGGCAGCGAATCCGCCTAATGAGAACAGCATGCCTTCCCACCCTCCCCATACAAGATGGGCTGTCACACCCGCACCCGTCACTGGCAGGGTCAACCGATTCGGAATTTTCATAGAGCGTACATCGGTCACGAATGCCGCCAGAAGATATACACCACAGGCCATATAAAACCATCCCACCTATATCATCTCTCCTTATTTTCTGGATGCTGCAGTAAACGAATCTTCCGTCTGAGCACCTTCCGCTGTCTCCACAACAAAAATCCATGACCCTTCCGTTGTTCGCGTACCGACAAACCAGGTCCACTCTATGATTCCCTGTTCATCAGCAACCGCCCAGCCGATGTGCTTCGCGGTACTCTCACCTGACTTGTAAAAAATCGTGAGATTCGCCGAAGCTCCCGGTTCTACCTGAACCTTAATCGATGCATAGTTGCCTATAAAAGCCGGGTCCGGCTTGGACAAAATGACTGCAGCCCTCGGGCTGCTGCCACTCCCGTCCTCACCGCCTGTTCCCTCGCCTGTGTCACCAATCCATATCCGTTCTGCCGCAGCAGCCTGAATCCGCAGAGCTTTCCCGAGAAAAGGAACCTTCACAGGCAGCTCGTAACTCAGCTCAAGTCTGAAATAAGGATTCGTTCTACTCTTCAGGTTGGGAACGGATACTCCGTTAACATGAGTCCGCTCTAAATCCAGCAGCGCCGATTCAACAAATGGCTGCAGCAGCGGCTTGACAACAGGATCAAGCACCGTCTCCACTGCTGAGGATTTAATGTTTTGCAGCGGCTCTTCTCCACTTTTCGCTGCCGCTCGTACCCAGTCACTTAACGGTTCTGGTAATAAAGAGGCGTAATCGTCCGCCCATTCCGTCAGAGATAGCTTGGGCCACTTCCATGCCTGCTCTGAACTCTCGCCTCCGGCAGCATCAGAAGGAGCAAATACAAGCGAGACCGGATATACTTTAGTTGACAGCTGTTTTACGGTTTCCCCTGCTGCACTTTGCAGAGCAGTTGAGATTAATGTCATCTGAACGATGAAGATCAGAAACAGAATAAAGAATAGGAAAACAGGCAGAACCAGCGAAGCCTCCAGCACCATGCTGCCCTGCTCTTTTTTAGCTTCCAACATCTGTTCTCGCATCAGCTTCAAGCGTTCCGCTCTACTGATTCGCAAGATTCGATGCTGTATCCGCACACTTGTCCTTTCATCCTCAACCTGAATTTGTTTATCTACCCTGCCTGCAATCAAATCTCTCCACCTGTTCAATAGGAATAATCCGCCTTCCGTTCAATGAACAACCGTCCATCCTCTACTTGATCCGCACTGCCCATGGCAGCACCTATACTTCGTACAACTCCGGGCAGGAACCACAGCTTGATGCTGCTCCGGATCTGCCCGGAAGCATACGTCTGCTTCTCATCCGGATTCACACCCGTATTCAACCGAATCAATGCCAGCATACGTGACATTTTACGTTCATTACTGCTGTGCATGAGCAGGAATAGTCGAAGATGATCCCTATACGTCAGCTCCACTTTAATATATTTGGATAACTCGACACTGCCGTCTTTAGCCAGTTTGACCATATCTTCTACAGCATGCGTAATTCCATATAGTATTGCCGCAGACAGCACAAGAAGCGGATTCCCCAGCTTACTGTTCTCAACTAAACCTTCGGCTGTACGAATGGCCAGACGTATGCCGAAAACCTCCGCATATGCAGCCGCGATGTTACCTGAAGGATTGTGAAAGCCATAAATGATATATTCCAGCTCCTGATTCTCCAGCTTAAACACATCATTAGCATCTCCACTGCCTTCGGTCCAAGAGAACAACTGACCAAAATCCATCGAGTTAAAGTAGGCGAGTGCATACTCATTCTGAAATAACTCATCTCCAAGATCATCCAGCAGCCCAGACATTCCGCCAAACAGATGATCCATCCCCCTCATAGCCTGACCTCCGGAATCGTAAGGATCACTCGCAACGTCAGCCGTTTCCACATTTCCTTTACTCTTCTCATTCAGCTCCAAATTGTCCTCATAGAATTGTTCCAGCTGCTTGAAGGCCTGCTTCGAACCGGAATTCCCTTTTTCAATTCGGGTAAGTATTCGCTTGACTGCTCTCAATTCCCCTTTGGACTGCTTGTCATTCTCTTTGCGCTGCGCATCCGATCCACGCCCGTTCTCAAGCTCCTGCTTACTTTGCGCAATGAGATTGGAAGGACCTTTTCTCCCGAAGGAATCCATGTATTGTTCCACAGTCTGACCAGCCCGTATAACAGCAGGTTTAATCGGAACCCCACTCCTATGTATTACATCACGAAGCTGTGCGTTTAGTTCAATACTGTCTTTTCGCATGTCAGAAAATGATTCATTTTGCGAATGGACACGGGAACTTAAACGATCAAACAAAACATCCTCCCTCACAAGCTCCGAAGCAAGTGAACGTGTACTTTTGACTTCACTGCCGGAACCGGTAGATGGAGCACTCGTTCCAGGCAGAGCAGCGCTTCCCACGTGCTCATAATCGGCATTCTCGGAACGACTTTCTCCTTCTGCAATGACTCGTTTCATCTCTTCATTTATTTGCCGTGCCTCTTCAATCTTGGCCTGTGCTTCCACAAGCTTGGTCTGATGGGTCTGAAGTGCTGGCTGCAGCAGCATGCTGATCTCTGTCACTACATGATTTACTCCTGTCCGGTAACGCCCCAATTCCAATATGTACTGCTGTTCGTTAAAAGGCAGCCCCTCATCTGCCTGCTTCTTGCTTAAGTAATCGGCATAACGTGCCGCAGTTTCTGCTGCGGTATCCGGGGTTTCTTCAAGCATTTCGTCATAGATCATCTGGGCAGGGGATTTCATAATCAAGACGGGGAGCCTCTTGACCTTCTCTGCAGACGCTGCCTGATTGGATATCGCTTCATCCAGCAGTTTCTCGCGTTTGTCATAGAGCTTTTGTAATTTCTTCAGCAGGTCTACCGTATGTGCCGCTTCTTTCATCTCATCCGAGATTGGCTTGAATCGATTAATCACTTCAATCACAAAGTCAACCGGAGCCCTATACTTCATGTCCTCCTGAATCTGACGATTAAAAATATGATACCTGCCCAGTTCACGCTCCATACGTAGTGATGTCGTATCCCATTGAATATCCAGAATCGGGAACCCATCTTTTACAGATGAAGGTTTTACACTATCATTCAATACCTTAGCCATAATCGCATCTCCGCTGCTGTCGCCATACGCAAACAAACCATACTCCCGAAGTGATGTATCATAAGCTGACATAACCGATCTCATTGCAGCATGTGCCATCCGCTCGGCCTGTACCTTGAAAGCTGCCATTCGTGCATAATCAATAAAGATCGCCACAAACATATACACTCCAGCCAAAATTAAGATTATAAACAGCGTGACAGCACCTGATTCACCATCTCTTTTTCGAAACAGCGCCTCCCTCCTCCTCTACTATTTTTTGCTTTTGCCAAAATACTGTATAACTTGTCCCGCTTCTGCAGATAAAGCCGCTGCCTTCCCGCCTTTACCTTTGAACTTCGCACCGTAATACCTTGCCAAATCGACCATTCGAATGAATTCGACTGGTTCCACAACTGCGGATGAGCCCTGTGTGAGCACACCGCTGCCTGAATTGAATAAAAATGAGGGCAGAGGCAGAAATATGACCTGCTCAAGCCTGGTTGTGACCTTCCGCTGGATCAATGTATTTTGATACATCATTGTGCCTTTCATGGCTGAAGGCATATGACTGGAGGCTTGAATTAACTTTTTTTCTGAAAGATTACCGTCTTCATATCCAGGTACAGGAACACTAATCTCATTATCCGCTCCTGCCCACCCAAACAATGCACCCAATAGCCGATCGTCTGTTATCCGCCAGTACAAAGGATCATGTTCTCCGGCAGTATACTCCCCAGTCAGTGCTTGTTTGCGGCTGTTATCCCAGCTGTAGGCTGCTCGTTCAGACGCTGCATAGGCGTGCTGGTTCAAAAATGTTTTTTGATACATATACATGGTAAAAAAAAGCAGCAGCACCAGAATAAACAGCAGGATCGGAAAGACCAGGGAAGCTTCAACGGTGAAGCTCCCTTCTTCCTTCCTGAGCTTATTTACCCGGGAAAAATTCATTGCTTTTTGTATCCACTTTGGAAAGCAGACTTGTAATCAATCGTGTAATCTGGTCTTTAAAGATGAGCGCAATAATGATAATTACACCGATGATCAGAATCAGTTCCAGCGTACCCAGACCCTCTTCGTCTTTCCACAATGCGGCTGTCTTGTTCTTCATCACTTCGATCGTGCTGCTTCTCGGTACAAACATCCCAATCCCTCCTACATATTCATCATCATAAAAGCAGGCGCACCGATCATGACCACAATTGTAAAAAAGATCAATACCATCGGAAACACCAGTTTGGAAGAAGCCTTCTCTCCCTTGGCCCGGCTGACCGCCTTGCGTTTCTCCCACAAAACATGTGACAGATCCCGCAGCGCCAATACAAAGTCACCTCCCCCACGCCTTAAATTCAGCAGCACGGTCGTTGTAAAAATCGTCACTTCCTGTACACCACAGCGGCGGCTGAACTGCTCGAAGGACTGCTGGAACGAATAACCGTTATTCCAATCCTCTGCTGCCCTTCGCAGCTCGTTATACAATGGATGTTCCCGTTCGCCCTGGTTGTTCACACAATGAACGATCGCACGCTGCACCGTTTCTCCCGCTCCAACCAGAAGCACAATCCGATTAAGCAGTTCAGGCAGCTCTAAGAGGATATCCTGGTCCCTTCGCTTTACTTTGGTGTCAAGATCTTTATACATTGCAAAGGGTACAGCCATTCCAAGAACAAATCCCCCGACTAATCCTCCTGTACCTACTTCCCCGACAAGTGCAAGCAGGCACCCTGCCAGCATCAGCAGCCATGAGTAGGTCAGCATCTCGGCACAATAGAGCAGCGTTTTCTCACCGCTATGCTGCACGCCGTGCATCTTCTGGATCGCATGCTGCATTCGGAACATGAGCACAGGTAGTCTGCGGCTCATCTCCAACTTGTCCATGATGAACAGAAACGGGCCATGCATTTTTTTAAAACGTATCCCTTCCATATGCAGCTTTCGCAAATGTCTATAGGTTTGCCCCCGGGTTCGATCAAGCATGATCCACCCCGTTCCGAGCACGCCTCCAATGATGAGGGACAGCAGCATCCTTTCATCTCCTCACACTTTGATATCCATAATGCGATGAATCCACAAGTAACAGCAGACCAGAACAGCAAGTGCACCTGTAGAGATGAGATATCCAAGCCCGCTGTATAGCGGCTTCATGAAATCACCCGCCGTCCAGTTGAGAAATAGCAGAAAGATAAACGGTGCTGCAAACATCACCTTGGATTCAAATCTTTTCTGGGCCACGGCGACCATAATATCCTGCTGTATATCCAGCTTCTCTCCTATCACTGCAGAGGTACGGCGGACCACTTCCACCAGATCACCCCCCGTTCGTTTGCAGGTAATAAACACGTCTGCAAAATTGGTGATATCTTCAATCTGTGCACGATCCGAAAAATCCTGGAGCGCCTCTTCAATCGGCTGTCCGTATTCCATCCGTGTCCGCAATATGGTGAATTCCCGAATCAAATCCGTATCTGCTTCCGGATTCAACATTCGCAGGTCTTCAACCGATTCCTTAAACCCGTTCTCTACTGATTTTCCGGCCGCCAGCGCGGAAGACAGTGCATAAAGGGCTTGTTTGAAATGCAGACTAAGCGTCATTCTTCTCCGTTCAAGAAGCACCTTTGTCCAAAACCTCGGTACCCATATACACCCTGCAGCCAGAACAGCTCCTGCAAGCCAGTGATGATAAAAAAGCAAACCAACACCAAAGAACAATAGACCGCTGACCAGCATGCACACCAGACGCTGTTTGGAACCAAGTGCATATACGGTATAATCCGTCAAAACCTGCCTCCCTCGCTCCACACTGCACCTCCTCCCCATGATGTCGTTTCGTAAGCGAGATACGGATAACACTATCAACGACTTCAGCCAACGATTTTTCACTCAATACTGTTGTTATAAGATTTCAATTTCATTTTCTTCAACCTCTTGTTCGTTCTGCTGCTTATTATACTGCTCATTCACCTGCGACTCTCGCCCGGCGATTTGTTCCAGATATCCATCAAGCCATTGTCCAAGTCCAGCCATCCGAACTTTATCCACGTTCATTAGTCTCCCCGTTCCGATTAGTCCACCGATAATGCGCCCTTCCCGCTCCTCGTCTTCTTGAAAACGAAACAAAGGGTTCAGCACCACTTCCCCATGCTGCATACCAATCACTTCACTGATTTCCGTCACTCGCCTTGATCGGTCACGAAGGCGGGAAAGATGTACAAAAATATCGATAGCTGAGCCGATCTGCTGCCTCACAACGGTAATTGGAAGTTCCGCACCACTGAGTACCATCGTTTCAAGTCTGCTCATCATGTCCTGGATCGTATTGGCGTGCCCCGTTGACAAGCTTCCATCATGGCCAGTATTCATCGCCTGCAGCATATCCAGTGCCTCAGATCCCCTCACTTCTCCAATAATAATCCGGTTCGGACGCATCCGCAGGGAAGTTCTGATCAAATCCCGGATAGAAATTTGTCCTTTCCCCTCCGTGTTGGCGTTTCGGGTTTCCAACGAGACAAGGTTAGGGACCGTCACAATCTGCAGCTCTGCCGAATCCTCAATCGTAATAATCCGTTCATCAACAGGTATGAATTGGGCTAGAGCATTCAGAAAGGTCGTTTTCCCTGACCCTGTTCCACCTCCGATAAAAATGTTATACCTGCTCCGTACTAACTGTTGCAACAACACGGCAGCTTCCTGGTGCAGAGCCCCTTTCTCAATCAGTTCCGACATGCTCATCGGTTCGTGCGGGAATTTCCGGATTGTCATGGTTGGACCTTTAAGCGCAATGGGCGGCAGGACAATGTTGACCCGCGAACCATCCTTCATGCGCGCATCGACAATAGGAGAAGATTCATTAACAATTCGGTTCACCTGAGATACGACCATCTGTATAATATCCTCCAGCCGTTCTCTGGACTCAAACTGCTGCGGAATCCGCCTGACTTCCCCTTCCTTCTCTACAAAAATTTCCTGATGACTGTTGATCATAATCTCTGTAATATCGGGGTCATCAACCAGAGGCTGCAGCATATCCAGTCCGCGAAAAGAATCAAATAATCGCTGTATCAAAGCATGACGTTCACCCGAAGTCATATCTTTTAGATTCGGATCACCAAGGACCTTCTTCTCGATTCCCTGCCACAGTTCCTCATCGCCAGCCGATGAAGTCAGATCCAGTGATGCACGTATTTCCCTGCGCATGGCTTGAAATTGCTGTTCGCGCTCTCTGATATGCCCGAAACGTGAATGTTCTGTCATAGAACCCACGATCCCTGTTGAGGAGTCTGCCCTGTCTGCCGCCGCTCTTCTCCCTCAGCTCGAAACAGCAGTGCACACAATTTCTTCACTTCACGCTGAAAGATGGGCGAACTCAGCATAACCTCCGCCTGATTGAGCTGCTTCCAGGAAGGAATATAAGGCAGGACTGCATCCACTTGCAGATCAGCCCTTGGTAAAGGATTAAGCACCTGCTCACGATGTTTATTGATTACGAAATACGTACGTTCCAGCATACCTGCCAGCATATCCGGATGGGTTCGTTCAGCATGCTGCAGCCACTGCCCCCATCGGTGCATTGCAGCAATATCATCCTCAATCAGCCAGACGAAGGAATCCGCCGCTTCCATTATGCCTTCACTTCGTCCATTCCAGCCCGAATCTCCGTCCACAATGACTACTTCATAATGTCCACAATCACTCAGGTATCGGATAAGACTCACAGTGTCGGCCTTAGACATCTGCAGCATTTCACTCCGGTTTGCTAACGGCCAGAATATATCCGACTTTAACGCCTCATGTGAAATAACATATTCACCCGGCCCTTTGATTTCCCCACCTTTCCCTGGTGTCGAACTGTGCTCCGGCTCAGGATGTTTCTTCTGAACCTGTCCGTTCGCCATCTCCCTTTTATGAGCCTTTAGTTCGTATAACAGCCGTGATAATCCCGTCTCCGCTTCCCCATGAGGCTGACTGCCCTGCCCCAGTCCGCTCTCCAAAAAAGGAAGCGAACTGTCCAGCGTCTCCAGATTAAGATACAGCACTGCATACCCCGCGAGTCCAAGCTGCTTCGCCATATGCAGGGCTGCGGCTGTTTTACCACTGCCACCTGATGCCGATAATAAACCAACTGTTAACGTCTCTTGACCCGGACGCCGATTTCGCTTGGTCCGCGGCTGCCGGCAGGCGTTCCTGACAGCTTCCAGCAGAACAGGTAGCGGCTGATACTTCATGAGCCGATTTATCTCGCTTCCTTCTTCACTCCCCTCACTAAGCATGAGCCATGGCACGCCTGATTCCCTCCCTCCATTCATCAGCCACGGGTTCAAAAACTCCGGCTCAGCAATGATCACATCAGGCACTTCGCGTTCAGTCTGTTTATCCATATAACTTCTGAAGGCATCCCACTGGGAAAAAGCAGTGAATCGCATGTGGAAGCTTGATGAATGGCCCTGTATATAATCAAGCCAGGCACGAATATAATCTTTATCCCTTGACACCAGTACCGCTTTAAGTACGATCACCTTCTCATTCCCTCCTTGCAAAGAAGCACAAAAAAGCACCGTCCATTACCTGCGTAAAGCTGCAGGATATGGACGGTGCTTCCGTCACGTGCTGTGAATTTATACATAATATAACATACAATTTCTGGACGAGCAAGATATTTATTCTATCCTGCTTATCTAGGAACCATATGGTGCACCAAACTCGATAATATTTCGATCAGGATCGAGAATAAAAATCTGGGCAAATCCAGCCACACTATCAGGTCTGGCCTCATAATCAATGCCCTGCTGCTCCAGCCAGGCAATCGTCTCCGAATAACTGACCACCCATAGTGCAAAGTGTCCGTCTGTCGTATCAATTCCTGCTTCCCGCAAGGTGTGACCATCTGGATGCTGCAGCAGATGAAGCTGCTGACTGCCGATGGCGTACCACGTACCCGTTGAACGAAAAGGTGGACGTTTAATCTCCTGCATACCTAACAAGCCGGAATAAAATTTTTTAGCCTTCTCCAAATCTCGAACAGCCAGACTTACGTGATGAATATGTGCATATCTAATCATCTCAGCGTCCCCTTCCCAGTATGACAATGATGCATAACCTTACACAGCGATGCGGAGCCCCGTGCTTATCATGCTGATTATGTCCATAGTTATAAATAAATCACATATGCCTATACTATACCATTTTGACAGGAGGCAAAAACCAAAAAACACCCTTGACCCTCATTCGGCTACCTGCAGGGTATACCGAAGTCAGATTCAAAGGTGTTTTGTTAGGCTGTCACTTACTTCGCGCTGTCCAGCGCCTCTTGAGGGATCTTGATTTCCGCTACCTTGTCATGGTTGGAGAATGAAGTGTCCATTTTCATGTCCATCGTCATTTTCTGATTGTTTTGCTCCATTTCCATCATCATTTCTACATCGATCTTCTCCATAAGAGACGTCTCTTTGTTAATCAAATATTTCATTTTCATGCTCTTAATATTCATTTGATCAAGCATAGCCTTCATTTGAGCATCTGAACCGTTTTGTTCCATAACGGATTTAGCCAATTCCTTGACATTGTCACCAGACACATCTGCGTTCAGGACATAGTTGTCGCCCTCTTCGGTGATCTTAACGTCTTCTTTTACTTTTTTGAATTGGTCCAGCTCTTTTTCCGGATTCATGCTAGCTTTCAATTGTTCGATGAGTGCCTTCGTTTGATCTTCTGGAATGGCTACCCACTGGTCACCTACTTGGGAGTAAATTTTGTCTGAAGTAATATACTGTTTTACATTTTGCTTCTGTCCAGACATATCCAGTTCCATCTCTTGATAGATCATCATCGGATCTTTAATGATATCCATTTTCAAAGACGTTTTCACCTGCTGATCCTGAGACTGCTCACCTGCATCCAGTTTGATCTTCTGATCGATGTTGGCTTCAGTCGTGAAGCTTTTCAGTGCTTTCGTTGCTTCACCTGTTTTGGCAAGCAATTCATCCAGTGTTGGAACAGCCGCAGTCTGCTCCGCCGTTTTACCGCTCTCGTTTGTTGTCGTTTCGTTTCCTGCTGATGGCGCTGCAGATTTATCTGTATCGTTCCCGCATGCTGCCAAGCTTACTGTTAGTAATGCCCCAATAATCATTGTCGTCCACTTCTTCAAGTTGTTATCCTCCCAATAATGTAAAAATAATTTGACTTATACTATTACCCAATAATTTCCGACATTAAACATCTTACAGGCAATTTCTTTCTTATGGAAGATTATCCTGAAAAACTGCTACTTATATACTTATAGAAATCGGTCTTTAGTCTCAGGTGTAGGCAGCATACATGCTTCTTCTTTCCCGAACCAGCGATATCGATTGCGTGCAACCCAGTTATACACCGCATTACGAATGAATTTGGGCACGATAATAAACATATAGAGCAGCGGATAGGGAAACTTTAAACCTTTAGCCAGCCTTAGCGCCGCAGTTGAACGTGTGTAGTATTTTCCATCTTCAATCAAGACAAACGTATCCATGCTGTCTGTCTTCAGGCCGCCCTTCTCCAGCAGTCCCTTCGCCACCTCAGACTGAAGTGAAGCAAAGTGATATTTCCCCTCCGGGTCACGCTTGATAATCCATTTTGTTAATCCCTGGCAGAAGCTGCATACGCCGTCGACAAGAACAATCGGGTGTCCCTCGTGCTTATCCTTATGAGCTGCTGTCATCGTATAGTGGCCTCCTATTATGGTGCTGTGACAATACTTACCCACTTTGAGCCAACATTTCTCGCCGAATCTGAACTTTATGTCATGCTTTCCGTACCAAAATAGAAAAAAAGCGCAGGCTCATTGCCTACGCTCATATCTGTCCAACAATTACTCAGCCAGTGCTTTTTCCATCCACTCGTCGTCCACCATCTGTTGGTGCAGGTCACCTGACCATTGATCCATACATTTGCAGATGAAATCTTTACGACATACAGGGCAGGGTGTTTTCTGCAGACGGCTGATCGCAGTCATTTTCCAATCCGGAGACTTGGAGTAGAATACACGGCACTGTGTACCATCCACGAGTTTCATCGTAAATTCGTACAATCCGTCTTTTTCGTTTTTGCTGGCTACTTGCAGTTGTGCAATACTTGGTCTATAAGACATGGATATCACCCTGTGAATTCAAATTTGGTTCATGCTGATGACACTGACATTTTTCAGTACTAAGTCATATTAAAGAAATTTCAGGTCAATGTCAACTTACCAATGCCTATCCGCCAAAGAGAATATCCAGAATCGTACCAACCTGTCCCTGTTTTTTACCTTTCAGCACATCCGGGTTAAAGACCTCTACATAACCGCAGGACGTACAGCTTACAAACAAATAATGGTTATGCTGAATATCAAATACTTTGCTGAGTCCCGCGCCTGACATGGAAACTTCTTTGATGCTGCAATCCGTCCCCCGGCATTTGGTGCATACAAATTTTCTCTCAATCATCTCTTCAATACTCATCGCCGTTCCCCCTTATGGAATATGTGGCATGAATGTCTGTACTGTTATGTAAAAGAGTACGCGCTAAGGTCAGGATATTCCTCCCTTCATGTTTAGATATGGAAAACAAAACCCTGCTGAATCGCCAGCAGGGCTTCGTGTTTGAACATGGGGTATCGCTGCATACCCTGCTCTCTATTTCACCAGTGACTCCGGCATAAAGAGCTCGGGTCCGTCTATTTATTAAACTACGTTCAGTACAACGTCGATATTGCCGCGTGTTGCTTTGGAGTAAGGGCAGAAGTCATGAGCCTTGCGGGCCAGATCCTCAGCCTGGCTGTGATCTACGCCCGGCATACTTACATCGAGACGTACTGCCAGTCTAAATCCATCATCTGCAGGATCTTTACCGATGGAGACGTTGCTGGTTACAACGACGTTTTCCAATTTCACTCCTGCTTTGCGGGCTACATTAGCCAAAGCACTTTCGTAACAAGCACCGTATCCGGCTGCAAAAAGCTGCTCAGGGTTGGTTCCTTCTCCTCCGGCTCCACCCAGCTCTTTCGGCATTTTCAGATCATGCTGCAGTACCCCGTCCGAAGAAGCTACCGAACCTGTACGTCCACCTTTTACCGTTGCTGTAGCTGTATATAAAGCTTCCATCAGAAATCTCTCCTTTGCTGCTGTAATTTTAACTGCCTACAATTCATTTTAAACTTCTGGCCCGATTTGAAACGCCAGATTGTCCTCTTTATCAGCATTTACAATTGACTCCATTTCATGCACTCCCTATGTGAGGCTGTTTTTTTCGGCATCATGGGTAAGATATTATAAGATATATTTTGGTATGACTCTTTTTTTGTCCAAGCACATAAAAGTTGCACTAGACAAAAATTATTGTAGGTGTACAATGTAAATGTGAACATAAAATTTTAGATATATCGCTGTCGTTTTTTCCTTTATTGTTAAGCCTATCTTTTTATAGGAAGTATACACTGTAGTATTCGTGCCAGAGCACATACAAAAATTGATCAATCCTCGGCTGCAGGCCGATCACATCTTATTGTAAAGTCAGGTGATCCAAGTATGAGTCATAAAAATCCATTTAATTCTCCAGCCAGCGAAACTGCATCTGCAGCATCAATGGCCCCTTCACTGGGTGAAGCACACAGTTCCATGAAAGTCCCTAAGAATGCAGCATGGTGGAAAAAATTTCTTGCTTTTGTTGGTCCGGGTTATCTCGTAGCTGTCGGTTATATGGACCCTGGGAACTGGGCCACTGATATCGCAGGCGGCTCCCAATTCGGATATACCTTACTATCCGTCATTCTTATTTCAAACATGATGGCCGTAGTGCTTCAGTCCCTCGCAGGCAAACTGGGTATTGCGACCGGGCGGGATTTGGCTCAAGCCTGTCGCGAACGTTTTAGCCCCCCTGTTGTCATGATGTTATGGATTCTATGTGAGCTGGCGATTGCTGCTACCGATCTGGCTGAAGTCATCGGCTCGGCAATTGCTCTCAAGCTTCTATTTAATATCCCTATGCTGTACGGGGTGATCATTACCGCTGTGGACGTGCTTCTCATTCTGGTACTGCAGAACAAAGGCTTCCGTGCACTGGAGACACTCGTCATTGTGCTGATGGCGACCATTGCGCTCTGTTTTGGCATCGACCTGTTTTTGGCAAAACCCGATATGGGCGGTGTTCTTCACGGATTTGTACCCAGCACCGAGATTTTGCAAAACCCGGCCATGCTGTATATTGCGATTGGCATCATCGGCGCTACCGTCATGCCCCATAATCTGTATCTGCACTCTTCCATTGTACAGACCCGCCAGATTGAGCAGACCACTCAGGGCAAAAGAGAAGCCATTCGCTATACTACGCTGGATTCAACCATTGCTTTAACACTCGCACTGTTCATCAACGCCGCCATTCTGATCGTATCTGCGGCTGTATTTCACAGTGCAGGCATGACACAGGTCGCCGAGATTTCAGATGCCTATCATCTGCTGACACCACTGCTCGGCACAACGATTGCCAGTATCCTGTTCGGCGTTGCTTTGCTCGCATCCGGTCAAAACTCCACCCTTACAGGCACACTGGCGGGCCAAATCGTCATGGAAGGTTTCCTGAATATCCGTATCCCGGCATGGCTGCGCAGACTGGTCACCCGTCTGATCGCAATTATCCCAGCTGTCATCGTCACCGCAATTGCGGGTGAACACGGCACAGAAGAACTGCTGATCTTAAGTCAGGTCGTTCTATCTCTGCAATTGCCTTTTGCTGTCATTCCACTTGTCATGTTTACAAGCGACAAAAAAAGCATGGGACCTTTTGTCAACAAACTTTGGCTCAAAATCGTTTCCTGGATCATTGCTGCCATCATCGTTGTGCTGAATGTATATCTCATTATCCAGACCATCATGCTGTTCTAACCTATATAAGGCGAACGCTTCGCTTTTCAGGTTGTTCCTTTCAATCAACGTTTCTGTGTAAAAAGGATTTAGGCTTATATCATTCCAAAATAAAAAAAGGCTGATGTGCCGCAGTACACGGGCGCATCAGCCTTTTGGTGTCTTTGCTTTGTTAAGCCACCCAGACACCTATACCTCGAATCCGATCTCATCGACCAGATCGTTATATAGGTTTACTTGCATCGTCATCAGGTATGAGCAGGGGCAGCAGTTCGTCCAGTGATTCAACAGTCCAGTCCGCCCGCTCATCTTCCGACGTTTCGGGCTGAAACCTTCCGTATCCCTGTAAAATACGGATGGTATGCAGGCCCAGGCTGCGTGCTGGTATGATATCATTATCGATTCGGTCTCCGACCATCACCGCTTCTTCTGGAGCACATCCAGCTTGTTTCAGCGCAACCGCATACAGCTCCGGGTCCGGCTTGGACACGCCTTCTTCCGCTGAACAGGCCAGAACATCGACATACTTCCGAAGTCCGTAACTCTCCAGCCGAGTCTCAGTTCCAGGACTCTGATTGGCTATGATGCCAATACGATAGTAATGTGAGAGCCGTTCCAGCACCTTGGCCGCCGAAGGGAAGGGCCGCTCCAGTTCTTTGCGGAATTTCAGCTTGTCCTGAATCTGCTTGCGGTGATCTTCATCATGAATATATGTACGTATTGCAGCTTTCATTGGCCACTGTTCATAATTACGATAACAGGATGCAAACAGCTCTCGTACCGCTTCAATTTTCACTGGATAGCCATAAGCACAAGCTTCACGAACGAATTGACCGATGATATCGTCTACCGGCTCCCATTCATCCACCAGCGTATCCCCCACATCAAAAAACAACCACTTCAATCCGGCAATATCCGGCACGCCGATTCCTCCTCATAAGCCGCAGGTCACCCCTAGCTTGCATACTGTATCCATAAAAAAAGAAGACCCACGACAAGCATGAGTCTCCTCAAATTCCGTTAGTCTATAGCTGCAATTATAGCAGGCGTCTTACATCGAATCAATCTCAATCATAAGCTGCTGACTTCAGCTTCCTGTTTGCTGCAGCTGTTGAGAAGGAAACCGACTTCTCCGTTCAATGAATACACGATTTTGTCAGCCCCCATCCCCCGATAAATCCCTTTAGGATGGCTCTGCTCTGTGATCACACACAGGGACTTGGATGTCCATGACCGGCAAATCTGCAGATAACGGCAGGTCAAGTTCAGACTATTTTCAAAAATAAATACATTCCCTACACTGCCCTGCGGCAAAAACCATTTTTCAGCCGCTGCCGTATTCATGCGGATCACATGTTCTACGCCAATCTGGCGAAGTTTGCGCTCCTCACCAGCACTATTCGTCAGAACGGCAAAAGGCATTTTTTTGTACATCAGCAATTTCACAAATTTACGTCCAGCTTCATTCGGAGCCGTCACCAAAATCATCTCTTTATCCATTGTTCGTTCCTCCCTTGGCGTGAAAAGACAACAAAAAAGAAGCGTGGGGGACCAAGGCCTCCGAAACGCTTCTTAAATAATCCATGACGAAAACGCCATGAACCAGCGTGCGGTTTGCTGCCTCTCCCTTTAACGCTTACGAGGTTAGCTGACGGATTCGGGCGCGAGAGTCGCCCTATTTCCGGCTGTCACCGGAAAATTCACCCCATGGATGTCTGCTGCTGTAATACAGCCCATCCTGTTGGTTCCCCCGTTTTCCACCCTTAATGAATGGAAACTCAGCGATTAAAACATCGTTCGTACATCTTGAATAAAGAACCGATCGATATTATCGTTTGTTTCGTTTTTCAGGTATAAATTTATTAAAATTCAAATTACGCTATGAATCATACACCTGTGCCATGATGATGTAAAGTGCGGCCAGATCACTGAATCGTCAGATTTCCGGCAATAATCTTCAATAATAACGCTTACAATGAGGTTATACGCTATCCAACTCTTCCAAGCTGTCTAATTCTCTGCCGCACAAAAATGGATCATCACATTTCACAACGATTTCAATCTTACGTCGATCTTACACACCAAGGATGGTCATAACAACGCAGAAGCCAAATAAGTTTTGCATTACTTAATTGCATAAAATATAATGAATGTATCTAGAACAAGATGATGGAGGCGATCCCTATGTCAGTTTATGATTACAAAGTAAACACCCTTCGCGGACAAGAGATTGAGATGTCCGAGTATCGCGGCAAAGTGTTGTTAATAGTAAATACAGCAAGTCAGTGTGGTCTCACACCTCAATTCAAGGGCCTGCAGGAGCTGCAGGATAAATTCCAGGATGCTCCGTTTGAAGTGCTTGGGTTCCCAAGCAATCAGTTTGCGCAGGAGAAAGGTTCCTCCGATGATATTGCCGAGTTCTGTCAGATGAATTACGGTGTCAGCTTCCCTATGTTTGAAAAAATTGACGTCAATGGCTCCAGCGCCCATCCACTTTTCCAACATATTACCAAAGAAGCACCCGGCCTGCTCGGCTCGAAAGCAATCAAATGGAACTTCACCAAATTCCTGGTTGACCAGAACGGGAAAGTAGTGAAACGATATGCTCCGCAGACGATACCAGACAAAATTCAAGAGGATATTGAGGCTTTGTTGAAATAAACTATATTTTATAAAATGAAAAAGCGATCCGAAACCAAAGAGCCAAGGCTCAGGCTTCAGGATGGCTTTTTTTCGCTGTACCCGCTTCAACTAGTTCAGAACGTTCCATTGAGCTGCGGAACTTCAGTTCTGATCAAAGAAAAGAAGCTTTCCATTATGGAAAGCTTCTCAGGTATCTCTTCATATAATGCGGTCGAGAGGACTCGAACCTCCACGGGCATACGCCCACTACCCCCTCAAGATAGCGTGTCTGCCATTCCACCACGACCGCATGTCGTAAATTATCGGCAACAGAATTGATTATACCGGAATCTTATTTAAAAGTAAAGCAATTATCTAGATTTTCTTGTGCAGCCTGAATATAACACTTCTTTTTATACAACTCAGCTTCCTTTCTCCTTTCATTTTTCATTTAACTGCTCAAATTCCATCTAACTGCGCAAATTTTTGTCATAACTCTGAAGTAAGCACATAACATTAATCTGATTGCGAAAAAGAGGCCACACGAAGACGGAGTAAATCCATCCGTTTTCGAAATAGGAACTTTAGAAGAATCAAATTATTTTATCACAAATAAGCTTGTGTAAGTTTATATAACACAAAATACTTACCAGGCCTATACAAACGTCTTTTTTTCTGTTAACTATTGACAAAACACCGATTATTATGTGAAAATATATATCATATAATTCGGATTTACACACAAATTTTCAAAAAAACCTTTATCAAGTTAGGAAAATTTACACAACTGTACACAGGAGGCGAAAGATCTTGAATCGTGGGAATAAGCTTCTCGATTACGCGAAACTGCTTGATCCCTCTGTGCAGGTTGGAGGGTTCTCCCATCTCTTCGGCATGAACACCCATATCAAGGAAGGCTCCATACGTACTGCCGAGGATATCGAATCGTTCATGCGATGCCAGCTTCACCCTAGTCTTGTGCGTCTTGAAGGCATGGCGATCAAAGGCATCTACACCGCAACAGATCATAAGGACACCTGGCGTGTCGCTTTGATCGACAAACTGGTCCATGTACAGCGCACACCCGCTGAACTTCGAGAACAAGCATCAGCTATAGGCAAACGTTTAATCAAACTCTCGCGCGCCCTGCATCCGTGGATTGACTTCAGCCCGCTTGAACAGATCTTCGCAAAATACAATTCCGTTGGCTGCCTCCCTACCGTTCACGCCTGGATTAACCACCACCTTGACATCCCCGTCGAAGAGGCGGTTCTCGGTTACCTGCATTCAGCCATGTATGCTTGTATATCCGAAGCCTCCAAAGTTATCCCTCTAACTGAAGAAGTCACCAAGGAACTGCTGGGTCGTCTGACCACAGACCTAGAGAAGGAATGGACGACCGTGAGCACCTCTTCTCCAGATGGACATATGCCCCCCGCATCCCTGTCTATGAAGCCCTTGTTCCCCAACTTTCACATGCTCGGGGCAGGCCTCCATGCTTACAGAGCATAACTCTCCCCGTTCCACCCTTCTATAAAAATGCATACAAAAAAACACGCCGCAATCCCCTTGCTGGCGTGTTTTTCACTTTTTTGCAAGCTTATAAAAACGTATTTACGTCATATTAATTCAAAAAATACACTTATTTCCGTATTTTTTAATTGTTAGATGACGCAAATACGTATATAATGGAAATCACAGCTCGCATTTCTATATATCTTACACCAATACAAGCTTGCTGAATACTATAATCCATTCAGGAGTGAACCCTTTTGAACAAGAAAAAACCAGTCACTCCGTTCGGATGGGCTATCAAACGACGCCTAACCGAACTGCAGGTCGATCAGAAAACCTTTTGCGAACAGCATGGCATTCCACCCTATCGTCTGTCCAACCTTATCCACGGCACACGCAAAGCAACCAGATTCAGGCATTTGGTCGCTGATATTTTGGACATCCCCGAGGAGCTGCGATAACCATTTTCATCAAAGGAGGATTTCTCTCGTGAGATATGTGACATCAGACCTCGAAAGCTTGTCTTTCCAATCGACCAACCATCAGCTGATTATCGTTGATCAGCATTGGATGATTAGGAGCTGCAACCGAGCCTGGGAACGCGGGTTTCATAGACCTTTTTCGCACACAGCCCGCTGTCACAGGCATTACCTGCATTTGATGGAAGCCTGGGCGGCGCAGCAGAAAGATATTCTTCCGGCTACCACATTTGCACAAGATCTGAGACACAACGTCGTTCCGTTTAAGCAAACCCATACATACGACATCTCTGTGACCACCCCATATAATGAAGAGAGATGGTTTCGTGTAGAGCTCACTCCACTGCATGATGGACCCGCAATGGATACTGCCCTGGCTCTCGTAGCTCACACCGACATTACCGAACAGAAAAAAACAGAGCTTCAGCTAAGGCAAGCCCTGACTGAAGCACGTACATTATTCGGCCTATTGCCCATTTGCGCCGTCTGTAAACATATTAAAGACGAATCGGAGGAATGGAGCTCCGTCGAACATTATTTGGAGAAACACACCTCTGCCGAGTTCACACATGATATCTGCCCTGAATGCATCCGCCGGCTGTATCCGAAATACTCCAACGTACTCGACCAGCCTCATTAAACCTGCACAGCATAGGTCACACCTCCGTACATTCAACACCATTACAGCATGCGCACATTGGAGTCAGGCACGAAACAAACACGGATAGCCCGGACTGCATTATACAGACAGATGATATTCAAACTGCGATATATCCAGCTCATGCGGTGCTCCCTGCAGAGCCATAACCCCTCTGTCCATCACATAAATATAATCCGCGGCACTGCGCACAAAATCAATACTCTGCTCCACCAACAAAATTGAAATATCGCCCTGCATTTTCAGTTTGAGTATTACCTGTCTGATATCCTCAACGATGGAGGGCTGAATACCTTCCGTCGGCTCATCCAGCAGCAGCAGGCCAGGACGGGACGCAAGCGCACGAGCAATGGCAAGCTCGCTCGCTGCCCACCACTCAAGTCACCGCCTTGACGTCCATACATGGAAGCAAGTACCGGAAACAGATCCAACACATCCTCAGGGAACGATTGATTCCCGGAAGCATTCCTTTCCAGTCCAAGCAGCAGGTTCTCTTTCACCGTAAGCTGGGGGAAAATCTCCCTCCCTTGCGGCACATATCCTATTCCCGCCTTTGCCCGTTTAGCCGATTCGAGCGAAGCTAGTTCCTGATGGTTCCATTGAATACTGCCTTTACGCGTCCGAATCAGCCCCATCAAGGTTTTCATCAGCGTCGTTTTCCCCACGCCATTCCTTCCCATCAGACACGTCACTTGACCAGACTGCACTTCCAGATCCACACCACGCAGCACCCGGCTCTCCCCGTACCCTGACTCAACGTTCTGCAGCGTCAGCATTTGCCTTCCCCCTTTGGCCCAAATATACCTCAGCTACCCTTGGATCAGCCTGCACTTCAGCCATCGTGCCTTCCTTGAGCAGCTGTCCTTCGTGCATCACCGTCACCTTCGCTGCAAACTCCCTTACAAACTCCATGTCATGCTCCACAACAACGACCGAACGTTCGGCCGCAATATCCTGCAGCAGTCGTCCCGTCTTATAGGTTTCCTCATCCGTCATACCTGCGGCCGGTTCATCAAGCAGCAGCACCTGCGGCTCCTGAAGCAGCAGCATTCCGATCTCCAGCCACTGCTTCTCTCCATGAGACAGCGCACCTGCCCGCTCGTTGATTCGATCCTGCAGGCCCGTCTGAAGCATGACACGCTCGATTACCTCCCCCCTTTTGCCACGTCTATGGATTCCGATCGTTCGAAGGGGAGAACGCTTCGTCTCCGCCGCCAGCGTCAGATTCTCTTCCACCGTCAGGCTGGGGAATACGGAAGGCGCCTGAAACTTGCGACCCACTCCTTTACGAACAATCTGATGTTCTCTCAGCCTCGTCAGTTCCGTTCCGTCCACCAGCTTTACCGAACCGGATACCGGTTTGGTTTTGCCGCAAATCACATCCAGCATCGTCGTTTTCCCGGCACCATTAGGTCCGATCAAGAAATGCAGATCACGTTCAAACAGCTTCAGATTCATGCCTTTAACTGCAGTAAAACCACCAAAGGTCACCGTGACCTCCTCAGCGGCCAGTATCACCTGAGGCTCCAAAGATTTTCCGTTTTTTCGAAGCAGTCTGGACATGCGAACTCTCCCCTCTCCGACGTACCATATGGACGACATTTCGGTATACACCCACAATGCCATTCGGCATGAACAAAACAACGGTGACAAAAAGCCCACCAACCACGAACAGCCACCCCTCCGGATAAGCCTCACTTATCCCCGTTTTAGCCGCATTCAACATGACAGTACCAATGACCGCGCCAATCAGGGTCCCGCGTCCCCCCAAGGCAACCCACAGCACCATCTCAATGGAAGGTACGATGCCCATCATGGATGGCGAGATAATGCCCACCTGCAGCACAAACAGCATGCCTGCTATTCCCGCAAGTGCACCCGACAAGGCAAAGGCAAGCGTTTTATAACCTGCGGGGTCAAACCCCAGAAATCGAACCCGATTTTCTCCATCACGCGCAGCTTCAAGCACCTGCCCAAAACGGCTGTTCACTATCCGGCGGCAGAACACATATGCGAGCACCAGAACAATAAGAGTGATATAGTACAGCACAATCGTGGTGCCCGCTGCATGAAGCTTAAACCCAAAAATCGTCTGGTAACCCGTTATCCCGTTTGTACCGCCCGTCCATTCCTGTTTGCCTACAAATAACGTCACCGTAATAAGAACAAGAGCTTGAGTCAGGATGGTAAAATACACCCCGGTAATTCGATTACGAAACGTGAACCACGCCAGCACAAAAGCAAGCATAGCGGGAATGGCAATGCCAAGGAAAATCGCTGCCGGGAATGAACGGAACGGCTCCCAGAACCACGGCAATCCACTGAGACCACTCCAGCCCATGAAATCCGGGATCGCTCCACCAGCTTGAAGCTTCAGATACATCGCCATAGCATAGCCGCCAAGACCAAAAAACACCCCGTGTCCAAGACTAAGCACGCCCCCGTATCCCCAGATCAGGTCAAGTCCAATTGCCAGAATGGCCAGCGCCAGAAACTTAGCTAACAAGCTGAGGCGAAATTCTGTAGAGACCAGTGGTGCAAGGCACATCAAAATCAGCACAATCGCCCAGATCACCCTCGTTTTCAAACTTCCCGCTCTAAGTAATGCCGGCATGGTCGAACCCCCTTCTCTTCTTCTGGTTAATCCAAGCTTCGCGTGCGAATAGCAACCAAGCCTCGAGGCTTCCATTGCAAAAATGCGACGATGCATACAAACACAAGCACTTTGCCGATTGATGCCGAAGTATATGTTTCGAAAAGCGTATTAAACATGCCGATGCCAAGTGCACCGCACACTGTACCCACTAATTTCCCCACTCCTCCAAGCACAACAACCATAAAGGCATCCACAATGTAGTATGTGCCCAGCGAAGGGCCAATCGGCCCGATCAGCGTTAAAGCACAGCCCGCAATGCCTGCAATACCTGAACCAATCGCAAACGTCATGCCATCCACCCGGCGCGTGGAGATCCCCAGACAGCCGGCCATGTTCCGATTCTGCATCACCGCCCTCATCCGTCTGCCGGAAGCCGTGCGATAGATGTAGAGGTACATGCACATCAGTACTGCGGCTACAAGCGCAAGGATAAACACTCGCTTATACGGAAAAATAATCCCCTCCGAAATCATCCATCCTCCATTCAGCCAGACAGGGCTGGATACACCCACATTTGGGGCCCCAAATATAGTGCGAGCCAACTGCTGCAGCATCATACCTACTCCCCAGGTGGCGAGCAAACTGTCCAGCGGCCTGCCATACAGATGCCTGATCAAAACCACTTCCAGCAGCCACCCGATCAAAGCGGCTGTACCAAATGCAAGAGGCAGCGCAGCCGCAAAATACATATCGAACCAGGACGCCGGAGCATATGACATAAACAGGTTTTGCGTCACATAAGTCGCATATGCGCCAATCATAATCAATTCGCCATGTGCCATATTGATAACATTCATCAAACCAAATGTGACCGCGAGTCCCAGAGCAATCAACAGCAGAATCGAGCTTATGCTGAGACCGTTGAATATTTGTAGAATAAACATCTCCACTGCAGACCCTCCCTTTGTCATTTTTTCGAATCAACGCTTTACTGTAATGGTGTGCAGGGGTGTACTATCTGCTCCCTTTCACCTCTAAGTCATGCATCCAGCCTTTCTCACACCCACCTACACCACTATTTATCACTCAGAGCAGCTCCCCACTCATATGTTTTCAAATATGGATCAGGCTTCACAGGCGAACCCGAATTCCATAATTCCTTGAATTGACCATCTTCCTGCACTTCACCGATACGCACCGTTTTGTAAATATGCTGATTTTCTCCATCCACCGTGACTTTGCCTTCCGGCGCATCCAGCTCAAGCCCTTTGGCAGCTTCCTTCACTTTCTCAACATCCGTTGATCCTGCCTTCTCTACAGCTGCTTTCCACAGGTAAACAGCCACATACCCAGCCTCAATCGGATCAGCCGTAACTCGGTCCGAACCATATTTCTCTTTATATTTCGCAACAAAATTGTTATTCTCAGGTGTTTCT
Source organism: Paenibacillus sp. AN1007 (assembly GCF_040702995.1). NCBI lineage: Bacteria > Bacillati > Bacillota > Bacilli > Caryophanales > Paenibacillaceae > Paenibacillus > Paenibacillus sp. AN1007. The sequence goes on from NZ_CP159992.1 coordinate 4,268,865, forward strand.
GTTGTCTGGTAATAGTTCCACGAAGCAAGATGCCCCTTAAGCACGTCTGCTCCGATTCCGCGAATCTCTTCTTCAGCCACACTTACAGACAGCGTTGTAAGCTCATCTGAAGTGATCCCTGCATCCTTCAACTGCTTGAAGAAAGCAGCATTGCTATCCCCGTTTAACGTGTTATAGACGATATCCGGTTTGGCCGCTTTGATTTTACTGATGATTGTACTGTAGTCGGTATGTCCCAGCGGTGTATATTCCTCTCCCACAACTTCGCCACCCTCTGCTGCAAGCTGTGCTTTAATCACCTGATTCGCCGTCCTTGGGAAAACATAATCCGAACCGAGCAAATAAAACGTCCTGCCCCGGTTCTCCAGCAGCCAAGTTACCGACGGAACAATCTGCTGATTGGTCGCTGCACCGGTATAGAAAATATTAGGGGAGGATTCCAAACCTTCATACTGCACAGGGTAAAATAACAGACCCTTGTTTTGCTCAAACACCGGAAGCATCGCTTTTCTACTGGCTGAAGTCCATCCGCCAAATACAGCAGCCACCTTATCCTGCTGCAGCAGTTTCCCTGCCTTCTCGGCAAAAGTAGGCCAATCCGAGGCACCATCTTCAATGACCGGTTCAATGGGTTTGCCCAGAACACCACCCGCAGCGTTAATCTCTTCAATCGCGAGCATCTCTGCATCTTTGACCGAGACTTCACTAATGGCCATCGTACCGCTCAGGGAGTGAAGAATGCCAACCTTGATCGTTTCACCAGCCGCAGCTGCATTCCCCGCACCCTCAGAACCTTTAGCTCCAGGCGGAACAGTACCTTCCACACATGCGGTTACCATCAGACATACACCGAGAAGCATACCCCATAATCGAAACGACCTCTTTTTCAATAGCCAACACTCCCTCTTTATCGTCTATTGACGAACATTAAGGCAAAACATAATTAAAATGTTCGTTGAACCAAATTATGGAGTCAAGTGCTTTAAATGTCAATATACCTTACATAACTTTATCTTGAATATCTAAAACCTATACATACTTCTCTTGAAATCTAAAATAAATTGACTTATAGTCAATTTTTATGTAAGTATATATAACATAAATATGAATTATTTCTGCCTTCAGCACCTTCCTACGCAAAAAAAACCTCCATACTGTTTCCGAAGGGTCGGAACAGAAGAGGTTTTCATCTGCCTTATTTAAAGTAGGATCTCTGACAGTCTTCATAGGGCACCAACAAACAGGGAATTCCTGCTACCGTTCTTGTTGATCCGCATTCTTGTCACCACCATCATCACTGGGTTCAGATGGATAACGATATGCGCTGCCTTCTTTGCTTTCTTTCAATTTACGATAACGAGTGAACTCAATATATTCACTGATAAAAGCCTGTTCCGCAGCCGACAATTCACTTTCCTGGCAATCCAATTGCCGCAGCACGTTAAAAAAATAATCCTCCCGCTTTTCCCGCACAATCGCTTCTTTCGATAAACGCCCAATCATAAGCCAGTCCAGACTCACATCGAAAAACGAAGCAATTTCAATCAATTTATTCGTGCTTGGGATGGATTTCCCCCGCTTCCAGTCACCCAGATTACCTGTGCTGATCTTCAGCTGTTCACAGAATGCTTTCTTTGTCATTCCTTTTTCGGCAATCAGGTGTTCGATTCGCTCATAGATCGACTGCATGTATGAACCGCCTTCCAACCGTAATAATCAACTCATATGTCATATGATAGAATTATAGCATAATCTACACGTCAATAAATCTATCGGAAAATCTCCACTTTTCCCAGCGTATGAAGTGCAGATCGTCTCATGTTCACCTCTGGCCCACTCATGCTGCAGCGCAAAAAAAACTCCGCTCTGTCATCGGAGGAATTCACTACAAATAGGGATCAATACCGTTATCCACAACCCAAACTATAAAACACATTACACGCTCTGCTGTTTCTCACCCTGTCTTATGGAGACATGAACAGAAGCGATGAATACGATCAGCTCTTGTTCCGTTCTGAATTATTCTGTTCTAACTCGTTCTCTTCACCCTGTTCGGATGGATAGCGAAAGCTGCCCTCTTTACTTTCCTTGAATCTGCGATAACGAGTGAACTCAATATATTCACTGATAAAAGACTGTTCTTCAGCCGACAATTCGTTTTCCTGGCAATCCAATTGCCGCAGCACGTCAAAAAAATAATCCTCCCGCTTTTCCCGCACAATCGCTTCTTTCGATAAACGCCCGATCATAAGCCAGTCCAGACTCACATCGAAAAACGAAGCAATTTCAATCAATTTGTTCGTGCTCGGGATGGATTTACCACGCTTCCAGTCACCCAGATTACCTGTGCTGATCTTCAGCTGTTCACAGAATGCTTTCTTTGTCATTCCTTTTTCGGCAATCAGGTGTTCAATTCGCTCATAGATTGACTGCATGCAGGAACCGCCTTCCATCCATAATAATCAACTCATATGTCATATGATAGAATTATAGCATAATATTCCTGAATGCTCAGCCTTTAAAATCCAGAACTCCCCAAGAGAAACCAACTCAGAACAGTCATATCTCAAGCCGAGCCGCGTGCTGTAATGATCAGCAGCTTCAAGACCGGAATCAAACCTTGCGTACTAAACCAGCCACGCTCCATCCTAACCGACGCCTACCTTGTATATAACTTCAACATAAAAAGAAGTATTTAAATTAAATGCTCCGCTCTGGCACCCATAACATCCAAAGATCCATACGTATAAAAAAAATGAACATTCACAATTAATCATGAATGTCCATTTGCCGTTACTGCTGTGATGCGGTCGAGAGGACTCGAACCTCCACGGGTATACACCCACTACCCCCTCAAGATAGCGTGTCTGCCATTCCACCACGACCGCATATTAAATTGTAAATGGTGAGCCATGAAGGACTCGAACCTTCGACACCCTGATTAAAAGTCAGGTGCTCTACCAACTGAGCTAATGGCTCCTAATGTAACTCCACCTGATGTTATGCCATGCTTCATATTGATGTTACAGAGCAGTGACTTTTGAAGAAACTCTTATAAAAAGCGAATCTATACATAGTGAAGAAATAGGTATTGCTATGACCCGTAGGGGATTCGAACCCCTGTTACCTCCGTGAAAGGGAGGTGTCTTAACCCCTTGACCAACGGGCCTTGTAAACAAGTTGTCTTTCTTGGCGACAAGAATGAGTATACCATAGGAAAATAAAATAGTGCAACACTTTTTTTATTTCTTTTTTATATTTCATTTTTTATGTTCCCATCTTTCTCATTTTATCAATCTAAATCACCTTGTCATTATCCTGGCTTAGATCCAGCCTACACCGGCTTATTCCCCTCCTTTTACGATGTTCACTTTAATTCCAAAATCATAACCATGTTATCCACATCCTCTGATTCTGTAAATTAAAGATTAAAAAACTTAAGAAAACTTATTTGCACTTACAATATTGCAGATTGCATTATGATTCCTTATAATTAAATGATAGTACAGCGCACGGTCATCCATAATAAAGGGAGGCTTTACGTTTGTTTCAAGAAGAACGCATGCAGCTCATTATAGAGCACCTACGCAAGCATAATCGCATTTCGGCTGAAGAGATCGTGTCTTTATTCGATGTCTCGCGAGATACTGCACGCAGGGATCTGATTAAACTTGAAGAGCAGGAGGCCATCATTCGCACACGCGGCGGTGCTATTCTCCCCTCTCCACCACAAGAGTTCAAGACTTACCAAGACCGGCTCAAACATATTACTGAGGAAAAACGAGCCATAGGCAAATTGGCCGCTGCTCTCGTCCGTTCAGGTGAAACGATAATTTTGGATTCCTCCACGACAGTACAGAGCTGCGCAGAGAATCTGAACGGGAAATCCTGCACCGTCATTACCAATTCGTTATATTCTGCTGAACTGTTATCCAATCATACTGCAGTCCAGATTCGACTGCTCGGGGGCAAGCTGGATAAAGAGCAGCGTTATGTCTATGGAACACCTGTTATCGAGACACTGTCTCACTACTATGCAGATAAAGCCTTTATTGGGATCGGCGGCCTCACGATGGATGGATTCAGTGCATCCGAAGAGGAAGGCAAGATCAAACATCAAATGATGAAGTCTGCCAAAAGTGTAATTGTACTTGCCGACCATTCCAAGATGGGCAAGCGATACGGTTTTCGTTTTGCAGACTGGTCACTCGTTAATGTGTTAATTACAGATCAATGGCCGGCTCAGGAGTGGCTGGATTTTTTGAAGGAACAAAAGGTTGAAATTCTGATTCCCGAACCAATACAAGACAAGGAGTTGTAAGAATATGAAATTGTTTGCTACCGATCTAGACGGAACATTGTTGAACCGAGACAGTCAGATCAGCCGGGAGAATGCGGAAGCTATTCAGAAGGCTCAAACGTCTGGAATGAAAGTAACGATTGCGACTGGACGTGTATATTCAGATGTTGTGGAGATCAGCCGCCAAGGTGGAATCAAAACCCCGATTATTGGCTCAAACGGCGCCACCATTCATGACGAGAACGGAGAACGGTTATTCCACCTTCCATTCGAACGCGAGACGGCTGCTTCTGTCATGAAGTGGCTGGAAGATCAGCATATTTACTATGAAGCTTCGACTCAGATGGGCATCTATGCCCCAATCAGCAGTCATGAAACCATGCTCGCGGAGTTGGAACGCGTACTTGGCTCAAGACCCGGGGAAGATGTAGAGCGTATGATCCGTTCGATCAAGAAACACTACAGCAAAAAAGATTATCACCGCGTGACCAGCCATCTTGAAATTCCAGCCGATGCCTTCATCTATAACATTATGGCCTTCTCGATGAATCCCGACAAACTCCAACGGGGACGTGAATACTTCTCCTCCAGAACCGATGTCGCGATGGTTGTATCCTTCGAGCATAACTTCGAGATGCAGCACCCGGATGTCTCCAAAGGGAACGCACTCGCCAAACTGGCAGCACATTTCAATATTGCGATGAAAGACACCGCAGCGATCGGAGATAACTTTAATGACGTTTCCATGCTGCAAATGGCAGGGCTGGGTATCGCCATGGGTAATGCCGAACCTGAAATCCGCGCCCTGGCCAAAACGATAACACTTACGAATACGGAGCATGGCGTTGCTCATGCGATTCACAGCTTGCTGGAAGGCAAACCTATCGCTCCTGCGCAGGCCGAAACTACCGTCACCGAAGGGCTGTAAAAAGCCAATATAACGAAAACAAGCACAGTCTCTTCTACCGAGTCTGTGCTTGTTTTGCATACTGAACGAGTTGAACAGTATAATCCTCCATTGGATTCCTCTAACGCTCGGTCCGAAAATTTTCACCCCGTCTTTCCCCAAGTCCGTAATAATGCCGGAAATTATAAATTAACGGATGCCACCGCTCAGGATCAATCCTGTTGATCCCCGAGATCAGACGAGTATGGGCATGTACTTTTATGGCTTTCGCTTCTACAATCGCCATAAACGGGGTATGTTCCGGAATGCGTATATGCTGTACTGCAGCTTCGATCTGAAGCGGACATTCCGTGATTCTATCGGGTGCTGCGAGAACTGAACTTTGGGGCGTTAATCCAGCTGCGGCGAATTTATCACGGCAGAACGTGTAACCCATCTGTTTCTTAGCTTCCGGCACGGGAGAACTGCCCGTTGTCCGTCCTAGTGCCTCAACGTTCTCCCACAGCGAGACATCCGGCAGGTTAATAACACATTCGGAATGACGAAGGAGGTTTTCATAAGCTTTGCCCTGTGCGCCTACACCCAGCACGAGACAATCACCCAGCGCCCAGGATGATGATAGCGGAGAAAGATTCGTGGACCCGTCTTGATTTAATGTGCTGAGGATAATGACGGGTGTACCGTAGTATAAAATACTTGGATTAATCGTTTCGTGTTCATTCGCCTGTGCCCATTCCGAAGTTCGTTTTGACTTGTTCTGCTGCTGTATATGGTTATTCATCTACATCGCCCCTGTTCCGATATTGAATTCCAAACCATTGTAATACATCATTAGTTCAGCTATCATCGAAGTATGAATGCATATCCGAATATCACTGTTATCGCTTCACTTATTGCCGACACAAGCCGCTCTATATTTCTCTCCTCCCTGCTGGATGGACGAGCGTTACCTGCAGGAGAGCTTGCCTATATGGCAGGGGTCAGTCCACAGACAGCAAGTAATCATCTCGCTAAACTCGTGGATGGCGGGCTGCTGCAGGTTGAACAGCAAGGTCGCCATCGCTATTACCGTCTTGCAAACCGGGACATTGCCGATCTGATTGAGAAAATGGCCGCCATTGCTCCACCGGTACAGATTCGCTCATTAAAACAATCCAATCAACTGCAGCAGTTAAGCTATGCTCGTACCTGTTACGATCACCTGGCCGGAAAACTCGGAACTTCCCTCTGTGAAGCGCTGCTCAGAAAAGGGTATCTGGTTGAACCGAAAGAAACCCATAATAAAGATTTTATAATGACAGAGAAAGGGAAGCAGTGGTTTGCCGAATTTGGTATTCAGTGTCAGTTAAAACCAGGGTCACGCCGAGCCGTTGCTCGTAAATGTCTGGATTGGAGCGAACGCCGTCACCACCTTTCCGGTTTGCTTGGTGAACAGTTTGTTCAGCGATTCCTTGCACTGGACTGGATTCGGCAAAAACCGGGTCATCGCTCTATCGAAATAACTGTTGCCGGAAAGGCAGGTTTATACGAAGTGTTGGATATTTCCATCTGAATGGAGTCCGCGCTGAAAAATCAAAAAACCCTCCATATAAAGATGATGAATTCATCCTTGTATGGAGGGTTTAACTGTGTTATTAGAAACGCAAAGAGAGGGATACTCTCACTTCATTATGGACTGCGATGGATCGTTATGGAAGCTTACGCTCCGACGAACCTTTAGGATTCTCATCCCTGGCATTGAAGTATTCTCAGAACGGAGAGAGAGGGATTCGAACCCTCGCACCGCTTACGCAGTCTAACCCCTTAGCAGAGGGTCCCCTTATAGCCACTTGGGTATCTCTCCAAGAAATGGCTCCCCGAACAGGACTCGAACCTGTGACAACTCGATTAACAGTCGAGTGCTCTACCAACTGAGCTATCAGGGAAAATTAACTTGAATAACATTAATTTATCATGATTAATAATTCAAGTCAACCTGCCTTTTATCACTTTCTACGACCGGACGTTTCGTATTTACCTTAGATGCTTTGAAGCGTCAATTTCCCCGAACATCGCCCACAGCGATAACGCTTTGGATCTATTTTCCGTTTACGCAGATACTCCATCCCGCAGCCCTTACATATCAGCTTGTACCGATACGGAAGCGGCTTCCTGCCTTTGTCCCCGGGAAGAGACTGACAGAACCTTGAGCCGCCTACCTTCTGCAAAAGTGCCTTGAATTCCGGGTCCCGATGCTGATATCCCCGTCCTCGAATATGCAGATGATAGTGGCACAGTTCATGTTTTATAATTTTCTCAACCTCATCCTTCCCGTACACTTCCAGCTGATGCGGATTAATTTCAATCCGATGGCTTTTGAGCATATACCGCCCGCCCGTTGTCGTTAAACGACGGTTAAATATCGCTTCATGGGTAAACGGAACTCCGAAATGCTCCAGTGAAACCTGCTCGATCCATTGCTGCAGTTCCTTGTTTTCCATCATTCTCCTCTCTCTCCACCCGCGCAGGTTCGCTATTTTTTGCCGTACAATACTTGAATTTTAACCGTTTCGTAGGCTACACTGTCAAGTAGAATGTATGAGGGGAGATTACTACTCGTTATGCCTACAATGCGCTATGTCATCCTGCAGCAGGAGCAGCAATTGCAGTTTGTGGAAATGCCTGCGGACTATGCTTATCAACTCAGTGCGCTCAATCTGCGTCTGCACAAAGAAATCGATAAACTTACGGCAGCAGATGTACCTGTTCTACCCTGGGCTGTTGCCGAATGCGACCGTCTCGATCTGCTGAACGAAAACTTGTCCATAATCGGCGGCCTTGATTATATCAACGCCCTTGAAGAGCGTTTCGCCGCGCTGCGTGAAAGTAATTATCCGCTGATATCCCTGCTCACCGAAATCCGGGCGCTGCAGGCTCAGTTGGAACAGTGGTATGAAGAAGAGATGGAGTCACTCTGATCCATAGAAACTTACTTCAGTTGAACTTGGTGAATCTCTGCTTGATTCACTTTTCCCAGCAGTATTGTACTTATTCTCCTTAAGATCGGCCGGCTAAAATGTAGAAATTCAAATGAAGAAGCGCGCCACCCGCAAGCCGGGTGATGCGCTTTTTTTCTGACTTTACCCCTGTGAATGTGCCCCTTTAAGCTAACTTCAGGCTAACGATCATCCGTATGGATCTTATTCGCCCCACATTTCGCTCATTTCCATCCTAACGATCAGGAGAAACCTTATTTCGTAAACAATCCGGCCTCTTCTCTGGTTCCAGCTCATTTACACCAAAATAACATCACTAGAGATCGTTAGAATTTCAAAAGGTCGAAAATACAGTATTTAACGTCCTTGAGAATCGCCAGCACTTGGTCCGCCGCAATACGCCCTTAATTCAGACCAGCAGCTTTGGTTAGTCGCCAAAAGAACAGCATCCAATTCGCTCTGGTTCAGCATCCCCCGACCATTTTCGGTTGACTTTGAGTAATCTCGCACAGTCCAGGCTGCTGCAACATATGCTAACGTACAGATGAAATATGCAAAAGGAGGAGATTTCTTTGCCTCAATGGCTCTGCAACCAGCTCATGCGAGCGTTTCACAAAAAGGACAGCCGTCAGATCAAACTGCTGAACGAATGCTGGTACTTTTATCGCAACAAACCTTCCAACGGTTCATCGCGCAGTATAGAGAACGAAATTTAGGCCGTGTATAACGGAATGCAGACGGCCTTCTCCCGATTGGCCTTACTTACCCAAAAATCACCAGCGTACTGCAAACAACAATACTTAACAGCAAACAGCCTTCCCGATCCGGGAAGGCTGTACCCACAACTGCAGTTCTAACCATACAGCCTTACACGTACGAATCTGCACATGCAGGCGCTGACAGCAGCCTCTTTACAGATATATGCTCTACACAAGTCACTTTACAACAGTATGCTGTAACGCGCACATACTCTACACAAGTTACTTTGTACTGTACATAAGCACGCCCTGTCAAACCTAAGCTTCACATCTGGTCATGCAGTCGAGCTGATAATTAGTTAACAGAGGAAGGCTTTTTCATCGTCAGGCCGACACGGCCTTTCTTGGTATCTACATTCATCACCCATACGGTCACATTATCACCAACGGAGACAACATCCATCGGATGTTTGACATACCCGTTACTCAGTTGGGAAATGTGGACAAGCCCGTCACTCTTGATCCCGATGTCCACAAAGGCACCGAAGTCAATAACGTTACGAACCGTACCCTGCAGTTCCATTCCTTCCACCAGATCTTCAATCTTGAGTACATCTGTGCGGAAAATAGGCAGCGGCATCTCTTCGCGCGGGTCACGCCCTGGACGCTGCAAGCTGTCCAGAATGTCGCGCAGTGTCGGCACACCCACATCCAGTTTCACAGCCAGCTGCTCTGTCTGCTGCTCAGACAGAAGGACAGCCAGTTCTTTGCTTCCAAGCTTGTCCAGTTCAACCTGAAGTTCCTTGAACAGCTTATCTACAACCTTATACGATTCAGGGTGAATTGGCGTACGATCCAGCGGATTCTCGCCCTCGGAGATGCGCATAAAACCTACGCATTGTTCATACGTTTTGGCCCCCAGGCGAGGCACCTTCTGCAGCTGACGGCGATTCGTGAAACGCCCATTTTCTTCGCGATATTTAACGATGTTCTTGGCAATGGTGGCATTAACGCCGGCTACATAAGATAACAAGGAAGGCGAAGCCGTATTGACATCCACACCAACATGGTTAACTGCTGATTCCACGACAGCCTTCAGACTCTCTTCCAGTACCTTTTGCGATACGTCATGCTGATATTGGCCGACGCCAATCGCCTTGGGATCAATTTTAACAAGTTCAGCCAGCGGGTCCTGTACCCGGCGAGCTATGGAAGCCGCACTTCGCTCGGCGACATCCAGATCCGGAAACTCTTCCTGAGCAAGCTTGGATGCAGAGTACACACTCGCACCGGCCTCGTTAACAATCAGGTAGACCAGACTCTCGTCTCCATTCTCCTGAATAATTTCGGCTACAAACTGTTCTGTTTCACGTGAACCCGTTCCGTTACCGATAACGATCAATCCGATATCGTACTGCTTGATCATCCGGTGGAATACTTCAGCCGCTTCACGTTTCTTGTTATGTGGAGGTGTCGGGTAAGTTACAGCGACTTCGAGCAGCTTGCCTGTATCGTCGACAACGGCCAGTTTACAGCCTGTACGGTAGGCTGGATCGACACCCAGTACCCGTTTGCCATGAATCGGCGGCTGTAACAGCAGGTTGCGCAGATTCGCAGAGAATACCGAAATCGCCTGAGTTTCCCCTTTTTCCGTCAACTCGGCACGCACTTCACGTTCAATGGACGGGGCAATCAGTCGTTTGTACGCATCTTCAACGACAGAACGCAGAATCTCCTGCACTACAGAAGCGCCTCGAATAATCTGCCCTTCCATATGGCGGTGAGCAGGCTCGGCTTGAACGTCCAGTCCGACCTTGAGAATGCCTTCGCGTTCTCCGCGGTTAATCGCAAGAATACGGTGCGGCGGCATTTTTTTGGCCAACTCACGATAACTGTAATAATTCTCGTACACTGACTCCTGCTCGGTATCCTTGGCTTCTGAAGTCAGCATGCCGTGATCCAGTGTATATCTGCGAATCCAGGCACGAATGGCTGCATCATCAGCAATATTTTCAGCCAGAATATCCTTGGCACCCTGCAGGGCTGACTCTGCATCCTCTACTCCCAGTTCTGCATTAATGTAACGTGCAGCCTCCTGAAGTGCATCCCCCTGTTTCGGCTGTTCCCAGATCCATGCAGCAAGCGGCTCCAGACCTTTCTCCTTGGCCGCACTGGCACGCGTCTTCCGTTTCTGACGATAAGGACGATACAAGTCCTCGACTTCCTGCAGTTTAACCGCCTGGGTAATGGATTTTTCCAGCTCTTTCGTCAGCTTGCCCTGTTCCTCTATAATACGGATAACTTCCAGCTTGCGATCTTCCAGATTGCGCAAATACACAAGACGCTCTTCAATCTGGCGCAGCTGGTTCTCATCCAGTTCTCCAGTCATTTCTTTACGGTAGCGGGCGATAAATGGAATCGTATTGCCTTCGTCCAGAAGCTCCGATGTGGTGCGAATCTGCTTCAAGGACAGTGACAGTTCCTTGGCTACCTGTTTGATGATTCGTTCTTGGCGTTCCGCCTTTAATGTTTCTTCATTGGGTTCCAGAACCGTTTCCTGTTCAGACAAATAAATCCCTCTTTCCTTCCTGAATTGTTCGTGATACTCATTTCAGGGCAGCTGTGCTGCATAATAACAGTATGGTCGATCATCCGAAGTTGATCACTAGCTTTTCGAGCTTTCATAACACTCCACTCTATATTATCACAAAATCACGTTGAAATTTCTATCATTCCTCTGTCATGCTTGCCGCTTGCGTTATTGCACTCCTAAACATCCTTCCCCGTTGGACGAAAAAAAAGACCGAGAACGTCATCATGACATCCTCGCTCTTCTTCATCATACAAATTTAATCCAATTCCTCTAAATAAGTTGAATGTTTCTTTTACACGTTAACGGAGAGGACAGAATAAACCTGGAAAAGCGAAGCATTTGCCTAAAAGCTTTCTGCGAGGAAGCCGCATCGGAAGCATACACTTATCACCGGATTTTCCCCTTTGGAAAAGGGAATCAAAAAATCTGGGGATAACAGCGAATGGAAGGTTATTCTGTCATCGGAGTGGATGGTGTAAAATCCTTAGTTCAACTTATTTACACCCGCTCAAACCGGAACATTTCGCTCAGATAGTCTCCGGACTCGCTGCCTACAGCAATCCCGCCGTACATCAGGGCATCACCTGTAAACGTCTCTGAACCGCCTTTCAGACGATAATCCGCATTGGGATCAAGCCCCTTCAGCTTCAGGCGCTGAAGCGGTGCGTTCGGTTCAGAGAGTACACGGAAGTAAAATACAATCACTTCACTGCCATCTGGCGCAGTGAACATCCATGCCGTCTCGTTGCCCTCGAATGGACTGAGCAGACGGCGGAATGTACCGTACTGCACGGTGCTCCGAATTTCCTTGTACAGCTCGACCTGTGCTTTTACAATCGCATTCTCTTCGTCTGTGAACTTGGTCAGATCCAGCTCATATCCGAAGTTGCCCGACATGGCAACATGGCCGCGGATCTCCAGAGAAGTAATACGGTTCACCTGGTGGTTAGGTACAGCCGAAATATGTGAACCCATTGAACTTACAGGGTACACAAGACTGGTACCATATTGAATACGCAAACGGGAAATCGCATCCGTGTTATCGCTGGTCCATGCCTGAGGCATGTAATACAGCATCCCCGGGTCAAAACGTCCGCCACCACCCGAGCAGCTTTCGAACAAAATATGTGGGAAGGAGGTAACGATGCGCTCCATCACTTCGTATAGTCCAAGCATATAGCGGTGCGCCGTTTCTCGCTGTCTGTCAGCCGGGAGCAGCGCAGAACCAACCTCTGTCATGTTTCGGTTCATATCCCACTTCACGTAAGTAATTGGTGCCGAGCTCAGAACATCAGACAGCATACGAACGATCTCATCACGTACATCCTGACGGGAGAAGTCCAGCACAAGCTGCTGTCTTCCTTCCGTTCGGCGGCGATCCGGTACATGCAGACACCAGTCTGAATGTGCACGATACAGTTCACTATCCGGGGAGATCATCTCCGGTTCGAACCATAATCCAAACTGCATGTCCAGACCTGTGACACGGTTAGCCAAGTCATCCAGTCCCTGCGGCAGTTTGTTTTTGTCCACAATCCAGTCACCCAGAGATGAATTGTCACTATCCCGATGACCGAACCAGCCGTCATCCAGCACAAACAATTCAATGCCCAGCTTCTGCCCGGCGCGAGCAATCTGCTCAATCTTGTCCGCGTTAAAGCCGAAATACGTCGCTTCCCAGTTGTTAACCAGCACAGGACGCTCCGCATTGCGGAATTGTCCGCGCGCCAGACGTTCACGGTACAGCTCATGGTAAGATTGAGACATGCCATCCAGACCTGCATCTGAGTAGACCATAACCGTCTCAGGTGTCTGGAATGACTCCTGCGGCTCCAGCTTCCAGCTGAATTCAAACGGATTGATACCTACCGATACACGCGTCGTATAGAATTGATCCACTTCAGCCTGTGCAGTAAAGCTGCCGCTATATACCAGACTGAATCCATACACTTCTCCTTGATCTTCATCCGTTCCTGGTGTCATGAGCGCAATAAATGGATTCTGCTGATGACTGCTGGAGCCGCGGCGGCTCTCGATGCCCTGCAATCCGGAAGCGAGTGGACGGCGAACGATGTCACGTTCACGTGTCCAGGCACCTGACAGCTGCAGCAGCTCGTAATCCGCATGCGGCAGATCTACTGAAGAGCTGAGGGCACGCAGCACATTTACAACGTTAGCGCTCTCATTAATGATCCGCATGGACCGTGTGATTGCATTAAAAGCTGCAAACGCGGTATAGGTAAGCTCGATTTTTACGCCGGATACCTTATCCTGCATTTCGATCACTAACGTGTCCGCTTCATCCTCGGATTCTACGTACGTTGCCGGGAGGCCAGCTAATCCTTCTTTCCCTTTGACCAATCGATGGCCTATATACGTAAACTCGGATACCGTTGAGCCATTCTCCAGTTCCAGCTGAATGGCGGGGTTGCGGAAATCACTCGTACCATAGACCGGAAGTTCCACTGGCAGAGTGTCGAAAGAGATCGTTCGATCCTCAGGCACCGGATTCGGGCTGAAAGATGCTCTTTCGGTCCGAACATGAAGCCAGCTCAGGTCGGTATCACGCAGTTTTTTGCCATAATACAAATGCACCAAATATCCCGAAGGCAGCACTTGAAACACATAACTCGCCTCGCGGGTCTGTAAATGAAACTGAAGTTTCTCTTGATTGATGTAAATGCTCATATGTCTCCTCCATCTATCTATATAGGTCTAGCGGGTAAACGGTTTCTCAGGTTTCATTATAGCGAAAAGATCAACATTGTTCTACGCTTTCACCAAGTCTTAATCAAAAGAGCGCACAATACCTTCAAAGGTATCGCACGCTCTCCTGATTACATTCTGAAATTGTGTGTTCCTTACAGGAACGACCGTTGTCAACGAACAGGCAGATAAACACAAACTTGCTGTTCCTGCTGCCTTAAAAATCGATTAAGCCCAGGCTGATCTGCAAGGCTTCGTTGACCAGTTTCATGGTCTCCTCATCCAAATGGGTAATCTTGTCTGTCAGCCTCTGCTTATCAATCGTCCGAATCTGTTCGAGCAAAATCACCGAGTCCCTGTCAAAGCCGTGCGCAGCCGCATCAATCTCGACATGCGTCGGCAGCTTTGCCTTCTGAATCTGGGCGGTAATGGCCGCCACAATACAGGTTGGACTGAACCGGTTGCCGATATCGTTCTGAATCACCAGAACCGGCCTGACTCCACCTTGCTCGGAACCGACAACGGGAGAAAGATCCGCAAAAAAAACGTCACCACGTTTTACGATCACTGTCTACACCCCGCTAACTAAGCGGTCCAGAGTGCTGTCCGCATCTTCCTCCGCGTGAAAGGCTTCGGATGCCATGGTCAGATTGATTTTCGCCATCTCCATGTACCCTCGCTGCATCGATTCACGGATATAACGTTTCTTCCGCTCCGTCAAGTACAGCTTCATCGCCTGCCTAATCAATTCGCTGCGGTTGGAATTCTCCAGCGCTACGATGCCATCCACTTCCTGCAAAAGATAATCAGGCAAACTGATCATAATCCGCTTGGTGTTCTGCAAGTTGGCCACCTTTCTTCCACCCCCACAAACCTTTCGCCATTGTGAACCAGTATTACGCTTTTCCAGAACTTTTATACAAAGGAATATATATGCCCCGCGTATATCAAGTATGCTGTACTCCATTATAAACACGGGAAACATTATTCGTACAGACCAAACATCGCATTTCAGGATTTAAATCCGAATATCGTACATATTTCGCGATGCGGCGACAGTTTTCCTTCTGTTCTGAAAAAAAGTTTACTGGAAGTCGTGTCCAAATTACGAATCAAGTTGTCAAAAGGGGATTGATCCTGGCGACTACCGTTCCTCCACGGGTATAAATCCGTGGAATACGATGTGCCATCATGCAGATCACTTCGTAGTCAATCGTACCTAACTGGTCTGCCACCTCTCTAGCGGTAATCACACCACCAGACTGATGGCCGATGAGAACAACCTCTTCGCCGGCTTGAATTTCTTCCGCCTCTTGTGCGAAAGATTGCAGCGACACCATACACTGGTCCATACAGATCGTGCCAACGACAGGGACGCGGCGGCCGCGCACAAGCACTTGTGCTTTACCTGTCAGCATTCTTGAGAAGCCGTCTGCATAACCGATAGGTAAGGTCGCTATTCGTTCATTTTCCTGCGTAAAATAGCGGGTTCCATAACTGACTCCCCAATGAGGAGGCAGTGTTTTCACAAGAACCGCTTCGGTCTTCAGTGTCAATACCGGGAGCAGCTTCACCACCTGATGATTCACCTCTGCAGAAGGATACAGTCCGTACAGGCTGATACCCACACGCACCATATCATAGGATAATTCAGGTGTATCAATGGCAGCGGCACTGTTCGCCGTATGTATAATCGGGATGACACATCCCTGATCCCGGAGTGCCTCAACAGCACTCTGGAACCGTCGATACTGCTCAAGTGTGTAGGTCTTGTCTCGTTCATCTGCTTTGGCATAATGCGTAAACATGCCTTCAAGCATCACCTGATCAAGCGAGGACACCTCTTGTATAAAATCAATGGCCTCCTTGCCGGGAAGCAGACCCAGTCTTCCCATACCGCTGTCAATTTTGATGTGAACTTTTAGCGGGTTCGCATAGGTGCCTGGCTTCACCTGTTTGATCGCCTCAAGCACTTCTCTGCTGAACAAGGTAATAGTCACATCGTGCTGCCATGCTGCAGCGACTCCTTCAGGCGGCGTATATCCCAATACCAGAATTGGACTTGTAATACCGTGCAGACGAAGTTCAAGAGCTTCATCAAGAAACGCTACACTTAAATAATCCACACCCAGTCGTTCCAGTTCTCTGGCAGTCTCCACTGCACCGTGCCCGTAGGCGTTAGCCTTGACGCAGGCGAGGAATCTCGTACCTTGAGGCAGTGCCTTACGAAAAGCGGTCACGTTGCTTCGCAGATGGTCCAGATTAATCTCCGCCTGAGTCGGCCTATATTGTCCTTGCACGTTAAGTCACCTTCTCCAATCTTCTTAATCCGGCTTATGTCAGACTCCATCGTAATGCTACAGCATGTCACTGTCAAATGAACGAAAGTTTTGCTTCTCAGATCTTATGCCGCAGGAGTCTGCAGTGTACCATAATCATGCACAGAAGAAGGACACTAAGCGATATTATTCCAGTAATACCTGCTTGCCCGGCGAATGGATATACCTGCTTACATCGACTTATTACCCGGTTCCCTCCGCATAGAAGCGTTTTTTGCTTTTTTGGAATGAACTTGGCATGATCTTCTGTACGATAAAATAAACAAAGCACCGGAGAAACGATATCTCCGATGCTCTATAGCATTCCTTACAACAAGACTGCTATGCGCTCCTATTCTATTTGCCTGACTCTTCCTGCATCGAAGTCGCAATACGTACCATTTCATTCTCAGGCAGATCGGCACTCGTAATTCGATACTCTACGCCGTCAGAAGTCCAAGTCAGTGTCTGGAGAGCATCTCCACTGATCATACCTGCTGTGAATCCAAGATCGACTAGTCGGGAAGGCGCTAGAGATACCGCACGATCCTGAGGCCTTGCTTCATAAATGGTGTAATTGTACGTTCCTTCATAACGGAGCAGGACGGAATAATCCCCGGCTTCCTCCAAAATCTGATCATCCTTCAACTTCACACCTTCCGGTGCATATGTCGGCTGAATGACACCAAAGCTTCCGGATTCTTTCGGTTCCGCGGAGGTCGGTTCTTCGCTGCCCGGCTCACCAGCAGCTCCTTCTGAACCAGACGTTCCTTCTGTTCCTTGCTGCTGTGCGCCCTCACTTACACCTGACTGCCCGTCACTTACAGCTCCGTCCGTCCCTGCAGCATTCGGAGTATTGGCCGATGATTGTTCGCCCGCATCATCCGTTTTCTCGGCTGGTGCTGCACCTGCGTCGGTCCCCGCCTTATTCCCCTCTTCTGCCGCAGCTGTCATGTTACGCTGCATATCAAAGGCATCTTTTCCAAAATCGGCACCGAACTTGAAGCTGTCAAACTTCACATCCACAACCACGTTGGCATTGGAATCCGATACCTCCACTTGTTTAGGAGCGTAATCACTTTTGTTCAGCCAGATTTTCTGTCTGACCAGCGCATGTGTATTGTAGTTGGCAGCAACATCGAACACATAGCTTTCTTTTTCATCCGCAAATTGACGGGTTGTATCCCCCGTAATGCTTCGAATCAACGTTTCATATAGGTAAACCTGACCCTGATTATCCGGCCAGTCGCTCTGGAAGCGGAAGCTTTTATTCTGACTCGGAGTAAGCACAAAAACCCCTTCATCATTACGAAGTACAATTTGCGTTACATCTTTTTTGGCATTGGTCAGTGCGATGCGATAATACGAAGGCTTCTGATGCCATACCTCAACCTTATACTGCTGCGGTGTTTCTCCGGTATGCAGCGTCATGACGCCTGCTCCTTGGTAACTTTCCATCTCTCCAACGACTTCGTTCAGATCTTTGACCACTGCAGCCGCATCCTTCTTCCCGCAGGCGGCAAGTAAGGCCGATAAGACCAATACCATGGCAAGCATCCATGATATTCGGCGCATGACATCATCCCCTTTAGCACATGTTTTCACTTCAGGATTGTGCGTACAGCAGAACCCCTACTTGATTAGTACATGTTTATGAGGGACTTGTTCGATATATGCGGACTAGTTTGACAAGCATTGATTGAAACTGTGAGAACATAAGGCAGCGAAGCAAATCTAAGGCGAATCCGTCTCGAGGAGGATGAAAATATATTCCACAAAAGGGATAATGAATGCAGCTGCATACCTGCCGAGTTCATCGGCCGTGCGCATCATAAATTTTATTTTTATCTGTTCGATGAATGGGGACTAAATCGACTTCGTTCTTTACTGAAATATCAATTTATAGTTAGGGAGAGATGGATATGACAACCACAAATACGACTGCCGATGCAGCGGCATCACTTCAGACCAAACTGCTTGGATTGGATCAATTCATGACCGGACAGCTCGAACAATGGAAAGGTGTAGGTGCAGCCGTCGCAGTCGTTCACAAGGATCAGGTCATCTGGAGTAAAGGATACGGCTATCGTGATCTGGAAGCGGGATTGGAGGTCACACCGGACACTTTGTTCGCGATCGGTTCCAGTACCAAATCGTTCACGGCTGCCGCGGCGGCTCAACTTGTCGATGAAGGGCTCCTTGATTGGGATACTCCGGTTAAAACTTACCTGCCTGATTTTCAAATGTACGATCCGGTTGCAACCGAACGCCTTACCATCCGGGATATGTTATGCCACCGTTCAGGTCTGCCAAGACATGAGATGGTTTGGTACAATTCTCCGCGTTCGAGAGAAGAGCTGCTGCTCAGCCTGCGTTATCTTGAACCGAATCGGGACTTCCGCAGCAAATGGCAGTATCAAAACCTGATGTACATGGCCGCCGGTTATCTGATTGGTCACCTCAAAGGAACCTCATGGGAGCAGGTTGTTCAGGAACGTTTGTTGAACCCGCTCGGAATGAACTCCAGTCTGTTTTCGGTGAAGGAGATGCAGCAGCTGTCCAACTACGCCAAACCATACATGGATCACGAGGGAGTGCACACGCAGATCCCTTTTCGCACCATCGATGCCATTGGTCCCGCCGGCTGCATCAACAGCTGCTTGACAGATATGACAGCTTGGCTTCAGTTTCAACTGCAGCAGGGCGTGTGGAAGGAGAACAGTCTCATTTCCAAAGAACAAATGGCCGAAATGCATATTCCACAGATGGCCTCTGATTCTCCGTTCCACAGCAAAGAGCTGCCTGTAAGTACATACGGGCTTGGGTGGATGATTGAACCTTACCGCGGACACGCCATGATCCATCACGGCGGAGCTATTGACGGTTTTGCTTCCCAGGTGGCCTTCCTGCCGGATGAACAGATTGGAATCGTTGTGCTCAGCAATACCAACGGAAGTGTCATTCCGTATACTACTGCCTTTTACATTATGGACTGCCTGCTGGGAATGGAGCCTGTTGACTGGACCTCAACCTTTTTGGGACTCATGGGACAAGTAGAGCTTACAGAAGAAGAAAAACCAAAACCTGAGGCTTCTCCCTCTGTTCAGCCCCTTGATTGTCCTGTCTCCGTATACACAGGAACTTACAACCATCCCGGATATGGAGAGATCCTTGTACATGAGACGGATGAAGGTTTGCAGATGAGATTAAATAACCTCGATATGCCACTGCAGTATAAGGGCAGTCACTCGTTCTCCGTCACATTGTCCCATTTTGGTTGGAGCCTGGATTGTACATTTGAGGTAAACGAGGGTCTGCCTGCTGCTTCGGTGTGTGTCCCTTTTGTACTCGAACCGAAAGCCCGGCCAATCCTATTCACCAGACTGCAGGACTAAAAAATTCTACAGTCGTTGTAAAGGAGATATGTCTCGTTGTGGAAGATTATCATTGTCTACCACAACGGGATATACACCGGATAACTCGTCTCTGTCTCCGAGGATTCTTCTGCGGTCAACGATCCTGACTTTCTTCGTATCCAAAGCTGCCGCAGATCGGGTAACCCATAACCCGCAATTTTATAATTACGCAGAGAAGCATCATGGGCATGTTCTTCTTTGAAAGAGTATACTGGCAAAATCAATGCTTCTTCGATCAGCCGATCCTCCAGTTGAATTAATCTTTCCATCCGCAGAGCTGGTTCCCGGATCATGACGATATGCTCGCATTCATGCGCAAGTTCTGCTCTCCAGTAGTCATTCATTGCAAGCAGGAATAATGTATTGCCGAATGTATACATCGTGATCAAACTCCGCATCACATGCTCATCAAATACTTCTCCCGTGTAGATGATCTCATAAGGCTGCAGTTCATGATGATAGACCGCATGAACAGGATCACCGGGAACAATGGTTACATTTAATCCAATCGCTGCACAGCGCTCAGCAAACCATGCCATATCGGACTCCATCTGCTCCCCTTCCTCCACCCAGACCCGTAAATGCTCTCCTTGGTAAGAGCTTTGTTCCAGCAGCGCCGCTGCCTGTTCAAGTACAGACCTGCCCGATTCCGTTTGAACCGCATCCCTCTCAACAGAAGGAGCTATCGTTCGAACCTCTCGCATTGGACCACGAATCAAACTTTCAGCTTTCTTGATGTGAGGACTGGCGGACGCTGCAGTTAACTCATCCGACTGGAGAAGCAGCCTAACCGCTTGACGGAAATAAAGATCTTGATGCGGGCCGTCCTTTTGCATATTAAACGTCATAAATACACCTCCCTGAATCTCATGCTCGACAGCACGAGGTGTATCCTCTGGGAACAGACGCTGCTTAATTGCGTTTTCAGGCCAGTCAGAGTGCGGCAGCTGCCATACTTCAACCCGGTCAATATAGGCGCGTCCCCGGAAGTAAGAGGGGAATGCCTCCAGTACTAACAGATTAGCGTCATGACGTGTAATGCGATACGGTCCTGTTCCAATCGGACGAAGCGGCTCCATCTGTACATCCCTGGGTATAATCGAAGCATACAGACTGCTCAGCAGATCAGGGAACATGAAGTTGGGTTGACACAGTACAAAGTGCACCGTCAGGCTGTCCACTGCCTCAATGGATTGGATGGAGGCAAACATGGCTCTGCTGGGGTTCGCCGGATCTTCAATAATGCGATCAAAGGAAAATTTGACATCTGATGCGTCCATAACGCGACCATGATGGAAAAGGATGCCTTTGTTCAGATGAAACGTCCACCGTCTTCCTTCCCGGTCACTCTCCCACGCTACAGCGAGACTTGGCTCGCACTGCTGTCGCTCCGCATTATACCGAACCAAACGGTCGAAAACTTCAGTAATGATAAAACCTTCTCCCCACATCGCCGTCTGCGTGGGGTCCAGCGTCTTGAAAGGCGTGTTCTGTGGAATCCGCAGCGTATCCGTTCTGCCTTCCATCCCCTCATTAGAGCGCAAACCGAATAGATGCTGCAGATTATGGACCAGCTGCTCTCTGATTAAGGGAGGCAGGGACGAGGCCATTTCGTAGGCATCTTCCATTCTGTTGGCATACAGAAGCTGGTCAAAACGTTCCGAAGCAGCCGCGGCCGCTGGTTTGCAAAAGACAAGTACCGACTTTTTGCCTCGTCCACGCTGCGGGCTCCAACTCACCCAACCGTTCTCTTTGAATTTGTTCATAATCAGATTCATGTTGCGCATCGTACAGCACAAATGCCCTGCAAGTTCGCCGATGGTAATATGCAGTTCCTGATCGTCCTGTATATGCTGAAACTTCAACCGCAGCTGCATGTAATGTTCCGAGATATCCATATGCCGCCCTTCACTCCCAACCCGTTCAATATTAGAGTTCATAAAATACGAAATACATGCGATTATGTATACAGTTTTTCTTCAGGTTTTCTTCCATTATACTCGGTAACATCAACTTGAACACTGGAAGGAAGAAGATGAAAGCTATGAAATTTACCGATCTGCATCCGAATATCAAGATTCGAATCGTGACTGATTTTTTTACCGATTTGACGCAAAAAACAATTCTTCCCTTTATGGCGATTTATCTGAGTTTGCAGATTGGTGCCGAATGGGCAGGGCTGCCTGCTGACCGTTAATATTATTGCTTCCATGTTAGCCGGACTTGGCGCAGGATATTGGTCCGATCGAATCGGTCGTAAAAAACTGATGATCCTCGCTCAAAGTCTGCAGGTATTTTCCCTCTTCTGGCTGGCAGCTGCCAACTCACCCTGGATGAATTCCGTGACATTGACATGTCTCATGTTTCTTCTCAGCAGCATCAGTTCAGGAATAACGGCCCCGATTGCAGGTGCCATGATTGTGGATGTAAGCAGTGAACAGGAACGTCATTACATCTATGGACTGCAGTACTGGACAACCAACGCAGCCATCACTTTCGGTGCCCTGCTGGGTGGGCTTTTATTCGAATCCTTTCGTTTTCTGCTGTTCAGCCTGGTCTGTATGGAAAGTATCGCAACTTTGCTGATTCTGATTTTTTTTATTCATGAAACAATGGAGAACAGACATGATACAGTCCTCCCCCAAAACGCACTAAACACCTACAAAAGTATTGTCTACGACAAACGCTTCATGGTGTTTTTTACAGCAACCGTTCTTGCCGTGTCCCTAGAATTTCAGTTGGATAAATACATTGCAGTGCGGTTAAAAAATGAATTCGCCGGAGAGCTGCTGGGCTTCCATATATCAGGTCTTCACATGTTCAGCTTAGTCATGATCATCAATACCGTGCTGGTTGTCTTAATCGCGATTCCCTTCGGTAAATGCATCAGCCGCCTTAGTTCCAGAACGATTATAACAACAGGAATGATGCTCTATACAGCAGGATTTGTCGTCCTGGCTTTCAGTAACTGGGCATGGCTGCTTATCACTTCTGCTGTGCTGCTGACGATTGGGGAACTTATGTATGCACCTGTGCGTCAGGTTCTCCTGGCCGGGATCATTCCTGATTCAAATCGTGCTGCTTATCTGGCTGCCGATGGACTCAGCTATAATATCGCTGCTCTGCTGGGAAGTATCGGCTTGACCGTGGGTGCTCTCCTCCCTTCATACGTAATGGCTGGTTTATACCTGACCACCGGATTGGGTGCCCTTTACTTTTTTCGAATCTTGCTTCGAGCCAGGGCCTCACGGCAGCAGAACCACTCCTATGCAGATGCCTCATAAGCCGTATAAAACCTGTGGCAAAACATGAATCTCAAGAGCCCTTCGAGGCTCTTTTTTTCTCCTATTGAACTCGAAGTACAAGTTTGAAAAGTAAATAATCATTATCATTTTGTATATTATTGTTTACATTTTGAAAATAATCATGTACATTATATCCATGGAGGTGAGTACGTGGAAGAATTGCACAATCATGTTCGGGAGCTGCGTGCCAGAGACCGTTTATCCCAGGCTGAGCTGGCCAAACTCATCGGTGCATCCCGTCAAACGATCGCTCTGATTGAACGCGGAGATTATTCTCCTTCGGTCGTTCTGGCACTGAAAATTGCCCATGTGTTCGGCGAATCTGTTGAAAAAATATTTGAATTGAAAGGTGGAGATGAAAATGAACCAAACCGCTAATACCTCATCGAAAAAGAAACGCATGCGTCTTCCGCTTTATGCCGCTGGCGGAGCTGTTGTCGGATTTCTGACCTCAGCTATGGTCACCAAAATCCCCTCTGATCTCAACTGGACCCTGTCCGTTTATTATGATTACGATCTGCTGTTTGCCCTCACTGCGCTTGTCGTGCTGGTTACGATGATCTGGAACAGCATCAGCCTAGCTCGTACACCATCTGTTCGTCCCGAGGAGGAAGATGACATGGATTCCATGGGTGACAACCATTCACTGGTTTCCCCCGCCGAGCGTTCACTGGGGAGTGCCATGATGCTCAGCACGTTCAGTGTCATTGCTTCGTTTGCCTGGGTCGCGCTTGCCCTTTCATTATATATGTCCAACAGGAAATTCCCCTTGTCCTCGTCTCCGGACCTGTATATGCTTGGAAACCTTGTAGTCTCATTTATTGCTGTGATCATCGTTGTTATACTGCAGACCCTGACCATTAAACGTTACAATCTGTATTTCCCTGACCGTGCACTCGACCTGAATTCCCGCAGCATGAAAAAAGATCACTTTGAAAAGCTGGATGAAGGAGAAAAATGGATTGTTTATCGTGCAGCGTATCGTTCCTTTCAGATGATGAATCTGCTTCTTGGCATAGGAATGGCGGCCATGGTGCTGTATTCCGTATTATTTACCTTTGCCCCATTCCCCATCGTACTGCTGTCCATCATCTGGATTATCAACCTGGGCGTTTATTTTCGTGAAACCTATCGCAATCAGAAACAGTAATACAAGTGAGCTTCCTGCTTTGGTAAAAATGACTAAAGGAGTGATTACGTGCATTTGTTCAATTCAAATTCTCGCTTCAAATGGACAGCCGTTACCAGCGCATGTCTGGCGGTTGTCCTGTCTTTAAGTCTCTGGGTTCCTCAGGTTCAGGCGCAGTCCGCTGCAGCAGCTGGCGATTCAAAGCCTCCAGCTGCGCTGAATGCAGAGTCTGCCGCTGCATTTCTGGATGAATTCTTCGCATCATCTGAAACCAAACCTCATTACGTTGGCGCTTCCGTTATCGTTGTAAAGGACGGTCAGATTCTCGCTGAAAAAGGATACGGCTATGCCGATCTGGACAAAAAGACACCTGTCGATCCGAAAAATACAGCGTTTCGTGTCGCCTCCGTCTCCAAAACCTTTACAGCAGCTGCTGTAATGCAGCTTGCGGAGCAGGGCAAAGTTGATTTGAAAGCTGATTTTCAGACTTATGTAAAAGGCCTTGAATTCGAAAATCCGTTCGGCACTCCGGTAACCGTGGAAAACCTGCTGACACATACCACGGGATTTGAAATTCGTGATCCGCAGTTAGAAGATATTCACACCGATCCGGGCAAGCACATATCGATGGAAGATTACGCAATGAAGCACATGCCTCCTGTTGTGCGAAAGCCTGGGAGCGCATACATGTACGATAACTTCTCGTTTCTGCTGCTCGGCATGATTGTGGAAAACGTCAGCGGTGAGCCATTTGAATCTTATATGCAGGAGCATATCTTCAAGCCTCTTGGCATGAATAACAGCAGTTTTATGCTGAACGAAAAGTTCAAGTCTCAGCTCGCTACCGGCTACGATACCGTACATAAGCCGGTTGATCTATATATGCTCGAACCGACACCCATGCCGCAAGGCGGGATGCTGTCGACAGCGGATGACATCGGTAAGTTTATGATTGCCTTTCTGAATGACGGCAAAAAGGATGATCATCAGATTTTGAAAGCCGCAACCGTGAAAAGCATGGAACAATATCGTTCTTCCATTCACCCGCTGCTGCCGGATACCGCTTACGGATTTGAAGCACCATTTCAGCTTCCTGGGGCAGGAAGCAGTTCCAAAGTAATTACCAAAGCAGGCGACCTGTCAGGTTACAGCTCTTATCTATTTTTTATTCCTGAGCAGAACACAGGTGTCTTCCTGACCTATAATCAGAATGGAGCTCTCCGCAGCCTGCTCTACTCGGCCTTTATTCAGCATTTCTATCCGCAGTATGCTAAACCCGTACAATTCAAGGAGTACACACCACAATCTGCGGAAGAGCTCAGACGCTTCAACGGTTTGTATGCCGACCTTCGGATCAGCACAATCATCAGCAAGCTTCAAGCTGGCGGTGAAACGTCCAGTCAATTAAGCATTAGTGATCCGTTTCTGGGCGAACGTAAGCTGATTCAAGTGGAGGACAATCTGTTCAAAGATGAATTAACAGGACAGTTTACAGCCTTCAAATCATACGAAGATGGAACGACCTACATGAGGGAACCTTACCTCAATCCTTTCGGGTATGCTAAAAAAGGGCAAAAAGCTGCCGGCTTCCGGGATGTTCCGAACAACAGTCCTTATGCTCAAGCAATCCATGGTTTGCAATCTCTGGGATACTTGGAGAATGAAGCTAACCAGTCTTTCAAACCCAAAACAACAGTAACCCGAGCTGAATTTATTGAGAATATCCTTAAATTAAGCGGGCTTAAACCGAGCAAGACCACACCACCTGCAGATACTGACTGGGCAGGCCATGCCGCAGCCGGCTATATTCAGCTTGGTTATGAAATGGGCATGATTACAGGTGCAGATGAGAAACAGTTCAAACCGGATCAAGCTATAGTTCGGCAGGAAGCAGCTGCGATGATGTGGCGAGCTTTGCAGCTGCAGTATCCAAGCGAACTGTTTAAGGACGTCAAACTTGCAGGTAGTACCGATACCTGGGCTGTGCCTGCGGTGCAAATGATGGTGAAGCTCGGCATCTATGGCCCTGAGGTTAAAATCCAGGAGGATGGTGCTGTGGACTTCCTTTCACGCAAACCACTGATTCGCCAGGAACAGGCTGCCATCATGTATGCATTAATCACGCAGCCAACAGACCGTATCGTCGCTGAATTGAGAGCTGAACAGCAGCAGGAGCCGCAACCTTCAGCGGAGGAGTCATCCGAAGAAGCTGGTACGCCAGAGAGCAAGCCAGAGGTTACCCCGCCGATTCCAACAACAGAGAGCACTCCTGCCGCAGCATCCGTCCAATAAAAATGCAGTAACAGTAAACAACCAAAAGGCTTGTTCGAAAGGGAATCCCCTTCACGAACAAGCCTTTTGGTTATGCAATTAACGAAGATACATGATTATTTCCGTTACGTTGATCAAACTTCGCCGCGGTAGTCTGAGCATATTCCTCAAAATAATCTGCGAGCTTGAGCAGATCTCCCGGATCTCCCTCATACGGGAAGGAAGCTGGCAGACGCAGGCGATACCCTTCTGAGTCTTTTTCTTCAGTCCAGCGCCGCAATAATGAAGCTGCCTTCGCATAATACATCATTTTGGCATACACGTCTTCATGATCGGCTCCGAGCACCAGTGTTTCTTCGAGAATATCGATCCCTTTAGCCGGATTCGTAAGCGTGAGATACTCCATCTGCTCGGAAAAACTCTGCACAAAATCGTTCTCACCTTTGATCAAACGATATCCTTTAACCTGATGTTTATCTGCCTCATCCTTCCGTCCCAGACGATACAGCGGCATCAGAACTTCGGACAAGGTCAGGTGTGGGATCTCCGCACAGCTCATGCGTCCTTTGAGAATCGGCTGCGCCACTTCCAGCACCTTCTCGTCGTCTCCTTTTAACATAAAGTAACGCATAATCTCATCCTGCTCACACGCCTCGCAGTCACTCATGAAGTCGCGGTCTAACGTTCTGAACTTGTCATAGCTGCGTCCCGCTTCCTCCAGCTCTCCGAAATCCATAAAAATACGGAAACGGTAGTACCAGTAAGAACGCTCGCTGTACCCATAAGACTTAAACCTTGCACCGAAATCCTCCAGCAGCTCCATGATCTTTTCACGTGAGATTTCCGGAAAATCAGGCATTTTGCCAAGAATCCATTTATAAGACCACAATAACGTTTCTTCATCATAAAGCTCTGGCTGCTGATCAAACTTGCCCAGCTGCCAAGAGAAAGCAATCAAAGCTTTCATCGGATACCCACAGAAGGTAGCTGCATCCACAATCTCTGAGCGTGCTTCGTACGCCTCTTCGACCATACCATTGACATCGGCTACTCTCGCTGCTTCCTCCAATAGACCAAGCTTCGCCGCGCCATTAGGCAGCTGGTAGGCCTCTTCCATCAAATCTTCAAAATCCATCTCTGTCTTCATCAGGCATCTCCCTCATGATTCGTATTTGCGCTTAGACCCCAATCAATAAACCGTACAATGCCCTGGTTCAACACTTCAAGCTCCTGTTTATTCATTGCATAATGCCCCATCATCAGTGCGTTAACATACAACATCTCGATGGCAATCGGTGTCATCTGATTATCCGGTGAAGTCAGTACCCGTTTAATAATGGGATTGTTCACATTCAGATACAGCGTTGAATACCCTGCCGAATTAATGCCCGCTGACAATGAACCGAGAACAGAGGAGAATAAGTCTGTACTCTCTTCGCTGGCTTTTTCCAGTGCACGCAGTGTAGATGATTCCTGCGAAAGGGTAAACAGCACCGGCAGGTCGGCTGGCTTGAATCCCTTCACCTCAGCCCGGCAGCGGAAACGCTGCAGCGCCGAATCTGCCAGACGCAATGCATCATAATATTGGTTGCGCTCAGCTGGTGCAATATCTGTGAACGTCATCGATACTTCATCCGGCTCAAGCCGCTCGGTCTGTACATTGTTCATAATGACAGGCAGCATCGCCATCAGTTCCTTATCGTAGATATAACCTGCGTTCACGACCAGCATGGACTGTGCTGAGGCCACATGGTGAATCTGGCGGTATTCATCAATGGAGCCCGTGTAATACAGCGTCTCTCCTTCATCAATCAGTTCACCCAGTTCCCGATGTCCCCGTGTTGTCTCAAAGGGCAGCCAGCGGTGAATCATCGCGTAGAACTCCTGATCTTGTACAGCCAGTGCCTTCATCGAGAGGGCATGCAGACGAATCAGTTTCTGCAGACGTTCGGTCTGCTGTTCAGCCATCTCGGCCAGTCCCATCCGCAGGGCGTCTCCAAGTTCGGAGCGCACTTCTTCCAGCTTTTCATTCTCATAAAAATGCTCTCTTGAAGCTGTCGGTCCGACTCGTCGGTCCAGATCAGACATTTTACAAAGAAGGCCCATTCTGGCAAAATGTTCTCGGCTTTCTCCGAAATCAGCATGCGCTTCAGATACACCCGGTGAGAACGTTTGGCGTTCAAATTCACGGCATGCGGCAGCACGTAAGCAATGCCTCCCGTGCGTCCCGATGCTGTTGTCAGCGGGATAAAGTCCTGGAACTTCTCTCCAAGCAGACGTTCACCAAAGGCAAGTACTTCCGCGCGGCAGGAACGGGCAAGCTCCGGACGTGTAAGCCAGATGGGAGAATCGCTGTTTACAACCGACTGCCCCCCGTCATGAATCAACGTAACCGGATAAGGCAGCAGCGCACCATAATAAAATAAAGCCTCCTTCACATAATCGGCTTCAAAGTAGTGTGCTGCTTCAGGCATACAGCGCAGATATACTCTCGTTCCGGGAGACAACTGCGTGTCCAGCTGTCTGATCGTATATGTACCATCCGGTTTTCCGCGCCACTCCATCGAAGGGCCGCCCTTCACAGATTGAGTCAGCATGACGATCTCATGACTAACCATAAAACAGCTCAGCAGACCGATACCGAAACGCCCAATAAACGATGTCTCTCCATCGAGCAGCGCCTGCTGACCACGCTTCGAGGATTGCCCAATCATCGCCAGGAATTCGTGGATATCTGCCTCGGTCAGTCCGACTCCATTGTCCTCGACCATCATCGTCAATTGATCTCCGGTACCTGTCAGCTCAATACGTGCTTCTCCCTGATATCCGGGTTCCACTTCCTTGCGTGCCGTGATCGCATCCGTTGCATTCTGCATAAGCTCACGCAGAAATACTTTCGGACTGCTGTATAGATGATTCGATAAAATCTGAATCATTCCGCTCAGGTTCACCTGAAAGCGATATTCGTTTGGTGTACTCATAAATCACTTCACCTTTCCTTTGGGTCCAAACACAACACTTAGAGCAGCTCAGTTCTACTGCATCCACACTGATAAACGAATGTGTTAGACGAACTCATTATGTATATAAGGGCCTATACTCTATTACTCCATTATCGATAGCAATGAAACGGCCATGATATCCTTCTTTTCTAGAATAACTCGTATAGCTCGTCAAAAAAACAAACCTTAGACCCGATTTGGTGAAATTTCCCGGGGAATTATGCACCAGAATTTCGGGACTATCGGAGCAAAAGTATATTTCTTTAGTCTTACATTGAACGATCTGACGATGCTGTACGTATAATCATCAAATTCAGAACGGACG
Source organism: Paenibacillus sp. AN1007 (assembly GCF_040702995.1). Classification (NCBI taxonomy): domain Bacteria; kingdom Bacillati; phylum Bacillota; class Bacilli; order Caryophanales; family Paenibacillaceae; genus Paenibacillus; species Paenibacillus sp. AN1007. The sequence goes on from NZ_CP159992.1 coordinate 4,298,810, forward strand.
GTGATTATAGATGATTGAAGTACGGAACATAACCAAGCAATTCGAGAAACAGCAAGCGCTGCAGGATGTCAGCTTCACCATTCAGCAGGGCAGCATTACCGGACTTATTGGTCCTAACGGCTCGGGTAAAACGACCCTCATTCGCATCATGAACGGAGTGCTGGGCGCAAACCACGGGCAGGTTACCATCCAAGGTATGGATACTTCGATAGAAACAGAAAAGGTGCTGGCGATCTGCGGTACACTGACTGAACAAAGCGGCTTGTACGAAAATATGAGCGGGCGGGATAATCTGCTATTTTTTGCGGATGCCTTTGGGCTAAAACGTGCAGCTGAACGCATTGATGAACTGGTACAGCTGCTTGAAGTTCAGGAGTACCAGCACCGTAAAGTCGGCACCTACAGCACAGGGATGAAGAAACGTTTAGGTCTTGCACGAGTGCTGCTGCACCGTCCTTCTATTCTGTTTCTCGATGAGCCAACCAATGGTCTTGATCCTGATGGAATCCAGATGGTGCTTCGTATCATTCGTCAGTTAAATACCGAGCTGAACTTGACGATTCTCATCTCCTCACACGTGCTTACTCAGCTTTCCGCCGTGTGTGATCATTATATTTTTATGGAAAAGGGCCGTGTTGTTGAGAAAGGGACAGAACAGGAGATTATTCATCGATATCAATCCGCACCGCGGCTAGAGGTCGAAGCAGATATGCCAAACGGGTGGAAGACCGGAATATATTCGCCTGAGACGGTTACAGCGCATACAGCAATCTACCAACTCTCGTCTCGTGAGCACATTCCGCTGCTGCTTCGACAGCTGACCGAGCATGGTCAAGTTTATCAGGCACGTATTGAAGGCAATGATCTGGAAAGCATCTATTTTGCGATAAGGGAGGCGAATGCACATGAATAATCGACAAGCCATACGTGCACTCATTCGTAAAGACATCCGTTCTGTCACATCCAGCGTGCAGCTGTGGCTGCCAATGCTGATTGTGCCATTGATTATTGGCATTATCATGCCTTCTGCTCTGATCTGGGCAGCATCCAGAATGAATCTGGATTCGATAAGCAATTTAAATGTCATTCTCGAAACGTTAGACAAGGTGATCCAAGGCGGACAGATGCCATCCCTTGCTTCCATGGCCACAGATAATCAACGCCTTGTCTATTATCTGGGATTGTATATGTTCGCCCCCTTGTTTCTCATCATTCCAGTGATGGCTTCCAGCATACTCACCGCGAACAGCTTCGCCGGCGAAAAAGAGCGTAAGACACTGGAAGCATTACTGTTTACACCAATGAGTATGAGCACACTGTTTAAAGGTAAAGTACTGGCTGCTCTCATTCCGTCACTATTGTTATCCTGGGTGACATTCATCATCTATGGCATCATTGCCAACGTCCTGATGTACCCAATCTTCGGCACACTGATGTTTCCGAACTGGAACTGGATCATTCTGATCCTTTGGGTGGTCCCTACATGCAGTTTAGCCGTTATTCTCCTCAATGTGCTGATCTCGGCTAAAGTAAGAGGATTTCAGGAAGCGTACCAGCTTGGTGGTCTTGTTGTCCTGCCCCTGATTGCCCTGATTGCTGGTCAGGCCACCGGCATGTTAATGATTGGGCCATGGATGCTGCTTGGCACCGGAGCCGTGCTGCTGTTCATAAGCTGGGTTCTGCTTCGCCTCGTAACGATCTGGAATCGCCGTCAGCAGCTCGCGGAGAGTCAGATCTGAGGGGCTTCTATGATAACCACAACATATAAAAGAGGAATCCTACGTGGATTCCTCTTTTATATGTTACGTGCTGAGTGGAATTATAATAATAAAGATTTGCTGCACTGCAGAATAGACATAATCAACCTTGAGCTGCAAGGTACATTCATATCCTGCCTCTTTACTTTCATTTCCGTATAAGAAACGACAAATAAAAAGACACTCGTCTGAGCGTCCATATACTATTCAAATTCGCTGTATGTATCCCATGGAGGATGACTTCACAGCCCTTTAGCTGCCGATAGTCATCCTTTTTTATATTCTCTTTTTCTTTCGAAACTATTTTTCAAAAACACCTTCCATTTGAGAATGATAATTGTTATCATTAAGAAAATAAGACAAAAGGATGGTCCGTATGAATGAATCGTTTCACGCATTAACCGAAACCTCTTCTCTGCCGCTGCTCTCTTCAATGTGCCTTGTACGCCGCGGGAGCAATTTTCGTCTACAAGGCATGACGGTAAACCGGCCCATACTTTGTCTTATTTTACAAGGCAAAGGCCTGTTGGCTCTGAACGACATTGTATATGAGGCACAAGCAGGAGAATTGTTCATGATCGAACCGGGTACCCCGGTTGACGCTTTGCCGAACTCAGAAACTACTGAATTTCTAATGGTTAGTATGGAATATATGAGTATGAAGCGAGAACGAGGCCAATGGAAAATGACGCCATCTCCTTCTCTTCCTCCGGGCTGGCAGTCGGGCAAATTGCGAATCCGGCATGAAGAACAAGCGGCATTACGAATGACCAAACTGCATGAATCGTATCGAGCCGGACAGTCAGACCATTTTGTCAGCATACATACCCAGCTGCACGAACTGCTGCAGTTTCTGTTAGAGAATCGGCTGGAAGCCAATCTTGAAAAGGTGGACCCCGCTTTGGAGCGCAGCATTATGTATATGAATCGTTTCATGCGTGAAGGCATCAGCATGGATCAACTTGCCAAAATCGCCGGACTTACACCAAGTTCGTATTCCCGAAGCTTCAAAAAAGCAAAAGGCATGTCACCTACCGATTATTTGAATCTTCTGCGGATCGAAGAAGCCAAAAAGCAGCTGTCCGAGGAGAATTGTGTTCTCAAAGACGTTGCCGCATCCGTAGGTTATGGTAATGAATATTATTTTAGCCGTAAATTCAAGCAAATGCTCGGCATTGCGCCAAGTATATATATGAAGAAGTATCGTTTACGTGCAGCTGCAGTTTCCAGCACCGGCTTTGATGAACATTTACGCTTCCTAGGGCTCCGGCCTATCGGATCACTGGACTTAACAAATCATTCGACAGATGCAGCAGACGATGAGCATGTATTAACGAACAAGCTTGATCAGCTTCGCCGGGCTAAGCCAGATTTAATCATAGGAGATCGCTCCTGCAAGCCGTATTACGATCGCCTGAAAAGCATTGCCCCCACCGTCATCGTCGAAGAGACGGACGACTGGAACGAAACTCATCTCCGCCTGGCAGAGCTTATCGGACGTGAGAAAGAAGCGAGGTCGCATATCAAGAAACTTGCATTTCAGCATCTGGAAACCAAGCGTTTACCTGCATCCAGTCGGAATCAGGAGCCGAATCGGTTCGCTTGGTCAAACCATACCAATACTCTACGTGCCGAAATACAGGTCAGCGGCTCCAAACTGCGAGTACCTGCAAAACCGATGCAAAAGATAAACCCGGAGCCGACTGCATTACCTTCTTCTATCCGTACGAAACGGACCATTTTCAGTGCCATTGGACAATGAAGTAAAGGGACCCTTCCTGCCGGAACGGGTCCTTGATTTTGATCCTATAATTGTTCTTTCATTTCTTCTCTAATCTCTTCTTTTGGAACAAGCTTGTAAATCTCTTCATCTTCCATCGTATCAATCAGCCTGTCGAGCCACCGATAATACGCCTCCGCCTGCAGTATTTTACGCTTGTCCTCATGCAGCACACGCAGCATGTCCGCATCAACCTGTTCATCAAGCTCATTGATTATCCGGTTCATCTCATCAACGGACTTACGAAGAATCTGAAGATTACTCTCCACCGCTTTTCTCCATTTAATGACGAAATAATCGGTAAATGTCTGGTGCCAGTCATACTCCACTTCATATAGATCTTTCCTAGAACCTTTATTCCACACCTTATTTACCATTTTAAGATCCAGCAGTGTTCGCACTCCAGTGCTCATGCTTGTTTTGCTCATTTCCATCTCCCGGCCCATATCATCAAGGGTCATCGGTTTGTCTGCGAAAAATAGCAATCCGTATAAATGTCCCGTGGACAACGTTACGCCGTATAGATCCATATTCCGTCCGATGGCTTCTATAACACGTTTACGGATCTTCATCACGGCAGCCTGCTGATCTTCTTGCAAATGGTCCAAGCTCATGCTTGCAACCTCCATTCTAAGCATTCCAGTCTTGGCAAAAAAATATCAGCATGTTCAAGCTCTGCTTACATTGGAAAGCATGCAGCTGGATATCCTATAGGTCAGGAAAACATCTCACACCCAATAACTAATATTGGGAACTTTACCATGCTTCATTTTGCCTACGATGATCTTTTAACCAAAAAAATAAGCTTTAATTCAGCTCATTTTCTATTGTAGGAAAAGCGATAATAAAAGTAAAGCTGCCTAATTAGCCAGAATAAGGAGATAGACAGAGTATACGAGAGGAAAACTTTATACAGTTTTTACTGTACAAACATTATGTACTGTTTATTCGGTTGATATACTGGTTAACTACTGTTAGAATACAAACCGTTACCCAGAAAGACGGGAAGCGAAGCAAAAATTACCGGATTTCGTGGCTGGGCGCACAAGTGTATGGGCTTGTGACTGCTGAAAGCCGTTCGAAGTGCACAACACATCAGAAGGGGTGAAAACATGACCATACTTGAAGTGAAAAACGTAAGTAAACTGTTTGGCCCCCAAACCGAGCAGGGTCTTGAACTGCTGGAACAGGGTTGGGGGAAAGAAAAGTTGGCCAAAGAAAAACAGATAACGGTTGGTGTCAATCGGGTCAACATGGAAATACAAGAAGGTGAAATCTTCGTTATTATGGGCCTGTCCGGTAGTGGTAAATCTACACTGGTTCGCATGTTCAATCGTTTGATTGAGCCGACATCTGGAGAAATTTTGGTCCATGGCAAGGATTTGCGCAAAATGAACAAAGAACAACTGCGTGAAGTGCGCCGTAAAACGATCAGCATGGTATTTCAGAAGTTTGCATTGTTTCCGCACAGAACGGTTCTTGATAATGTGGAATACGGCTTGGAGATTCAGAAGGTAGATAAAGAAGTACGCCGGGAGAAAGCGAAAACCTCGTTGGAACTGGTTGGCCTTAAAGGCTGGGAAGACAAAATGCCGGATGAGCTGAGCGGCGGGATGCAGCAGCGTGTCGGCCTCGCTCGTGCACTTGCGAATGACCCGGAAGTACTGCTGATGGACGAAGCTTTCAGTGCGCTTGATCCATTGATTCGTCGTGATATGCAGGATGAGTTGATTGAGCTTCAGGATAAGATGAAAAAGACCATTATTTTCATTACCCATGACTTGGACGAAGCGCTGCGCATTGGCGACCGGATTGCTCTTATGAAAGACGGCGCCGTTGTGCAGATCGGTACACCTGAGGAAATTATGATTCAACCGGCCAACTCATACGTGGCCCGCTTCGTCGAAGACGTGGACTTGTCCAAGGTCCTCACAGCATCACACGTTATGCGCCGACCTGAAACGATCACAACCGATCGCGGCCCTCGTGTCGCTCTCGAATTAATGCGTGAGCGCGGTATATCGAACCTGTTTGTCATTGACCGCTCCAAGAAACTGCTGGGTGTCATTACAGCAGAAGACGCAACCCGTGCAATGCGCGAAAATAAAGTATTAAATGACATTCTGATCACGGATGGGCCGACGGTATCGCCTGAGACCCTGATTCATGAATTGTTCGAGATTGTAAGTTCAGCGCATGTGCCGCTCGCTGTTGTAAGCGAAACTGGCCGTCTGCAAGGTGTTATCGTTCGCGGTGCCCTGCTCGGTGCACTAAGCGGTGAAGTTGCAGAAAAGGAGGACGCTCTGAATGATTCCCAAAATACCACTAGCATCGTGGATTGAATCCATCGTTGACTGGATGAGCTCCTCGCTCTCCGGATTGTTTAAAGTAATCTCTGTTGTTATTCAGGAAGTGGTTGGATTTTTCTCGGGGCTGTTCATGCTGCCTCACCCACTCCTGTTTATTGCCATACTAGGTGTGCTGGCATTCCTGGTAGGCAGATTGCCGCTTACCTTGTTTACCGTTATCGGGTTCCTGCTCGTAGATAACCTGGGCTACTGGTCCCAATCCATGGACACGCTTGGCCTCGTTATTACGTCAGGATTAATATCGATTCTTGTGGGTGTGCCTGTCGGTATCTGGCTTGCATACAGTAAAACAGCCGCACGGATTATCACGCCACTGCTGGACTTCATGCAGACGATGCCAGCATTCGTTTATCTGCTGCCAGCCGTTACGTTCTTTAGTCTCGGCGTTGTTCCCGGCGTTATCGCATCGGTAATCTTTGCCATTCCGCCAACCATTCGTCTGACTCACCTGGGAATCAAACAGGTTTCTGGTGAGCTGGTTGAAGCGGCGGATGCATTCGGATCAACTTCTGCACAGAAATTATTCAAGGTACAGCTTCCACTCGCGCTGCCTACCGTGATGTCCGGTATTAACCAGACCATCATGCTGTCCCTTTCTATGGTAGTTATCGCTTCCATGATCGGTGCACAGGGTATCGGAGCGGAAGTATATCGTGCGGTAACGCAGCTGCAGATTGGTAAAGGTTTTGAAGCCGGTCTGGCCGTAGTTGTACTTGCGATTGTACTTGACCGCTTTACGCAAAACCTGTTCATGCCAGGACGCAAAAAGACTTCCCGAGTTTCGGCGAAACAAAAGGCATGGATTACTGCTGCAGCGACACTGGTCGTATTAATCGCTGGATTCTCACAATACTTTACAGGCAGCACTAGCTCTGCTGGTGGCAGCAGCGGAGCAGCCAATGCTGTAGGTAAGGAAGTAAACTATCAAATTATTGGTATCGATCCAGGTGCCGGTATTATGAAGTCTGCAGCCAAAGCCATTGAAGATTACAAATTGTCTGACTGGAATCTGATCGAAGGTTCTGGTGCCGCTATGACCGCAACACTCGATAAAGCCATGAAAAACGAACAACCCATTATTATAACGGGATGGACACCTCACTGGATGTTCAATAAGTACGATCTTAAATATTTGGAAGACCCGAAAAAATCTTTTGGTGATTCCGAAGAAATTCATACCATTGCCCGTAAAGGTCTGAAGGAAGATCATCCGGTCGCTTACGAATTCCTGAAGCGTTTCAAATGGACTTCGGATGAAATGGGCGAGATGATGATTGCTATTCAGGATGGCACTTCCCCTGAACAAGCAGCTAAAGACTATGCCGAGAAGCATGCGGATCAGATCAATGAATGGACGAAAGATCTGACACCGGTTAACGGTGATACGTTCAAACTGAGCTATGTGGCATGGGATTCCGAGATTGCCAGTACGAATTTATTGAAATATGTGATGGAGAGCAAACTAGGATACAAAGTCAATGCGCTTCAGGTTGAAGCAGGACCAATGTGGACTGGTGTCGCTTCGGGTGACGTTGATGCTTCTCCGGCTGCATGGCTGCCGCTAACACACGCGGACTACTGGGATCGTTACAAAGATCAGGTTGAAGATCTCGGAGCCAACATGACAGGTGTGCGTACAGGTCTGGTTGTTCCAAAATACATGACAGACGTAAACTCGATTGAAGATTTGGAAACAGGGGCTTCCGCTTCCAGTTCTTCTTCCTCACCTGCGGCTAATGCGAACGTGGGAAATGAAGTTAATCACCAAATTATCGGCATCGATCCAGGTGCCGGTATCATGAAATCCACCGCCAGTGCCATTGAAAAATATGGTCTGGCAAACTGGAATCTGGTAGAAGGGTCCGGTGCAGCCATGACGGCTGCGCTGGACAAAGCTTACAAAAATGAAGAACCCATTATTATTACAGGCTGGACTCCGCACTGGATGTTTAACCAGTATGATCTGAAATATCTGGAAGACCCTGATAAGGTATATGGTGATGCAGAAGAGATACACACCATCGCTCGTAAAGGTCTGAAGGAAGATCATCCGACTGCTTATGAATTCCTGTCCCGTTTCAAGTGGACTTCAGATGAGATGGGCGAAATGATGATTGCTATTCAGGGCGGTACTTCCCCTGAACAAGCTGCCAAAGACTATGCGGAGAAACATGCGGACCAGATTAATGAATGGACCAAAGGTTTGAAGCCAGTCAACGGAGACACATTCCGTCTTGGTTATGTGGCTTGGGACTCGGAGATTGCGAGTACAAATCTCTTGAAATACGTAATGGAGAACAATCTGGGTTACAAAGTAAACGCACTGCAAGTGGAAGCCGGACCGATGTGGACTGGTGTTGCATCAGGAGACGTTGATGCTTCTCCGGCTGCATGGCTGCCGCTGACACATGCGGATTACTGGTCTAAATATAAAGATCAGTTGGATGATTTGGGACCTAATATGACTGGCGTGAAAACCGGCCTTGTCGTTCCTGCTTACATGGATGTTAAATCTATAGCTGATCTGAAGGATAATTAATCAGAAGTCAGAACAGTTTTACACTCATCATAAGATAAGTCATTATAACTGCTCTCATACTGTTATCATTGAATTTTTTCCTTTAACCCCCTTTCTCTACTACGGAGAAAGGGGATTTTGTCTAGATTAAACCAAAGAGACGAAGAGGCTTTGGCTGCCATCTTCGTCTCTTTGATTGTATATTTCGATTACACGGTCAAGAAGTGCATGCAGCTCCCGCACGCGCGCTCTGTATCAAAGCTTCTCTGATTCAAAACCCAACTGCAGATTCAGCTCATTTATTCCCTGCACCAAGAAATCCTTCTTTGAAAATATTTAATACATATTCCAACGTGGTCGGGTCGCTATACGTCACCGATTTGGTATCCAATTCGATCACATGTTTGTTCTGAACGGCCGGGATTTTACCCCAAATCCCCGATTTCATAATTTCGTTATCGCGGGCCATATCCCTACTTACCACAACGAAGTCACCCATGTATTCCGGAAGAACTTCAAGTGACAAGGAGTGATAACCTTCTTTTAACGTATCATTTTTCACTTTTTCCGGCATATTCAGCTTCATGGCTTGATACAGTACTTCTGTTCCGCGTGCCCAGTGATCTCCCATAGCGAAAACATCTTTATCAGCAATTTCAATCGTAGAAACTGTTACCTTATCACCATATTTGGCTTTGATCTCGTTACCAATTTCTTCTGCTCTTTTGGTGAAGTCATCCATCCACGCCTGCGCTTCGGACTCTTTGTTTAACACCTTGCCAATCTCCAGCTGCTGCTGCAGATAATCGAGTTTCCCCCAAGTGTATACAATGGTTGGAGCAATTTTGGACAGCTGCTCCAAATTTTTCATGTGCGAACCTGCAATGATCAGATCCGGATTAAGAGCCGAAACACTCTCGGGGTCTTCCTCGCTTACAATCGCGACATCCTTTAATTTATCCTTGAACAGTGGGTTTTCCGCCGTCCATTTATCCACGCCCACTGGTGTTACATCCATAGAAAGCACATTTGGACCGTTCGTTAGAGCAACGATGCGCTGCGGTTTGGCGGGAATCTCAACTGGCCCTGTTTCGGATGGATACGTGATTGTATCTGCCGTATTTGCTGATTCACCGCTTGTCCCTTCTTCTGCAGTTGTCTCTTGTTTGCCATTGTCTGATGTACCGTTTGCAGCTCCGTTACCACATGCGCTGGCAATGATCGTAAACATCATCAGTACAATGAGTGGCAGAATCCATTTCTTTTTCATCTGTATATTCTCTCCTAATCGTTAATGATAATCATTATCAATTTAATGAACGAGTTGATTATAAGATATGAGCCGATAGCATGTCAATCATTTATCCAGCGTCTTATATTTGTCCCCTTGAATTTTCGGGATAATAGTTTACATAAAAAGGGATACGTCTTCATGACAAAAAAACAGCTTGCAGAACAATTTCTGCAAGCTGTTTTTTTTGGATATAACAATCTATCCTTCCATACGGTTAACTCTGTCATCGCCATATTTACACCTGCGGCTCTACCCTATTGGAAATGTGTGCGACCAAGAGAGATATGGTGTCTGGCCTGCTGTTTTATAGATTCATTACTTCTTCACGGTACTGTTATATTGATTGATTTTCTCTGTAATCTGCTTCGCAGCTGCATCCAGTGCCTCCTGCGGTGCTCCTTGTCCATTCAACACGGTTTCAACAGCACCTTCGACAATTTGTCTTGCTTCTGGAAAAACACCCATAATGGCCCCGGATGTTGCTGTCGAATCAGCTGAAGCGTGCAGTTGGTCGACTGCTGTCTGGAACTGCGGATATTTCGCCATATTATCCTTTAATACCTGCTCGTCGTAAGCTGCTGTCGTAATCGGGAAGTATCCTGTCGCTACGCTCCAGTTAGCCTGTACCTCAGGTGTCGCCAGGTACTTAATGAATTCCCATGCAGCCTGCTGCTGCGCTTCCGACTTGTTGTTCATAATGTACAAGCTTGCGCCACCGACTACAACTCCGCCTTTGGCACCTTCAGGACGGGGCAGAAAACCTGTCCCCAGCTCGAACTTACCACCTGAGCCTTCGACAATTTTACGCAGTCCTGCAGTGGAATCCAGCGTCATGCCAATCTGCTGTGCTGTAAAAGCTGCGGTGGTATCATCTGTGCTGCGTCCCAGATTCGAGAGGGTCTTCTCATCGATCATCTTTTTCCACCACGTTAATGTTTTCACGCCAGCTTCAGAATTGAGCAGAGATTCCGTGGCCGTCTCACTTCTGCCGTTTCCATTGTTAACATAATCTGCATTCTGGTTGGCAAAAAACTGTTCTATAAACCAGCCGTAAATCGCCATTGATGCACCTGGTTTACCGTCCTTCGATAATGCTTTCGCTGCTTTCTCAAACTCTTCGTAGGTCTTTGGCGGACTCTCCGGATCAAGACCCGCAGCCTTGAACATATCTTTGTTATAGTACAAAATCGGGTTTGACGTGTTAAAAGGCATCGCGTTCAATTTGCCATCAATCGTATAGTATCGAATAATGTTCGGCTCCAGTTGGGACAGGTCAAACTTATCCTTGTCAATGAACTGCTGCACCGGTGTAATCATACCGGAGTCGATCATAAACTTGCTTCCAATCTCATAGACCTGGATCAGATCCGGGCCGCTGTCTGAACCGATCGATGCTTTAAGCTTATTCAAGCTCTCGTCATATTTCCCCTGATAGATTGCTTTAACCTGAATGTCCGGATGGCCTGCATTAAAATCGGAAGCGAGCTGATTAATCGCCTTCTCGCCTGCACCAGACATGGAGTGCCACCAGATCAATTGAACAGGTTCTGCTGCTGCAGCTTCAGCTTGAGCTCCACTTCCCGGGCTGCTTGTTTCTGCTTTCGTGCCGCAGGCAGATATAATAAGCATCAGCGCGACCAGCATTAGTGCAAAGGTTCCTCTTTTTTCATGTCGCTCTCCTTTTATATGGCTCGTGTTAAAAAAGATTCTTGTAAACTGCAAAGTGACCGTTACGGATATGAATCATTCTTACGATCGCTGTTGTCACCAAATTTAATTGAACTATTTTTAGTTGTGTAAATTCTAGAGACAAAGGCGAGCGCTTCGCTTCTTCAGAATTGATTCTTCTCCTCCACTACTCTTGCTGTTTCACAAAAACTTTGTTAAGAGGCGCGCCTCATTTTATTCGCTCCTGGCAGTTCATGCGTAACCTGCAAGCTCGGCCAGACATGTTAACGCAGATTGCTGCAAGTTATTTATCTATCTTTCATCCCTTAAGCGCACCTGCAGCCATGCCGCGTACCAGCTGTTTCAGTCCAAAGATCAGGAGCAGCAGGGATGGCACAATCACCATCGCCGTTCCGGCAAACACCAGATTCCACGCCGTCGATTCCTGGAACTCCAACATGGAGATGCCGATTTGAGCTGTCCTCATCTCAGGGGTATTGGTGACGAGCAGCGGCCACAGATATGAATTGTACATACTCAGGAATGAATAGATGGCTAACGTGCCAAGGGCTGGACGGGACAGTGGGAGCACATGTGAGATGAAATAACGAATGTGTCCACAGCCGTCGATTTTCGCTGCTTCGAACAGCTCCTTGGGAAGCTGCATAAAGAACTGCCGGAGCAGAAATGTACCGAATGCCGTTGCGAGAAACGGCACCGTCAGTCCCGGATAGCTGTCCAGCCAGCCCCAACTGCGAATCGTCAGGTAGTTAGGGATCATGGTGACTTCCCACGGAATCATCATGGTGGCAACAAACATGCTGAAGATAATGTTTTTGCCTCTGAACTGCATCTTGGCAAAAGCATAGGCAGCCATACTGGCTGTACTTAATTGACCGATCGTGGTCAAGCCCGCTACCAGAAAAGTGTTACCGATGAACCGTCCAATCGGTACAATGTCGAATACCTCCGCGAAATTGGACAAATCAACGGCAGTCGGGATAATATGCGGTGGATAAGCACTGGCATCCTCAGGAGTCATCACGGCCATGAAAAAGGTGTACATCACCGGGTATAACACCAGTGCAGCGCAGATCGTCAGCAGCATATAGAGCAGGGTCTGGGTCCATTTTGCACTCATTGGTAATGTACTTTCCTTTCTACCCATTTAAACTGAAGCAGGGTCAGCAGCATAATGACTGCAAACAGAATTAAAGCTTGTGCACTGCCTGTCCCAAAGGGGAAGTTAACAAAAGCTTCCTGATAGATGGAATACACAAACACATTGGTGCTGTCCATTGGGCCGCCCCGAGTCAGAATGTTGATCTGACCGAAGGATTGAAACGCTCCAATGATGGATACAACCGTCACAAAGAACAGGGTTGGCGACAGCAGCGGCATGGAGATTTTGCGAAACGTCAAGAGTGCACCTGCCCCATCCATCCTGGCACTTTCATAGATTTCATCCGGAATCCCCTGCAATCCGCTGGATAGAATGATGTAGTTGAAACCGAGATTCATCCAGATCGTCATGATGGAGATGGAAATCAGTGCCCAATCGGGACTGATTAACCAAGGAATGGGATCAATCCCTGCTCTGCCAAGCAGATAATTGAGCATGCCAAGCGTCGGATGGAATAGAAATTTCCAGATGACCGCCGACGAGCCAACCGATAACACGACAGGCAGCGAGAATACAAATTGGAACACACGCATCCCCCTGAAGCGGTTGTGGGTCAGAGCAGCTAGGATAAGAGCCCCGAATATACCCGTTGGTACGGTGAACAGGACAAATAATAATTCACTTTCATGCCCTGCATAAACAGCCCTGACTGAAATACCGCTTTGAAGTTTTCCAGCCCTACGTAAGCTGCAATCTGTCCTGTCGGATCGGTAGAATGCAGACTCAGATACACCGATTTGAACATGGGGTAAAACAAAAACACAGCAAACAAAAGCAGTGATGGTGCCAGAAAACCATAGGCCAGCAGGTTCTCCCTCACACGCTGCAGCCGAAGTGAGGCTGTTCGTTGTTCACGTGTACTTGAGGTTATACGCCGTTTGACGGCGGGCAGGCTGAACTGGTTATCAAGATCACTCATCTGACGTTTTTCCTCCTAAAATACATTTCTTGATTTACACTTCTCATTTAGCTTTTCAATTTTCGATTGAGTGTACAAGCTTCGCGATGGACTCAGCTCGGCACCACATGATCTAGTCTAAATTTTCAATGTCACAGCCAAATGAAATGTTCATCAAAATCAAGTTAATCCTCACCAAGTTGTTTTACACAAAACAGCATGGATCAGCTAGAGGGTACTGCGCTTTACAAATATACAAAAAACCGCAAGGAACCTCCTCTCCTGGAGAATTCCCTGCGGTAATATGTGTAAATACTATATTAAATATTAACGTTACAATGATAAACCTCATTTTACATTATACTTCCATTTTCAAAATGCAGATCATTAAGTTCGATACTTCATCAACTTCATTCAGCATCTCGCCCATCTGGTATTTCCGCTGCCTTCTTCAATTATCGATTGAGATGATACGGTACAGTGGTAACAATCACATCTTTATAATTAATCAGATAGGCACGGATCATAAAGCTGGTCTGGTTATGAAGTACATTTTGCCACCAGTGCTTCGTAATGAATTGCGGAATTAGTATGGTGATATGATCGGTCTCAGCTGTTTTCCACTCTACGGTATCAATGAATTTCTTCAGCGGCCCCATAATGCTGCGGTACCTTGATTTGATTACGACCAGACGCACGCCGGGATTCCATTCCTCCCACTTCTGTTCCATCTTGCGAATGGCCTCATCATCAAAGCCAATGTACAGCGCCACTACATGATCCGACATCGTCTGTGCGTAACTGATCGTATTCATGACGACCCGAGTAATGCCTGCCACCGGAATAACAATGGTGTTGCCTTTCTTGGCCGGTTTATCCACTTGAATATCGATACGCAGTTCGTCTGCAATGTTGCAATAATGGCTGCGAATGCGCATGAACACATAGACTACAAGCGGCAGGAAGATAAAGATAACCCATGTCTGCGTGAACTTGGTAAAAATAAAAATCAGCGTAATCGACAACGTGGTCAGCATACCGATCGTATTCACCAGAAGCTTTGTTCTCCACCCGGACGGCTTGATTTTGATCCAACGAATCATCATGCCCAGTTGGGACAGGGTGAACGGAATGAACACCCCAACCGCATAGAGCGGAATCAGGCTGCCGGTATCTCCTTTGAAACCTACCACCAGCAATGCAGACATCACACTGAGAAAAATAATGCCGTTCGAGAAGCCCAGACGGTCTCCTCGCACCATAAACATATGCGGCATATATTTATCTTTTGCCATCATGAAAGACAACAGCGGAAAGGCCGAGTATGCTGTATTGGCGGCCAGGAACAAGATCAAAGCCGTTACACCTTGGATGATAAAATACATCCACCCTCTGCCAAACGTCGCTTCGGCAATCTGGGAAATGACCGTTGCTTTCGGATCAGGCTTGATGCCGTACCCAAAGGCTAGCAGCGTGATGCCAATAAACATTGCTCCGAGGATACATCCCATGAGCAGCAAGGTTCCAGCGGCATTTTTCTCCGCAGGCTGCTTGAAGTTCGGGATTGCGTTACTTACCGCCTCTACCCCGGTCAGAGCCGAGCACCCAGAACTGAACGCTTTGAGCAGCAGGAAGATGCTGACATGTGACAGACTTGTTCCGAACTCTGGAGCCGCAGCATGCATTCCGCCAGCCAGAAACTTGATACCGCCCGAAATAATGAGAATGGCAATGGAGAAGATAAACAGATAAATGGGGATCGCCAGCACCGAAGCTGACTCCGTAACCCCCCGCAAATTCATAACCGTCAGAAACACAATCATAATAAGCGCAATAATGACACTATAGTCATGCAGTACAGGAAAAGCGGATGTGATCGCATCCGTGCCTGCGGACGAACTCACAGCCACCGTCAGGATATAATCGACCAGCAGTGAACCTCCGGCAATCAGACTCGGTGTGGTACCCAGGTTATCCTTAGCTACGATGTATGCGCCGCCCCCTGTAGGATAAGCAAATATCGTCTGGCGATACGAAAAAATTAAAATGACGAGCAATCCCAGCACGGCGATGGAAATCGGAACCGAGTACCACAGGGCGGCGAATCCGGCCGCAACCAGCACAAGCAAAATCTGTTCCGTACCGTAGGCCACGGATGACAAAGCATCGGAGGACAGAATGGCGAGCGCCTTCCATTTCCCCAATTTTTCTGCATCCAATTCAGCCGACTTCATTGGCTTGCCGATTAAGATTCTCTTCATTTTGCCAAGCATGATCATAACTTCCTTCCATCTCTCATCTGTAAGCTTATTTTCATCTCATCTGTAAAGCAATGTATGTTTTTATCTGTGAAGCATAGTTATTATGCAAAATCGCAGAGCCATTGACAATATGTCATTTCACCCGAAAATCGCCAGCGCGTGATAATGCATGCTGCGATTCAATATTCGATAACAAAGCCATTCTTACTGAACAAATTGAACGTTTTTGAACCAAAACGACGATTGTTTGCCTGAAAAAAAGAAAAAGACCTTCGATTCAGAGAATCGAAGGCTGCTGCTGTTCAATTATTTCGTTAGTTTGATATGACACCATTGTCATATTCGGATTGCTGCAAGTTAACTTTCAATGATACCGGGACGAGGCGTTACGCCGAATTGCTGCGCAAGTGCACGCAGCTGCTCATCCGTGATCCGCTGGCGGATGTCATGGCCTGCAACAAGCATGTATACTTGGGCGGCCTTCTCAATCGTTTCAATCAGTCCAAACGCTTCGTCGATCGTTGTGCCTGTTCCAAATATGCCATGCTGCGGCCAGATGACTGCGTGGTATTCCTTCATTTTCTCCGCGGTTGCGCGGCCGATCTCATTCGACCCAGGCATCATCCATGGGATAATGCCAACGCCATCTGGAAAGACCACCACACACTCGGTGCACATCTGCCAAAGAGTCTTCGTGAACTTGGCCTCATGCAGCTCATGAATGAAGGTCATCGCAAGTACATGTGTCGCATGGTTGTGCATCACAACCCGGTGATTCGGGTCTATTTTCAAACGTTCCATATGGCTCATAAAATGGGTTGGCAGTTCACTTGTCGGATTCGCTCCGCCATTCAGTCCCCACAGCACCTCCAGCTCCTGTCCATCTGACGATACACGAAGCACGCCCAGATTGCCCTCCGGGTCTGCCAGCACGTTTTTGAAATATTTGCCCGAAGCCGTAACGATAAAGTACTGACCTGCCAGCTCCTGCACGGAAAAGGCAGGTGTAATGGTCCGAATGACCCGATGAATATCGATGTACGGGGCAACCTCCTCTTCGCTCAGCAGATAACTGACATTGCCGCCGTTGCGCTCATCCCAGCCATTCTTCCACATATGCTGCGTAATCTCTGCCATCTCGCGTACAAATGGAATATCGAACCCGGCAGGGTGCTGTCTTTCGGTACGAAGGGTCACGTTCATCATTATCCTCTCCTATGTTCAACTATAAATGGTCTGTCACGATCAAAGTAAGTTCCTTTTTTCACATTTATTATACCTTTGTTTGTGTTTGAAAGTCAATGATTTATGCTTAAAATAACTTTTGTAATATTTTATTTATGTTTGTTTTTCTTTGTTATAAATCGTAACATAATAATAAGATAGAAATAAAACAAAAAAACACCCCGCCGTCGCCCGGCAGGGTCAGTCACACATCTATTTAACACGAGAAGGGGTTTACAAGAGTTATCTTATCCCTTTTACCTTAAAAGAAGCTGAAAGCAAAATAAATACAGCATAAAATAACAGGGGATCATCCCGCATAATATGAAACTCGTTCAATGACATGGCGTATGGCGCTGCCTCTAACTAGATTCCGGCATATTCATTTGGATAACGCCACATGAGGGATGTATTCAGCAGACTTCATTATTTTTTTGCAAACGATAGAATGGCTGCACCATATCTGATGCCTCATCCCGCCGATCATCCGCATGCTCAAACCCCAGCCTCTTTAGAATGTGATACGCCGCTTCATTATCAGGATGATGCACTGCAACCAGAGAGGATGCTTCTAGCTTGTCAAAAGCATAGTGAACAACGGCCTGTGCCGCTTCCTGTGCATATCCTTGTCCCCAGTGATCCCGGGTCAGCAGGAAACCAAGCTCATAGATATTTTCTTCCGGTGCATAAGGATAAAGACCACAGCAGCCGACAAATACGCCAGAATCTTTTTGAAAAAGAGCCCAGTACTGCACTCCCTCCTGCTTCTCGCGCTGAATCTCCTGCGTTAACCTCGCTTCCACTTCCTCTTCACTCAGCACATCGCTGCCGCTGATCCACTTGGTCACCTCATGATCACCCCAGAGCGCAAATGCGAGTGCCTGATCCCCTTCGTCCCATGTCGTAAATACAAGTCGTTCTGTTTCCATTAATTTTGTTCGCTTGCGGTTCATTCGATCAACCTCCCGAATCCGAGGCACGCTCTCAACGTGCGGTCTATACTATGTAATTAATCGTACCGGGTTCGGGATAAACAATTATAGTTTTTTCGCAAGCTTTTCGAATTGCTGGATATAAGGTTTAATCTCTTTTTCTATACTTAAGATAAAGGAACGAAACGCTTTGGGATCATACTCATCCCCGACACCAACATTTTTATGTACTTTTCCTTTTTGATACTTAAAAGTGAAGAAATAACCTTCTTTAAGCCCTTTCAAAATTTCTCCTGCCTCACCCATAATTTGAAGTTTTATTTTTGCATCTTGATAAGCAAAATAATACGGAGGGTCAGACTCCCCCTTGCGCACATCATACCCGGCAATCCACTGATCTTTAGAAAAGGTCCCTGTTTGCACTCGTGACTCCAGCATTGTTCCAGTCAGACTAATCTCGTTGACACGCAGTTCCCCCTTGCCTTCTTTTTGATCGCTTTTCCAGGTTCCTTCATACTGTGTTTCTGAGATTCGGTCTGTTTCTCGCGTTATCATCTTATAAACTCCCTGTCCTGAACGTTTGCCCTCCATCCAGCTTCCATTGTAAGTTTTGGATTTCCCCCATGTCATTGTTCCTTCCCCGTGAGGTTTTCCGTTTTTGGTCTCTCCGTAATATACTGCTCCGTTACTGTAATTTAATGATTGTCTTTCTGCTTGAGCTAACATGGGCGCTGATAACAGCACGGTTAAACCTAGGCTTGCTCCTAGGATGTAACAGAACATTTTTTTGATCATCCTTATCTTCCCTTCTTTTTCCTGCAGACTACACTGCTTAAAATAGTAAATCAACACACCTTAGTATATTATC
Organism: Paenibacillus sp. AN1007; assembly: GCF_040702995.1. Classification (NCBI taxonomy): domain Bacteria; kingdom Bacillati; phylum Bacillota; class Bacilli; order Caryophanales; family Paenibacillaceae; genus Paenibacillus; species Paenibacillus sp. AN1007. The sequence continues at coordinate 4,317,562 of NZ_CP159992.1, forward strand.
ACTATAAATCCAGATCACACCAGCAAAAAAAGACCCCTGCCGAACATGTCCGACAGAGGCCCTTAAGTTTCTACCACACCGAATTACGACAAAGCAACTTCAATCGTACCGGAAGCAGCACCTCCCTGGTTCGCCAGCAAAGCGAAGACCAGCACCTGACTTGCGGTAATGCTCAAACTGCTGTTCACCGGAACAACATAAGTGACAACCGGAGCATTGACACGAGTGATGACGAGAGATACCGGAAACGGTCCATTGTTGTTCACCGTAACACTTGCATTGGTGCCGCCAGACAGGTTTTCATAGTAGGATTTACCCACACCTGCTGGAAGATTGTAGAATTGTAATGGTAAAAGGATGGCCATCAAAATCACCTCCTTTTTGCTTTGATACGGTATTCTATGTTTGAAATCTAGTAAAGCCACGGTGAATCGACCGTGGTAGAACGTACATTTATAGCTGACATGCAAGTTTAATAGATACTGCATATTCGCAAAAAACAAAACAAGCCCCGCCGGATGATCCGGCGGAGCTGTTTGTTCAAGAATAAATTAAGCATACAGCATAAAGAAGTTTAATTCATGCCCCTGCTGTTTGAGATAATTGTAGAGCTGTGAGCGATGGTGGAACACATGTGTCAGCGTTTCGATCTGCCACTGCACCTGCAGATGTCCATGCTCTGCATAGAAAGCTTGGGTAGAGCGGTTCAGAAAGTCCTCTTCGCTGAGACTTGTGATATACGCTTTATATGCCTCAAAGTTACTCCATAATGTCCCTTCTAATTGCTCAATATCCTGGTTTCCCGATAGGCTGTTCTCCACTTGACTTACTTCAGCTTCACCTTTTTCCTGCATAATGACAAGATCCGAAGCGGTAATCTGGATAAAATGATGCACCAGTTCAACGAGTGAGCGCATATTGTCCTGCGGACGATATGCCCAGTCCTCCTCACGTATAAGCCGAATTAACGAAGCGCCTGTACGCACGCCAGTCTCCAGCTCCGTTAACAGATGATCCCGAATTTGCAATGTTCCATTCATGATTCATTACTCCTTTGTAATAAGTCTATGGTTCATAGTATAACGGAGGATACTGCCGCATCATTGTACTTTTCGGACAACATCTGTTGATGCTCCTGAACAGCAGCCAGCGGCGTATCGCCATAAAACTTGCGGAACTGCCTGATCAGATGTGCCTGATCATAGAAACCATAGGTCTGAGCAAGAGCTGCTCCGTCAGCAGTATGCCCATTCCGGATTCCGTGCAGTACCTGATGGAAACGAACAATTTCACTGAATCGCTTGGGGCTGATGCCCACCTGCTCGGTCATTTTACGATGAAGCTGGCGTTCGCTGACCGCTTCCCGCAGCGCAATTTCCTGTATACTCATGGTGCCTTTTTCCTTGAAGATGCGGTGCAAAACGCTGCGAAGCAAATCCTGATCGGCTTGATTAGGAGCCCAGCTGCTGGATGCAATCATACGCCGGAGATAATGCTCCATCACCTGCACGCGCTCTGCGAAATTCATTGTTTCCTGCATCTGTATCCGCAGCTCGTCCCACCCGATCGGCCAGCAATCCTCCAGCGGTATACGTTGATCCGTGAACAAATCCAGAGATTGGCCGTGCAGGAAAGGTGCTCCTCCGGGAAAAAAACGCACACCAAATGTATAAGCTCCCGCCAGCGGCGCTGTCTGCGATAACGGAAAAGCAAATGGCTGCATGTAATTGCCGCAATAACTGTACGCATGTCGATCCTTCTCCGGATTATAATCGATCAGGATGTCGGTACAGCCATCCGGCAGCACACGGGCAGAAGTCGCAGACTTCAGCATGATATCCCTCACCTTGATATCCATTGTCACCGCGTCTTGTCCATCGCCTTCTGCATGTTTACGGCTCCCAGACTCCCAGTAACAGGCGACATAGGGCTTAAGTACAGGCGACGGATCGCATTCGATATAGTATGTACGCGGATCAAGTCCATTCAGTTGTACGGGACGATACAACGAGTGCAGAAGAGTATCCATTCATTTCCCTGCCTTTCCCTTCCTCATTCAAATGGAACAAATCTGACCCGATCTCTGGGTTCACGTTATGTATCATTATGGTCAGTCTTCTCTCTCATCATATCATGATGATCTTTAATCAGGGTAAAAAAAGTGCCCTGCTCGGAGGATAATCCGAACAGGGCCAGTCACACATCTATTTAACACGAGAAGGGGTTTACAAGAGTAATCTTAATCCCCCAACCTTAAGAGAAACTGAAATTCTGATGAAGAACAGATCAAAAAATGAGCAGGGTAACGTTCGCTCCGGTTTAGCTTAAACCGTGCAGCTTCCGAAATCGTTCCGGACTCATGCCGGTATGCCGTTTGAACATGCTGCAGAAATAACTTGCATTCTCATACCCAACCCGGTCTGCAACTTCATAGATTCGCAGTGCCCGTTCACTGAACATCAGCTGTTTACTGCGGTTGATTCGCTCTTGATTGATATAAAATACAGGTCTGACATGCAGGGCCTTTTGGAACAACCGGCACAGATATTGAGGAGATACAACGGCAACGTTGGCCAGTTCCTTCAGCGATAGCGGCCGATCCAGATGTTCTGTAATATAGCGCAGCACCGGTTTTAGACGCTCCATCTCATCGTTGTCATTGTCCGAAACAATCAGCAGCGGTTTCAAATCAAGAAGCAGGGCGTACAGATGTTTGGAGCTATCCCGATCCTCGGCTGCATCCATCGTATCCCCCGTGCCCTCTCCCCTCACAAGCATCTGCTCCAAGGCAGACAGCAGCTCGGGATTTCTAAGTTTATACACGCCTGAACTGGTAATCCCCGCATAGGCCAGCAGCTGACTGGCTTCCCTGCCCTGAAAGGATACCCACGCCAGCTCCCAGCGATCCGTCATTGGCATATACCGGTGCGGAATGTCAGGGTAGGTGATGAATACTTCCCCCGGACCAACGGTATATTCTTCTTCATCCTCTATAATCAGCCTGCCCTGCCCCTGAATGACCTGATGGATCTGATAATCGGGGAAACCTTCCGGGCGCTCCGTTTCGAATTGGTGTTCCCAGTAACCGACGGTCGTCATATAGATCGGCAGACGTGCGGCTTCATCTGTTTTGCCAAAAAAGATTCGTGTATTCATCCGGCACACCACGCTCTCCAGCCTTAGTTTCATATTGTGATATACATGGGCAATATCCTTTATTCTCTAAGTGCCTGATCAATTCTATACTGTGAATATATTATAACATGATCAAAGGAGCTGCTGTTATGCGAAAGAAACTCGTGCACACCCCTCCGGCTAACGGATATCCGGAATGGAACAACAATCCCGAGACGTTTCAGGTGAATCGTCTGCCAGCGCATGCCAATATGGTAGCGTTCCCATCTATAGAAGAGGCCTTGTCTAATGAGTTCACCTCTTCTCCATGGTACAGGTCTCTGAATGGATCATGGAAGTTCAACTTTGCGGAAACGCCGGAACAGCGGATTACTTCTTTTTATGAAACGGACTATAATGCCAGCGGCTGGGATGAAATTAGCGTGCCATCCAACTGGCAGCTTCAGGGTTATGATTACCCTCATTACACCAACATGACGTATCCATGGGTAGAGCGTGAGCCTGAGTTAAAGCCACCTTTTGCACCGGCAACCTACAACCCTGTAGGTTCATATATTCGCACATTCACGGTACCTGCGGACTGGAAGGAACGTCCTGTCCTGCTGCACTTTGAGGGTGTTGAATCAGCTTTCTATGTTTGGGTGAATGGAGAGCTTGTGGGCTACAGTGAAGATACCTTCACACCTGCGGAATTTGATATCACGGCATACCTGACAGAAGGCGAGAACAAGCTCGCGGTTGAAGTTTACCGCTGGTGTGATGCAAGCTGGCTGGAGAATCAGGATTTCTGGCGGCTTAGCGGTATTTTCCGCGGCGTATATCTGCACTCGCCTTCACCGGTTCAGATCGCTGATTTCTTCGTTCGTACAGAACTCGATGATGCTTTGCAGAATGCAGAACTTCAGTTGGATGTGCAACTGTACAATCATAATGCTGGACAGCAAGTGGAAGGCTTGACGGTTCAAGCGCAGCTCTATGATGCGGAGCAGCAGCTTGTTCTGGATCAGCCGCTGGCGGCAGAGGTTTCTTTTACCAATGAAGAAGAAGTAACGTTACACCTCTCTGCTCCAGTTGCGAACCCGCTCTTGTGGAGTGCCGAAACGCCTAACCTGTACACACTGGTGCTGTCCATTCAGAATACATCGGGCGAAACGGTAGAGGCTGTTCGCACCCGTGTCGGCTTCCGCAGATTTGAGATCAAGGACGGCTTGATGAAAATTAACGGCAAACGCATCGTATTCAAAGGTGTCAACCGCCATGAATTCTCGCCTGATTCAGGACGGGCCATCGGACGTGAAGATATGATTCGCGACATTGAGCTGATGAAAGCCTACAATATTAACGCTGTACGAACGTCCCACTATCCGAACCAGACGCTTTGGTATGAGCTTTGTGACGAATATGGACTCTACGTTATTGACGAGACGAATCTGGAGACACATGGTACCTGGTACTACGGGCAAAAAGAAATGAATGACGACAACATCCCGGCAAGCAAACCGGAATGGCGCAGCAATGTTATCGATCGCTGTAATTCGATGTTCCAGCGGGATAAAAACCATCCGTCCATCATCATCTGGTCACTCGGGAATGAATCGTTTGGCGGCGATAACTTTATTGCCATGTATGACTATTTGAAACAAGCTGATCCGACAAGACTCGTTCATTATGAAGGCACCTATCACTACCGCCCTTCCGATTCAGCCAGTGATATTGAGTCTACGATGTATATCAGTCCGAATGATATCGAGCAGTACGCACGTATGAAGGGTGATAAAAAACCTTATATCATCTGCGAGTACAGTCATGCCATGGGGAACTCCTGCGGCGGCCTGCATTTGTACTGGGAAATGTTCGATAAATACGAGATTCTACAAGGGGCATTCATCTGGGACTGGGTGGATCAATCGATCCGTACCAAGACAGCAGACGGTGTGGAATATCTCGCATACGGCGGAGATTTTGGTGAATCACCGCATGACGGCAACTTCTGCGGCAACGGACTGATTTTGGCAGATAAAACCGTTACACCTAAGCTCGAAGAAGTGAAAAAATGTTATCAGAACGTTCGCATGCAGGCACTCAATCTGCAAACCGGGCTGATTCGCATCACGAATCATTTCCTGTTCACCGATCTGAATGAATATGCACTGGCCTGGACGTTATCCCATAACGGTGTACCTGTAGAAAAAGGCCACCTGGATATTGCTGCTCAGCCTGGCGAATCTGTCGATGTTCGCATTCCTTATACCTCATCCTCTGATCTGTACACGGAAGCTGTGCTTACTGTATCTTTGGTAACCAAGAAAGCTGCCAAATGGGCAGATGCAGGGCATGAGATTGGTTGGGAGCAGTTTGTCGTATCTCCTCGTCTGCGTGCAATTCAGCAACCTGTTGCGGGAGCAAGTGACGCGCTTCAAGTGGAGGAACTGCAAGATGGCGGATTGAAAGTGAATGCGGATGAAGTTTCCGTAAGCTTTAGCTCGGTTACTGGCGCACTTACTTCCTATCAGATTAACTCTCAGGAGCAGCTGCTGTCCCCTGCTCGTGCGAACTTCTGGCGTGCAATGACAGATAACGATCTGGGTAACAAACTGAATGAACGCGCCGCGTTCTGGCGGGATGCTCATGTGACGAACAGAATGATTCGTTTCGAACATCATACGGATGTGCAGGGCTGTCATGTGGTAACGGACTATACATGGGATGCCAGTCCGGGAACTACGCTGTCTATCACGTATCACATTAAACCAAATGGCGAGCTTGAGATCAGTCAAACCCTCGTTCCCGGTGCAGGTCTGCCTGAGCTGCCTGAATTCGGCATGCTGTTTGAATTAACAGATCGTCTGGACTCCATCTCCTGGTACGGCAGAGGGCCGCATGACAACTATGTTGACCGTCTGACCAGTGCACGCCTGGGCTATTACACCGGAACCGTTCGTGATCAGTTCGTGCCATACCTGAAACCGCAGGAATGCGGTAACAAAACGGATGTGCGATATGCAGCAATCACATCTGCTGTGGGTGGTGATGGTGAGAAGGGCAATGATGGCTCTGACGGGAATGCTGGAAGGGCTGCAAACGACGGAAATGCTGATAATGCTGTGCATGGCAGCAGCGGTCTGTATTTTGAAGCCAATGCTCCGTTTGAAATCAATGCACTTCCGTGGTCACCAGAAGAACTGGAAGCAGGTGACCACGTCTACAAATTGCCAGTAAGCTCACACACCATCGCCCGCATCAACTACATGCAGATGGGTGTAGGCGGTGACGACAGCTGGAGTGCCCGTACGCATCCAGAGTATACGCTGCAGGCCAATCGTCCGTATCACTTCACATTTACAGTGAAGCCTGTATAAATGGATAGGGTATGAAGACATGTTGTAACATGAAGGCTTTTCTTCATTCCCATACTTCTCTCATCTATCAAAAAAATCCCTGCTGGTATGATGCTGGCAGGGATTTTTTCAGCTCGCTTGTACTGTGTCACTGAAGCAATGATCATAAATTCTCATGACGTGTTATGATATATGTCAATGCCGATCCGTTAGAAGGCTCCGCAATATTTTACTTTTATGTGACCATGAAATGATGGGGTGAAGTTATGAAGCTGCTGTACACCGCTTTGTTCATTTTGGGATCGATTGCTTTCTTTCGTCTGCTCCTATTTTTTGTTTTGTCCACGCGCAAACATAAGCAGATACGGGTGAAATGGGTCATCTTTGGGGCGGTGAGTTTGGTATGTAGTATTATCGGCCTGATTGGAATGATGACGGTTCCTTCTTCCAATGCTTCGCAATCCGGGGAAAACGAAATGAAGCTGAATGGATCAGGCACCACAGTTAAAGCCAAAGATGCATTTCCTTCAACATATCCCGATCCGTCTAGTTCAGTGCGGCCAGACCAATCTTCTGCGGAGAACTCTGAGCAGCCCACCTCGGCGCAGCCGGGTTCGTCTTCATCCGAGCAGCTGCATAACTCCAGCCTCGGCATGACTGCAGATGAGTTCAAAAACAGGTTTAACAGCGCAGTGGGCAAATACCGATTGAATGGCTTAAACATCTCTCGTTTGAATACAACCACCTCTGCCGATAACAGCACCACACCTTTTGAATATGTCTTCAACGATAACTTACGCCTGGCTGGTGTGCTGGATAAAGCAGGAGAAATTCACAAAGTCACTTTGTTCCATACGGGAAACACCGGTGAACCTACGGGTGGATTACAGTTAGTTGCCATTGCCGTGCTAATTCTTACAACGAATGAAGACTACACATACAATGATGCCCAAGATGTCATGCAGGAGATGGGACTGCTAACCCGAGACGTGAACCAAGCTGAATTCAAAGGTGCAGCCGTACGCGGTGGATTTGAATATGAGTTTGTTATTCCGGATCTCGAACATTCTGTTTTCGAAATTGCAGCCGCCAATTGATCCATACGGACTCTCGTGTTCACGTCATATACTCCATGCGCTTTGCCTTAAGCGCTAACGATTCTGAGAAACCTTATTTAAGATGAGAACACCTACTCCACATTTTAACGATTCCTAGTAACGCTATTTATTAAAAAAACACTGTTTTCGCAAAGAAATCAACCTAATGTCAGAGATAACGTCTCTGGGAATCGTTACATTTTAATTCGACTTTAAAAGCGCCAAATAGCGTCTATGGAGTTCGTTAGCGCTTAGCTGCACATTAGAGAAGTTATCTGGTGTACTCGTCTATATCCTCCATCGCAGAATCATGCCTTCTTTTGTGCAGCTCTTCATGCTGGTATACATCGTTTTTCAACTTGGCCAGAAATCCCCACCCGGTAAAAAACATCAAAAGCACGGCAATCAACGCATAAGCAAACGTAAATAGGTTCATATAAAAATTCACAAATATTGCAGCCAGCATCAGTCCCACAATCCATAATACCCACTTTGTACTTTTTCTCATCGCTGTCCCTCCTCACTAAGTTGTAATCATTTACTCTAACATACTCTTGTATCCTCGTACATACGCTCAAAAAGTGACACAGTTTCGCTGAAAAAATCCTCTAAATATACTTGTTGACGAGCACATAGTGCCCATCAAGCAATTAATATAAAATTGCCCGAATATAGACAAAAGTTAGATTTTGGATATATCCATGTTCATATGATTAAGAAACTTATTGGAGCGGTTACTACTATTGAGGAAAATAAGAAATTAAATAAGCCAGTTTTAAAGAGAAGCTCCCAATGAATTCAGGTTGGCTGATAATCAGAACTTTGAGAATAACATAAATTAAGGAGCTTCGTAATCCAAGCTCCTTTTACAATTTTTCATATACTAAACCAAGGCAGGAAAACTATATTCTTAATACTATAAATAAAGAATCTCCTCTGGCCTTCGGGATAATATTTTTTCGTCATACAGACTATCTATTTCCCGCAAAAAATCTGTTACGTTAGAATATCCTTTTTCGTAAACCATTTCTAACACTTCTTCAGCTACCCTTAAACCATGAACCAATACAATCGGGTAACCGTCGTCAATAATTTCCCTTTGAACTGCTTCAGAAAAGTAACTTGTTGTCACATATACTCCTACCCAACCTCTTTTTAATCTTGCTACAGTACGAGCAATGTGATTCCCCCCCGTAGGGGTATCAAATTTCTCACATTTTGCCTGGCCTAATACAACGAGTTTTGTTTTCGAAAAACCGGAACCTATGTCAAGCCTTCCTACAAAATCAGAACCTCCATCTGAGGAGGAAGGAGTAATCCACCCTTCCATGTACGATCCTTTTTCGGAGCCTAATATTTTTTGTGCAACTTGAGAGGCAAGCCCTTCAAAACGTGCTTTTCTACTACCATCATAAAAATTATATATTTCATTTATTGCCTTCTCTTCGCGAGAACCTCTACCTGGTTTCTGATTTTGAGGTTTTGTTGTTAGTATTTTTGAAACTCTCCTTCTATATTTTTCAACCGAAGGCAAACCCTCTCTAATCCATTTTTCCCACGATTCTGGTGCGTACCGTAGAGTATCCTTTATCGACATGGCGGGATCTCTACGTGCATTTATCCAGTCCCACATAAATTCTTCTCCCTCTGTTTTCATACTAAAAACAACAAAATCAAAAACATAGTTCGTGAAATATTCATCTTTTTTTATATCATATTGTGTTATTCTTTCTGCACGTTCAACCATTCCGAAACCCTGAAACATCACATTTCCCTTTACCTTACCCTTATATGAAACTCTCTTGAAAAATACAATAGGAGTTGCATGTAATCTGATTGATTTATCCAGTGAATTCTGTACATCAAAAGCTGCTAGTAAACTTTTATTCCCTCTTGATACTTCAGGATTTTGTCCAGTTTTTTTATTATCTCCATAGTATCTTATATGCCCATTATCCGGATCAAAAAAGTCTTGCCACGGAGTGTCTGTGGAACCAATTTTATGAGGGCTACTCGATATTAATATTACTGGTGTTCTATTTCCATCGATGGCGTTAACATCCGCAGGTTTATTAATTCCTGATTCTAAAAGGAGTTTTTTGGCACCTGGTTTATGTGTTAAGTGAAAAAAGCTTGGAAGACCGTCAATAATATCCTTAGATTGGTCGTATGGTCTTCTGTATGCGAGAACTTCGTTGATTTTCATATAAATACTCATCCTTTAATAATTAATAAAAAAATACACCCTTAAAAACTTTTTAAGGATGTGTTATTTTACATTAAATATTGTTTAGGTTAAATAGAATGTTATTCTCATCTTCTGGAAACCTAAATAAAGGAATCCAAAAATCCACTCCATCCCAGCCTTCTTTAACACCTCTATTTCTTACAAAAATAGCCAATGGTTTTTTGCTATCTACTTCACTCACTATCCGCTGCATGCTTGGGGAGAGTACAGATCCAATTTCTTTACTCCCTCTACTTTTAGAAAGGCCGATGTTGGTATCAATATTGTATAGCATGTTGATTGAATTAGATCGATTGGCCTTGTACCAGCTTAAATACTCTACAATTACTTTAGTACGCCATCCACCGGTAACTAATAATGGTATTTTATTAAAAATATCAATTACAGTATCAACTTCAATTTCTACTGGTTCAAAAGGTTCTGTAATATCCAATACTTTCTCATTTACATAACTAGTCACCTCTTCAATTACTCCACTATGAAATTCCGGGACCTTAGGAAACCTTAACTGTCCAGGCTTATAAGCCCCTACCGAATTTGGAATAACATTTGGTCTTGAGGGACTAAGATTATCTCTGTTTAAATATAATGTGCTTTCTATATTATGATTTTTGATTATATCTCGCTGGACTGCATCGTGCTCGCATATTTCTTCAAATAAGTCCGCGATATCCTCAGGAATAAACACTCTAGTTACAGTTAAATCTTTGGAACGGTAACCACACATTCTGGCATGCTGCATTAACGTATCGACCTGTGGTCTTGCAACAACCCTTCCATAATAAGTAACTAGCAGACGAGGAATTGTTAAACCACGTCCAAGCTTGTTTCCACCAATAATGAAATTGTACTTTTTATTTAATTTGATGTTACTTTGAGACTCAGGTGCTGCGTTAAGTACTATAACATCATGACTATTTATATTATCACTTAAAACCTTTAACACGTCTGGAAATACGGGTATCTTTGGGTGCGTATCTTCTAAATCAGCATAAGCTGCTAAAAGATAATGCATGATAAAATCCCTTTTCTCTGATTCCTCCGGTCTCTTTAATGCTTTATATAAATCCGCAACAAATTTTTTTGTTAGTTTCTTTATCCTGGTGTGGATCAGTTGATATGGACTAATATGGCAGAGAAAAGTGAATTTTTGTTCACGTCTCGGTTCTGTATTTTCAAGCAGCCGGACGGATGCTCCAATTACAAAGTTAGATAAGGCACTCATTAACCCATCAGGAATACTAGTTATATCTTCATCATCTGATTCCATTCTAGCAAGCTCTTTTATTTCCTCTTTTTCTACATTCCTAATATGTTCCTTTGCATTTTCCTGAAAAAAGGTATGAATTCCTGTATAGCCTCTGCCTGCGTCAACTATTTCTATAAATTCTGGATAGAACCCTGTATCCTCTTTGTTTTGAAGAATTATTGCTTGAGGGGTTGCTGTTACTTGTAAATAAAGCTGCGTTGAAACCATATCGCGTAGATCTAAAAGTTGCTGATTTATCGCACTTGGATCTTCACCCTCAATGCGCTGATTAGTATTTAGACCTATCGCGTCTGCCTCATCGTCAGCAATTAGAGCTGATATATCGGTTAAATCTTGATTTGATAAAAATGTAATTAACTTTTCAAGATCTGCAGTGTCCTTTTTACAAATTAATACAATTCCATCAGTTTCCAACACAGTTTTTAAGTATTCTGGGTCCTCTTCGCTAATTTCATCCATTTTCCTTACTAACATGCCTGATAGTGCTGAATCCGATCTATCAAAAGTTTGGTCTTGTAGAGAGTTGTTTCTATCAGTTAATACGACAAATAGCTTATAGCCATTATCAGCGGCTAAAGCAACTGTCATATTAATTATATTAGTTTTTCCACTTTGGATTAAACCATAAAGCAATCCTAAAATCTTTTCACTGCTATTTACTTCAGGGATTCTTTCCAATATATTTACAGATGTTTGTAACACATTTGATGCTGCTGCCTCCCCAATCTCGGCACTTAACTCTGAAAGAAAATTAGATACACGCTCACCATCTTGAATTATCTCTCTCAATCCTATTTCCTCCTCTTATAAATCAGTCATCGAACTTAAAAATAAAATCTTGCTCCTCAGCTTCATCTCTGAATCTTTTTTTTAGGTTTTGAATTTCTTGTTCTAAGGTAGCTGCAATTTGTTTTGCCTGCTCAACTGTATATTCGTAGTTGTTTTTGTTAGCCAAGTTACCGATAAGCCTTATTTTTTTCACACATTCTGTTACTCGTTTCTCAGCTAATCTTTTAAAGTTGTCAGCTTTTGAACTCATTGCTTAAACCTCTTTTCTAATATCATATCATAATAATACATTCACCATCATTGATCGTCAATAATATTCAAATATATTTAATACATTTTAAAAATAAAAACTTCATTCTCATTTATTATATAAAATAATTGTATCTTCTTGAGTAACTACAGCCGAATGAAAGTTACATGGCAAATAACTCAAAAGTTTTTTTGTAGTTACAGTGATACTGACAATCTATTTCTACCGCTGATAACATCCTGTCCTTATCATCCCCTCATTGCTTCATCACAGAAATATGAGAAGCATGTCAACTGATAGATAATTTAATTCTCAGTAAACGCATCTAGAATGTTACTAAGGTCAAATAATAATGTCTAAGTATCCTAAGATAAATTGCTAACCGATGAGCTTATATAAAAACAAGAGAACTGAGATTCCATAGTCCACAAGTTAGCAATCTCTTTTCCTTAGAAGCTATTGGACTGCTTGAAAATTACCAACGATTGAACAGTAAAGAACAGTAAAAAAACAAAGACAAAATTGAGAAAGTATTAGCTGAAGTGCACCCCTTAGAATAGACATTGGAAAAAACCCTGGGTTTAACCGATGAAATTCTAGGGGGTGTATTTTTTATGGCGATTAAGGGACAAAAGTTTAAAACGTATTCGGAGACGTTGAAAAATGAGGCTATTCGTCTGCACACGGTTGAGGGCTGGACTTATCGAAAGATTAATGAGCATCTGGGAATTCATGACCCAGGACGAATGAAGCGCTGGATGAGAAAATATCGGGAACAAGGTGAGTTTGGACTGATGGATCAGCGAGGGCGACGTAAAGAATACTTGGACCAAGACCGTTATGTCCAAAAACTGAAGCGGGAGAATGCGTTGCTAAAAAAGTGCTTGGTCATCTGGAAGGAGGAAGCAAACAAGAAAGATTTCAGATCATAGAAAAAGTAGCGGCATACGGGGATATCCAGAAACTTTGTGATGTATGTGGCGTGTCACGGAGTGGATTTTATGCCTACATAAAACGTAAACGATTTGACCGCGATACAAAGGCGATGAACCAAGTACTTCAAACCTATCAACGATATGAAGGGAAATATGGTTATCGACAACTCCAGTTATTCCTTTGGCAAGATCAGAGGATTTGGATGAACCACAAAAAGGTGCTCCGCCTGATGCAAATGCTCGGTATTCAATCCAGGATTCGTCGTAAACGACGCTCCAGTGGCCCGTATGCACCTGCGCAGCGAGTAGCAGAGAACTGCCTGAAGCGAGACTTCAGTGCAGAAAAACCGAATCAGAAATGGGTAACGGACATTACCCAGTATCGTGTGGGAGAGCGCTGGATATATCTTTCAGCTATAAAGGATCTGTTTAATAACGAAATTATGGCCTACGAAATAGGCGAACGCAACGATAATGAACTGGTGCTCCGCACATTCAGTAAAGCGTTTGCGAAGCAAAAAGACGTGACCGGACTCGTCGTTCACAGCGACCAGGGTTTCCAGTACACGTCTCACGCTTACCACGACATGCTGCCAAAGGTTGGCGCCCGAATCAGCATGTCTCGCCGAGGAAATTGTTATGACAATGCCTCGATGGAGAGTTTCTTCTCGCATCTCAAAACGGAAGGACTCTATCCTTATCATATCCGAACGCTTAACGAAGCACAAAGCAAAATCGAAAAATATATCCGTTTTTATAATCGAAAACGGCCACAACGGAAACTGAAAAAACTGACACCGGTAGAGTACCGACGCCAGTTTACAGCCTAGGGTCTTTTTATAATGTCTACTAAATGGGGTCTTGACCACAATGCCAACAGTGTCTTTTTACCGATGCTTTCGGACTCGCTTAATATTACCACAGTTCCCCTCTTTGTTCAGATCAATCTGAGACAACGAACCCGTCAAAGTTTTCAGGACCTACACGAAAAGAAGGTGCCCGACCAGCACTTACAAATGCACTGTACGTCAATTGTGATGAGAGGGGTGGGTTGAAATCGTTTGCTGAGAATGTGATAACTTGTGGTGACCGAGGGTTAAAGTCATACGTAGCTGTCGCAGAATAAACAATTGGGTCAGTTGCTAACGTACCTCGTACAACAGTAATGGTGAACATACCCGCGATAATACCGTTAAATGGGATTTCTATAGTAACCGTTCCTTTTAACAGAACTCTGAGATTATCACCTGCCCCATCTGTTAACAAACCGATTTGACCAAATAACTGAGGGACAGGATTTGAAAATCCAATAGAGATTGAGTTTGCCAAGCTTGCATTCTGTGATGACCTTGCATCAAGGAGTCTCGTCATTTTAAATATAATCTCTCCTATCGTTTGGGAAAGGATAATATATTCGCAGTCTATTGGACTGCTTGGACATTCATCTACACAGCAAAAAAAGCCCCGTCCAGATATATAACTGGCGGGGCCTTTCAAATAGGGATGGGAGAGTTAACAGAGCTATGTAATAGCTCCGTTTTGTTGTGTGCTGACCATTTATTGGATGAATCAATTTTAAGTTTATCCTGAGAAATGCTAATTATACTTTTGCTTCAATCTTCTTCAACCGCTCGTCCATGTCAACCACATTTCCGTTAACTCCTTAGATTAGCTTCAGGAAATTTTTCCTGAGCCGGTTCATCACGGCTACAGACTCTTCACGGGTGATCAAACTTCTGCTTAATTGCTTCTATGCCCTTTTATCTTCTTCCCACACCTTTGGATATGACTTGGGGTGAGTGTATTGGACTTCTTTCGGAAGAGTTCAGAGTTCCCAATAAATTGGCTGCCAATCGTGCAGAACACATTTCCTCCAGGCTTCACGAAGAATATCATACCACCGTGATGATGTTGAAATGATGAAAGGCAAAATTCAAGTTGCTGTCTCTTTATTCCGTTCTTCTCAATCAAAGAGCCCTTCCAAAGAAACACTCCGCCTTCTTCAACAACTGAAAAAACAGATTAATGCATCTTAAGGAGCTGATAGTATATGGCATCTTACACGAAAATTAAAAAATAATAAGCAAGGCTATAAGTGGATTTGTACATTGGAAGGACCTCCTGACCCCGTTACGGGTAAGAGAAAGCAGATACCACGGCGAGGTGACACGCAAAAGGAAGCTTTAGCACGTGCTCAAAAGGTTCTTGATGATCTCACAAACCACGGGATAGACTCTAAGAAAAATAAAAATCTACCTTTTAAAAAAGTAGCTGCTGATTGGCTAAAAACATATTCGAAAGGTGAAGTAAAAGAAAGTACGGTTAGGGTCAGAAGTAAAGAAATCAAACTTCTTGAGAAATATTTACTTGAGATTAATATTGATAAAATTTCTCACAAACAGCATCAAAACATTATTAACGATTTGGATGATCAAGGATATGCAAGAACGACCATCGAAGGTGTTCATGTTACTGCCAACATGATTATGAAGTATGCAATTAAACATAAAATGAGATTGGATAATCCTTGCACTGGTACTATTATTCCAGTGAAAAAATTAACTGTAGAGGAGATTGAAAATACATCATTAGAGGACGGTTATCTGGAGAAAGACGAAATAAACGAATTCTTACACGCAGTGTTTCTCCATGGTATGGCAATGGATTTAGAACGCTTCTATTTACTTGCTTTTTCAGGGATGAGATCGGGGGAGCTTTGCGCCCTGAAGTGGACAGACATTAATTTTGAAACAAATGAAATAAGAGTTACCAAGACTTTGTATAACGAAAATAATAACATGAAGATGTACAAACTTACTCCCCCAAAAACTGAAGGATCAATCCGTACATTTCAGGTAGACCAGGTTGTAATGGACTTACTAAAAAATCATTACGAGAAGCAAAAACAAGCCATTATTGAAATAAAAAAAATGCTGCCTGATTATCATAACGGAAATTTTGTATTTTGTCGGACTAACGGCTACCCCTTTATACAAAAAAACGTACTTAACAGAATGAACAGAATACTAAAACACACATCAATAAAAAAAGAGGCTACCCCACACATCTTCAGACATACACATATCAGTATGCTATCAGAAGCAGGAGTTGATTTGAAGACGATCATGAAGCGAGTTGGGCACGATGACCCAGAAACTACGTTAAAGATCTATACTCATGTAACTGAAAAAATGAAGAAAGATGCCAACGATAAAATCAGATCTCATTTTGCAGACATTTTAGATTTCAGATTTGAAAAACAAGCAACTTTGCAGGAAATGTGATTTTTTCGTGATTTAATAACAAAAGGCTCCCTCTCGGGAGCCTTTAAAATAGCGGTATTACAGGCTTTCAGCAGCCTAACTTACATCATGCCGCCCATACCGCCCATGCCGCCCATGTCAGGAGCGCCAGCAGCGCCTGCAGGTTCTGGCTTGTCAGCGATAACCGCTTCAGTAGTCAGGAACATTGCTGCTACGGAAGCAGCGTTTTGCAGTGCATAACGCGTTACTTTCGCAGGGTCAACGATACCTGCTTCGATCATGTTAACCCACTCGCCAGTCGCAGCGTTGAAGCCTACGCCAACTTGCTCTTTTTTCAGACGTTCCACGATGACGGAACCTTCTTCACCAGCGTTAGCCGCGATTGTGCGGATTGGCGCTTCCAGAGCTTTCAGGACAATGTTTACACCTGTCTGCTCGTCACCGGACAAAGCTACACCAGCAACAGCATGATATACGTTCAGAAGCGCAGTACCACCACCGGATACGATACCTTCTTCAACCGCAGCGCGAGTTGCGTTCAGGGCATCTTCGATACGCAGTTTGCGTTCTTTCAATTCAGTTTCAGTAGCCGCACCGACCTTGATTACTGCTACGCCGCCGGACAATTTAGCCAGACGCTCTTGCAGTTTCTCTTTGTCGAACTCGGAAGTTGTTTCTTCCAATTGTGTACGGATTTGGCTAACACGTGCATCGATATCGGATTTGTTACCAGCACCGTCAACGATGATTGTGTTTTCTTTTGTTACACGGATTTGGCGAGCTGTACCCAGTTGTTCCACAACAGCGGATTTCAGGTCCAGACCCAGTTCTTCCGTAATCAATTGGCCACCAGTAAGAGCTGCGATATCCTGCAGCATTGCTTTACGACGGTCACCGAATCCTGGCGCTTTAACAGCTACAGCATTGAATGTACCACGCAATTTGTTCACAACCAGCATAGCCAGTGCTTCGCCTTCGATATCTTCAGCGATCAATACCAGCGGTTTACCTTGTTGAACGATTTTCTCAAGCAGTGGCAGGATGTCCTGCGTGCTGGAGATTTTTTTGTCTGTGATCAAGATGTACGGATTGTCCAAAACAGCTTCCATTTTGTCCGTGTCTGTGATCATGTAAGGAGAGATGTATCCGCGGTCGAACTGCATACCTTCAACCACTTCAAGCTCAGTAGCGAATCCACGGGATTCTTCTACAGTGATAACGCCGTCTTTACCTACTTTTTCCATAGCTTCAGCGATCAGTTCGCCTACTTCTTCGTCAGCTGCAGAGATTGCTGCAACTTGTGCGATGGATTGTTTGGTTTCAACCGGTTTGGAGATGGATTGCAATTCAGCAACCGCAGCTTTAACCGCTTTGTCGATCCCTTTACGGATACCGATTGGGCTAGCGCCTGCAGTTACGTTTTTCAAACCTTCAGTGATGAGGGCTTGAGCAAGTACTGTTGCAGTTGTTGTACCGTCACCGGCAACATCGTTAGTTTTCGTTGCTACTTCTTTAACCAGCTGTGCACCCATGTTCTCGAATGCATCTTCCAGTTCGATTTCTTTTGCAATCGTTACACCGTCATTCGTGATGAGCGGGCTTCCGAATTTTTTCTCCAGAACCACGTTGCGGCCTTTTGGTCCGAGGGTTACTTTCACTGCGTTAGCCAATGCATCCACACCACGAAGCATGGAGCGACGAGCGTCTTCACTGAATTTAATGTCTTTAGCCATTTAAGAAAACCTCCCTGATATATTGTGTAAAATGGTACTGCTATATGGTTCGGTTAACCGATTAAATTTGAAATTAGTCGAGAATCGCGTGAATGTCGCTCTCTTTCATAATCAAATATTCTTTACCTTCGAATTTGATTTCTGTACCGGCATATTTGGAGAAAATAACGCGGTCTCCTTCTTTCACTTCCAGAGCTACACGTACGCCGTCTTTCAATGCGCCCGCACCAACTGCAATGATTTTACCCTCTTGCGGTTTTTCTTTGGCGGAGTCCGGAAGTACGATCCCGAAAGAAGTCGTTTGCTCTTGCTCCAGTGGTTCTACCAATACGCGTTCACCTAAAGGTCTGATCATGAAAAATAGCCTCCTTTTGAAATTATATAGCCTTGCATTTGTAGGCTGCAGCCATATGTATTAGCACTCGACTGTGTTTAGTGCTAACAACCAACTTTATGATACTCAACTTGAAGCATGATTTCAAGTCTTTTTGATGAATTTTTGCGAGAATTTACGTTGAATTTACACCAACAGATTCCAATCATGCCTGATACAGCTGGATGAATGTGACATTCATACGCTTTTTATTTTACGTGATTCGCTCGCCCACATGCAAACTGCAGCCCGAATCCCCTTCTCCATTGTATCCATTGACCGGCATAATATGCCTGCATGTCCACTTCTACTCTCATTTTGATCTGAACCAAAAGACCCGGAGCAGCACATAACGTCTTCTCCGGGCCTTCAACCGAGTGAATTCTTCATTCACCCGTACCTTGATATTTTTTTCTCAAGCTGCTGAATATCCTTAAGCACCATGAAGATGAATCCGGTGCCTCTAGCCTCTATAGATATAACAGACCATGATTGTTCCAGCGCCTCCAGCAGATTATGATGCTGATGCAGAGGAGAAACAAACGACTGTATTTCAAACTCCCGCACTATTCTATCCTACATGCTGGTTATCATCTGCCCGAATATAACGGGCTTCAATCTCCTGGTCAGCCGCAAGCTGCTTGCGATATACCATTCCTGATAAAAACACGCTGATCTCATATAACAGCAGCAGCGGAATCATGACAAGCAGGTCGGATATTAAATCCGGCGGCGTAATAACCACCGCGATAAAGATGAGTACAAAGTAGGCCACTCTGCGCATTTTGCGCAGACGAATCGGATTCAGAATCCGAAGCCCTGTCAGGAACATAATGAGCAGAGGCAGCTCAAACAGCAGTGACACCGGCAGCACAATGCCAAATAGAAAACTGAAGTACTGCTTCATGCCGTAGGTTTCGACAAGCCCCATTTTTTCCGTAATCATTGTTGTAAACGCAAGTGCCATCGGAAAGACAACATAATATGAGAACGCTACACCGACCAGGAACAGCAGAAATACATAAGGCACATATCTCAAGGATGCCTTACGCTCCTGAGGCCGCAGACCCGGGCTTACAAACTTCCAGATCTGATAGACTGTAAAAGGCAGTGTAATAATTATCGAGAAAAGTCCGGCTATCTTCATATAGATGCCTATACCGTCCCAGAAAGAGAAGGCATGCAGTACGAAACCTTTGGCCGACTCCGCCTTGGTCAGATAACGATATACCGGGTCTGCCACAAAGAACCCTGCGATGAGTCCCAGAATAAATATGCTCAATACATAGATCAGCCGCTTACGCAGCTCACTCAGATGTTCCGAAAGCGTCATTTCTTCATTCTGCTGCGTCATGCCTGCCTCCCCTGGAATTCAGCTTAAAATACAAAACCCTTCCGGCAGGAAGGGATGTCTCTTTCAATGCCATAACATTATTCCGGCAGGCGTTTATCCACAGGTTTGTCAGCAGTTGTCGTCTCTACTGCCACCGGTTTTGCTTTTTCCTGCTCTTTACGGCTCGAAGCATCATCGTCCGAAATAATATCGCGCGCGCCTTCCTTAAACTCCCGGAATGTACGTCCGACGGCCCGTCCCAATTCCGGCAGCTTATTAGGTCCAAACAACAGCAATGCAATGACGGCCAGCAAAATAAATCCTGTTGGTCCAATCGAACTTAACATTGATCTTCCTCCTTGTTTCAAGCGTTCAACATGCGCATATCCGAAGTCATGTTCACAGTTGTCTGAGTGCATTTGGATTTATGCCCATCATACCACAGATGTAACCACTTACATACCCGTAAAATGTTATAACAGCACATATTTTCTCTCAGCCGAATCTTAGAGGACAGGGCCTTTTAACAAAGGAAAGGTTTATCCTTTATGGGATCTACACCATTCTAGTTCATCCACGAGCACATCTTCAGCTTACTGGTTGAATTGGCCGGTTACCATCAGGAGCGCCTCTGGAAGCTGATCCATGATGGCTGCCAGATGCTCATGTACGCCTTTTGGTGTACCCGGCAGATTCACGATCAATGTACGCCCGCGAATACCGCATACTCCGCGGAATAACATCGCTGAACGGTTTTTGCTCATCACACTGAATCTCATGGCTTCCGCCATTCCGGGAACTTCCCGTTCAATGACACGCCTTGTCGCCTCAGGCGTAATATCCCGAATTGCCAGTTCCGTGCCTCCTGTCGTCAATACGAGGTCAGCATGAAAATAATCGGTCATCTCGATCAAAGCTGCAATAATCTCATCGGGTTCGTCAGGAACGATCCGATACTCCACGATCTGACCACCCAGTTCTTCTTCTACCAGTTCCCGTATGACTTGCGCACTCGTATCCTCTCGTTCTCCACGGGCCCCTTTGTCACTGGCTGTCAGGATTGCTGTTCTCCACACCATAAAGATCACCCTTCTCCTCTATGAAAATAAATATCCGTTACCGGTTATAATCACCGTTTTTACCGCCGCTTTTGGACTGCAGCATCGTTGGACCGATGATCATATCCTTTTGCATTGCCTTGCACATGTCATAGACCGTCAGTGCCGCCGCCGAAGCGGCCGTGAGCGCCTCCATCTCGACACCTGTCTTGCCCTCTGTCTTGACTGTTACTTCAATATGAAGCTCATCCACTCCGTTATCATGAAAACGAATATCCACACCATTCAGTGCAAGCGGATGACACATGGGAATCCAGTCGGACGTTTTCTTCGCTCCCTGGATGCCCGCAACTTGAGCAACCGCGAGCACATCCCCTTTGCCAATACGACCTTGGCGGATCGCTTCCAGTGTCTCCGGGTTCATCGTTACTTTGGTTACAGCCGAAGCGGTACGCACCGTAACATCCTTACCTGAAATATCCACCATTCGAGCCCGCCCCTGCTCGTTAAAATGAGTCAGCTTCCCGCTGGAAGCATGATCACGGTTTATTTCCGAGTTCAATCACATCACAACCCTTTTATTCGATATGTAATATACCTTCGGGTGTTATCAACAGATCCAGCCGCAGATCAAGCGGGTCCATCGGAATATCGGGCACCAGCTGCCCAGGCATTACCAGAGCTGCCATAAGAGGTCTTTTGCCTTGTTCCGCACACTGCTTCTCCAGACACTCCGCAAATCGGTCATAATAACCGCCGCCGTATCCAATACGCCCTCCCTGGAGGTCATAACCCAGTCCCGGTACAAGCACAAGATCCAGTTCCGGCCAGTCCTCGGGATGCAGTACGTCACAAGAGCCCTTAGGTTCAGGTATGCCCCATATGCCCGGTTCAATATCCTGAGTCCCCGTCACTTTACGCAGTTCCATGCGGGGCGGATCAGCGAGCACTTTAGGCGCAAGCATAACATCCCCCTGTTTCCATCCCTCTTCAAAAAGAAAAACGGTAGAGGCCTCACTGCCGTAGGACAGATAGCTGAAAATAACCAGCGGTTCACGCCGCTGCCTGTTTTTGCTCAGCCGCAGGCAGTCCAGTTCACGCTTCAATCCGCCATTCATCTGAATGAGAGCTTGCTGACGCATCTGTTCGTCCAGCCGTTCGCGCAGCTGTCTGAGCCGGGATCGAAGCTGCTTCTTCTGTTCCGCATGATCCTGCATAATGCCGCCAAACCTCCTGTTGATCTGGAAGGTAAAAAAGAATTCATTCCACTGCATTTATATGTTAAGACAAGATGTCATCTGGATGATCAGGTTCAAATGATTCATTTTCTGCAAAATCGTCATGTAATAACATGTCTTCTTTCAGTTTATCATTGATTGAACAAAAAGACTACAAGCCGGGGCTGTTCCCAATCGGTGCATTTGCTCTGTATTTCATGTAAACTGAAAGGTAAGTGTTTAATACAAGAACTCGACCTATGGAGGAACTTCATTCTATGCTGCTGCAAGTATCCGGAATTATTAAACGTTTTGGTGTCGATCCGATCCTGGACGGCGTGAACTTACAAATATTAGAACGTGAGCGTATCGGCCTGGTTGGTGTTAATGGTGCAGGTAAATCAACACTGCTCAAAATTATAGCTGGCGAGATGTCCTATGACGGCGGACAAATCTTCAAATCCAAAGAAACAACGCTCGGTTACCTCGCACAGAACAGCGGCCTGCAGTCCGACCGCAGCATCTGGGAAGAGATGATGCATGTCTTCTCACATCTCACCCAAACCGAAGCAGAACTCAGACAGATGGAACATGATATTGCCGATCCTGCCCTGATGGAGGATGAGAAACAGTATGCCGACCTGCTGGAACGTTATGCAAGACGCTCGGACTGGTTCAAGGATCATGGCGGCTACGAGATGGAAACGCGCATTCGCAGTGTCCTGCACGGAATGGGCTTCGGTGAATTTTCACCCGATACCCCGATCGGTACACTCAGCGGCGGACAGAAGACCAGACTCGCATTAGCTCGCATTCTGCTGCAAGCTCCCGACCTGCTCATGCTGGACGAGCCGACAAACTATCTGGACATTGCCACACTGACGTGGCTTGAGGATTACCTGAGAGGTTACTCAGGCGCCCTGCTGGTTGTATCGCATGACCGGTACTTCCTGGACAGGCTTGTCACAACGATCGTCGAAATCGAGCGTCATCGCTCCAAGAAATATACAGGGAATTACAGCCGTTATATGGAACTGAAGGCTGCCGAATATGAAAGTCAGATGAAGCAGTACGAGAAACAGCAGGGCGAGATCGCAAAGATGGAAGACTTTGTGCAAAAAAATATCGTGCGCGCTTCGACTACGAAGCGTGCACAGAGCCGCCGCAAAGCGCTGGAGAAGATGGATCGTCTCGACAAACCGCTCGGTGATCTGAAGAAAGCCCATTTTTCATTCGAAACGGCTGTCATGTCCGGCAAGGAAGTGCTTCGCGTAGATCAGCTGTCGGCTGCATATGATGAAGGTCCACCGCTGTTCCGCAATGTATCCTTTGATCTGCGGCGCGGCGAGACGGTTGCACTGATCGGACCTAACGGGATCGGGAAATCAACGATGCTGAAATGCCTTACCGGAAGTCTTCGCCCTGCGCAGGGCGACATTCAGTGGGGCACCAAAGTACAGATCGGTTATTATGACCAGGAACAGACCGGACTTAATCCGTCCAATACCGTACTGGAGGAACTTTGGAGTGCCTACCCAGGCATGGAAGAAGCACGCATCCGTACCGTACTGGGTAACTTTTTGTTCAGCGGTGACGATGTGCTCAAAAAAATATCCTCACTGAGCGGTGGAGAGAAAGCGCGTGTGTCTCTGTCCAAGCTTATGTTGAAGGAAGCCAATGTGCTGATTCTCGACGAACCGACGAACCATCTTGATCTCTTCGCCAAAGAAGTGCTGGAAGCCGCGTTAATGGATTACGAGGGAACACTCCTCTTTATCTCCCATGACCGTTATTTCCTGAATAAAATGGCAGAACGTATCGTTGAACTTCATCCTGAAGGTACAGAGCACTATCTGGGCAACTATGATGATTACGTGGAGAAAAAGCAGGAGCTGGAAGAGATTGCGCGCGAAGCCGCCGAAGCTCGCCAGTCAACGTCAAAATCAGCTTCATCAGCCGCAAAGACGAGTCCGCAAGCTTCCGAGAAATCCGGTGCAGCTTCCCTTCGAGGCAGACAAACAAGCCAAGCGCGAGGAACGGAACAGACAGCGCAGACAGGAAGCTCTGGAACAGCAGATTTCCGAGCTGGAGGCAGAGATTACCTCACTGGAGGAACAGATGGCTTTGCCCGAAGTTTATCAGGACTATATGAAGCTTCAGGAGCTTCAGCAGACCTCCGAAGAGCACAAATCCCAGCTTGCCAAGGCTTATGAGGAATGGGAAGCACTGGCTATGGGCTAGACCGCGATCGTAATCCTGGTTACGAATAACAATATCACTCAGGGTATGTGAACGGGGTAAGTCCTGTTGAACATTCATATATTAAATTCATGTAAAAGGGGCACACCGTTAACATGGTAACGGTGTGCCCCTTTTCGTATACCCCCATAAACTCTCGGGTGACTATATAGAAATTTAGATGTTAAGAATGGTAAGATCAGAAATCTGTCGACTCGCCAGAGATCCTGAAATCATGTTTTCACAATTGTCAAATTCAATCGAATTTCGCAAAATAATTTTCCAGGTTGTACACCGTTTTTATCCACAAGAGCAGGCATTCCTTCTCAGCCCATTTCAAGTAATTAAACGTTGGTAGAATAAGGTTTCTTTAAAAAAGCCATAATTATCCACCATTTTATCCACATTATCCACAATGTTGTGGGTAAATGAGGCACATTATATCCCCTATAAGCTGTATGTTTCGAAAACATGACTTACAGGGCTTTGCCTTAGTTACCCACATTTTACACTGGATATGTGGATAACTATAATAACACCTTGACAGATTCGAATACTGCACAGTTATTTCGCGCTTAAGCTAATACTTCTTCATCTTCCGCAGATTCGACTTTCAGGCCTGCTGCATTACACGCCGCAACGTAAGCCAAACCTGCTGCCATGACGATATCATGATGTGTAGCAGTTCCCCGGAATTCTCGTCCGGCACGCTCTACCGTCACCACCGCTTCCGCACTGGCTGCTTCTCCACCGCTCAAGGCATGCATCTCCATGTCTACAAACGTAATATCGTCCGAAATACACTGCCCAATCGCCTGAATCGTCGCGTCTACAGGACCTCCGCCTACAGCAGAGTAAGAATGTTCCCCTGCACTGGTTCGAATACGTACCGCCGCCATGCGGTCTGTCATACTTCCCGCGGTCACCTGCAGCTCAACCAATTCATAATCCTGAGCCGGGATGTTCATCGTTTGGCTCACCATCTGCAGCAGCTGGTCATCACTCACCACTTTTTGTTGATCCGCGGTGACTTTGAACACTTCGTACAGCTGTTCCATCTGCTGCTCATCCGGTTCAAAACCGTATTTGCGTACCCGATCCTTCAGGGCGTGTCGGCCGGAGTGTTTCCCCAAAATAATCATGCTCCGCGGAATGCCCAGTGCTTCCGGGTCCATAATCTCATACGTATTACGATTCTTCAGCAGACCATCCTGATGGATGCCTGACTCGTGCTGGAAGGCATTGCGTCCAACCACCGGCTTGTTATATGCAATCGGAAAATGCATAGCCCGGCTGATCTGGCGGGATGTTTCATACAGCTGATTCAGCTTGATGTTGGTTGCGGCTCCGATAACATCACCACGTGTCTCCAATGCCATAATCAGCTCCTCCAGCGCACAATTCCCCGTCCGCTCGCCAATTCCATTAATCGTCACTTCAATCTGTGAAGCTCCGTTTGCAATGGCAGCCAGACTGTTCGCAACCGCAAGCCCCAAATCATTGTGACAGTGTGCACTATAGCGAACCCGATCGCCGCCTCTTGCTCCTTCGCGCACTCGCCGGAACATCTCTCCATATTCATGCGGCAGCGCATAGCCAACCGTATCCGGAAGATTGATAATACTTGCCCCAGCTTCAATGGCCGTTTCGACCATTTCGATCAGATCATCCATCTTGGTACGCGCAGCATCCATCGCCGTGAACTCAACCGTATCTGTAAACTGGCGTGCATAGGCGACCATCTCCCTGGCAGTTGCGACGACCTCACTCCGTGGACGACGAAGCTGATGCTCGATATGAATATCCGACGAAGAGATAAACAGGTGAATCCGGCGCCTCGCGGCATCCTGCGTCGCTTTCACTGCTGCGTCAATATCCCCTTTGACTGCACGTGCAAACCCGCAAATTTCTACCTGCTGCAGCTGCCTTGAAATCGCCTGAACCGCCGCGAATTCTCCTGGACTGGAGATCGGGAATCCAGGCTCGATGACGTCAATACCAAGCGAAGCCAGCTGATGAGCCAGTTCTATTTTCTGCTCAGGCTGCAGACTGGCTCCCGGTGCCTGCTCTCCATCACGCAGCGTCGTATCAAAAATTTCAATCATTCGTTTATTCGAGTTAGTTGTCATCGTAAATCAGCCTCCATTAAATTTCGGGTTATTGTGCACGTTTCTTCATAGTCATATCGCTGAAAACACGGGTGAAATACTTCTCTCAGCTCACTTCGTTGTTATATGTTTGGGGTTGTAAAAAGTTATATTCAAGGTAATGATTCAAAGTGTACGTCGACTTACACTCTGACCTGATTCTGATGTTGACTTGATGCCGCATCCCATATGGTTGTTTCTTTTGCCCACCCTGCTGCCGGCAGCAAATACAAATAACCCGCCATCTCATCTAAGAGACGGCGGGTTATTCTCCCCTCCGCGGTACCACTCTCGCTTGACAGCCTCAGCCCTGCGCTGACACCATCCACCTCGTGTTCTCCATAAATGCATTGAACTGCGCAGCCGTCTGCGTGAAGCCAGTCAATGAATCCAAGAGAAACACCCTGTAACGGGGGTTAACCGTTGCTTTGTACACATGAGATGCCGCCTCCAAGGCAGTGGTTAATCAGATCCCATGTTTCCAAAACTCTGTTCCCGGGCGAGATTCAAACGTTTCCGGCCGCTGCGTCGCACCACCCCGCAGCTCTCTGAGCACCTTTGCCGTTCTACTGCTCCCGTTCATTACATTTGTTTGATATGTTCACATTTGTCGTCCAAAATCAAAAAAGCCTGCCCTCTCCTGCATAAATGCAAGAGACGACAGGCTGTTCACCTTCGCGGTACCACTCTTGTTGACTCCCATCCTGTATAAATAACGGGTTGAAAGTCCCCTCAGTATTGTTCATCGATCTTTCGGTTAGACTCAGGTATCGTCAATGTATCCCCGCTCTAATCTGAAGTAAATCGATAACAACGCCCGTTCACGGAGGCCAGCCGTAACAATATACTGCCGGGTTGCTTCAGCCTTCGGCTCTGCAAACAACAGCGTTCCATCGTTCCGCTTCCAGGTGAGTTTCAGGTTTCCTTCGGCTGCGTTGCACCATCCCGCAACTCTCTAATGACCGGGAGTGACCTTACTGTTCCTGTTCATTGCGTTTATCGGTTCAGGAGATAACTCCTGTTTAAATTTGTAACTAATATACAATCTTCACAACCTGCTGTCAACTACCTTCTCACCGTCTGCTGTCAGACATTCAATCCAAAGCTAAATAATCTCTTTTCAGAATGCGCTTTGCTCCTGCAAAATCATCAGGCTTCAGCCTGTACCGACCAGGCTTCCAGAGAAAGCCCGGGATCAGCCTTCGCGTCAAAATCAGTCCCTTCGCCGCGAATCCATTTCAGATGCGCTGCCGCACCAATCATGGCTGCATTATCTGTGCAGTATTCCATCGGCGGAATAACGAGTTCCAGCCCTTCCTTCGCACAGCGTTCCTGCAGGGCCGTCCGCAAGCCGCGATTAGCCGCAACTCCGCCGCACAGGAGCAGCTGCCGTGAGCCGTATTCCCGGACAGCTCGTACCGCTTTTTCAACCAGCACCTCCACGACAGCTTCCTGAAAACCACGTGCCACCGCAGACGGCTCCAGTGTTTCGCCGCGCATTTTAGCCTGATTCAGCGCATTCAATACCGCCGATTTCAGCCCGCTAAGACTGAAATCATAGGACCCTGCTTCAAGCCATACTCGCGGCAGCGGAACAACGTCCTCCGCTTCGGACGCCATCCGGTCTACATGCGGCCCGCCCGGATAAGGGCACCCTAGGGCGCGGGCAACTTTGTCGTACGCCTCACCAACCGCATCGTCTCGTGTGCGGCCAATCAGCTTGAATTTGCCTTCGGACTCCAGATGCACAAGCTCTGTGTGCCCCCCCGATACGACAAGGGCCATTGCCGGATACTGCAGTTCACGCACAAGGCGGTTTGCATAAATATGCCCGGCAATATGGTGGGTGCCGATTAGTGGTTTGCCCAGCGCCATCGCCAGCGTTTTGGCAGCTACGATGCCCACCAACAGTGCGCCGACCAATCCAGGTCCCTGGGTGACTGCGATCGCGCTCAGATCACGTGGACGAATGCCCGACTGTTCAATCGCCTGCTCCAGCATCAGAGTGATGACTTCGACGTGCTTACGCGAAGCCACCTCCGGTACAACTCCACCGAACGCTTTATGTGTTTCGATCTGACTAGAGATCAGATTGGACAGCACTTCCCGCCCGTCTTTGACAACGGCTACCGATGTTTCATCACAGCTTGTCTCTACCGCCAGAATATAGGACGGGGCATAACTTTGATTATCTATAAAATCGTTCATGAATCCAGTACGCTTCCTTCCTCTTCGCCGCTCCGGCTCACAGGCGGCAGTGCCGCCCACATGATCATTGCATCCTCTCCGTTATCGGAGTAGTACCCTTTGCGCAGACCTGCCGATTCAAACCCTTTTTTCTGATACAAATTCTGGGCTACGATATTGGACACCCTGACCTCCAGCGTCATTCGCTCCATGCCGAGATAAGCCGCTGTTTTCATCAGCTCGTCCAGCAGCTTCTCGCCCAGCTTGCGGCCTTGGTATGCTTTTCTTACCGCAATATTGGTAATGTGAGCTTCGTCCATAATCGTCCACATGCCCGCATACCCAATGGCTGTACCGTCTAACTCCATGACCATATATTTTGCAAAATGATTATGCTTCAATTCATTATGAAAAGCCTCTTCCGTCCAAGGGAGGGTAAATGCCTCATGCTCAATCTCCATCACATCCGGAATATCCGCTACCGTCATGAGTCTGAACTGAAACATGGTTTCCTGTCCTTCTTTCGCTGCGTTGTCCATCCGCTCTCCCTCTCCCTTCAGCCTTTGCGCAGCAGGTTCGCTTCCGCTTCGGACAGCTGGGTGTAGTTTGGCACCAAAGCATGTACGTCGTCGCGCTGACCTGCCAGCAGCGCTTCAGCGCCGAGGCGCCCAATCCAGCGGCCTTCCAGCTCATATGGTACGAGCTGAAGCGCCGTTCCTGCGGGACAGCGAAGCGCTGCCGCTGCCTCCGCATGCTGGCCCGTCTCGCCGACGATCCAGACGGCAGCGGGCCGCTCTTCCGGCGCCGCCTCCGCTATGCGGGCGGCGAGCTCTTCCAGCCATCCGTCCATTTGACGGATGGCATCCGGCGCCAGCCGGCGGGGCGCATCGCCGCCGGCGGAGGCGAACAGCGCGGTATAGGCTTGACCGCGCCGCGCATCCACGAGCGGAACGATCCAGTGGACAGGGGCGGCACTCGTGCCGCCCTGGTCCGCGGATGGCGTTCCGCCAGACCCGGCTGCGGTATCGTCTGCCGCAGCCATCGCCTTGGCGGCGAGGCCGCTGTGCCAGCCGCCCCAGGCGATGGCCTGAAGGCTGGACACCCCCGCAACGGGGATGTCCCATGCCCAGGCCAGCGTCTTCGCCGCGGTCACCGCGATGCGGATGCCCGTGTACGATCCTGGCCCAATGCCGACGGCGATCCCGCTGAGCTGGCCCGGCTCGGTACTGCTGGCGGCCAGCAGCTGCTCCATTACAGGCACAACGTGCACCGAGTGGTTACGTTCAGCTCGTTCATTGCGCTCCTCCAGCAGTGATCGTTCTTCCATCACCGCTGCGGCCATCACCGCGGTAGATGTATCCAACACCAAAAACCGCTGACGCGGCTTTTCTTGCAAAGGTTCGATCAGATCCTTTTCTTGCGAATCCTTGATTATACTTTTATTTTCCATATCCTTGATCATCTTCTTATTTTGCAGTTCTTCCATCACACTCTTGTTTTGCAGCTCTTTTGTCATCCCAAGACTCCATTCTGTCTGAACTGTCGGCACAGCTCAGCATACACCTCACCATACCCATCCAGCGTTATCGTTCGCTCTTCAAGACCTGTCGTCTCGATCTGCACATGAAGATGCTCCTGCGGCAGCAGCTCGGGAATGATGCTGGACCACTCTACCAAACTGACACCATCACCGTAAAAATACTCCTCAAGCCCCAGCTCGTCCGCTTCTTCCAGCGAAATACGGTACACATCCATGTGATACAGCGGCAATCGCCCTTCGTATTCCTTGATCAGTGTGAACGTCGGACTGCTCACGACATCTCTCACACCCAAATGCCAGGCAAACTTCTGTGAAAATGCTGTTTTGCCTGCGCCCAAATTGCCATCCAGCGCAATGACCATTCCGGCCTGTGCCCGCACCGCGAGTGCGGACGCAAGCGCTTCTGTATCTGCAATGCTGCGGGATGGATACACCCACTGCTCATGCGTCTGATTCAATATACGCCCCACCTTTGACGGTTCCCCGCCTGAGTTCACTTTGACCCTTATTATATCGGTCCCTTTCCTCGCCCGCAACATTGAAGGAACAAGCTGGAAGCCCTAGACTTCATAACCATCTTGATGGACGATCGTGGATAAAATCAAAACAAATAAACCGGCACCTTTAGGTACCGGATTTGTGAATCCATGAACAGCTGGAATTCCCCTTCTCCTCTTCATCAATCACCAATAGGCCCTACCTGCTATTCCTCCAGACGATCCACACGGACTGTCTGTGTATTGCCAGGTCTGCTGCCAACCTGTACGGTCGCCATACCGTTAGCTTCATCTACATTCTCAATCCAGACAGGCTCCCCTTCAAGCATGACTGCAATCGTATCTTTGGATTCATATATTGCTTTTGCCCGCTTCGCATCCATCATGTTATTCGTAATCTCCTTCCGGGTCTTCGTTATGGGTTTCCTGAACCATCGTATCTGTCGTACTATCCCCAATATAGCCGTTGTCCTCCGTAACCTGACCGCCGCCTAAACCTTCATTGACCATACGATCGATGTCCAGCATAAATGATTCACGATCCAGCGGCAGCTTCTCCGAAGTAACTGCTTCCCAATTTACAGCCGATGCGGGGGTATAAAACTCTTCTGCACTTTCGGCATCCTCCAGAGGATAGGGTGTGAACGTATGCTTGTGCGCCTCTTCCTCGTCCCGCCTGTTCTTCATTTGGCACCTCCCCTGTTGTTTCTGTTATCATCCCCGACTCTTACAGAACCATTCAGTCCATTACACTGCCCCTGCGAAACCATGTAATCAGCGGATTTACGATTATCCCTCATTACAGCTGCCCATACTATTATAAAAAAGAAATTTCGAAAGGAGCCGCCCCCATGCATACCGTCTGGAAAGGCGCCATCAGTTTCGGCCTCGTGCATGTGCCCGTCAAAATGTTCTCCGCTACAGAGGACAAGGATATCTCCATGCGTTATATCCACAATGTCTGCGGAAGTCCGCTCGCTTATGTACGTCAGTGTCCCTCCTGTGAGGTTGAAGTGAAATGGGAAGAGATCACCAAAGGTTACGAATATGAGAAGGGTAAATTTGTTTTGTTTGAAAAAGAAGAACTCGAGGCGTTAAACGAGTCCGCCAGCAAAACCATTACCATTCTGGATTTTGTAGATTTAACCGAGATTGACCCGATCTACTTCCAAAAAACCTATTACCTCTCTCCCGATCAGGCTGGCGGAAACGCCTATCAACTGCTTATGAACGCCATGCGGGATACGGGTAAAATCGGAATCGCCAAAATCTCCATCCGTTCTAAAAGCAGTCTAGCCGCCATTCGTGTACTGGATGACTGTTTATCGATGGAAACGATCTTTTACCCTGATGAGATTCGCCCGGTGTCTCAAGTCCCTAACCTTCCTGAAATTCAGAATGTGAATGAAAAGGAACTCACGATGGCCAAGCTGTTGATCGATCAGCTCTCCACCCCGTTTGATCCTGGTAAATACACAGATGACTACCGGGCGAAGCTGCTCGATCTTATTCAGCACAAAGTAGCAGGTGAGGAAATTAAAATTGCACCAGCCAAACCGGAAGCCAATGTGATGGATCTCATGGCAGCGCTGCAGGCCAGTATTGAAGCGGTTAAACCGATTCCTGCCGATCCGGGCACATCTACGGCCAAACCAAAAAAGCGTGCTCCACGAAAAACAACTGCTCAGGCTGCCGCCGGAGGAGAAACCGATGTTACTGCTGCACCCAAACGCAAAAAGGCCCCAGCCAAGCCAAAAGCTTAACCCCTCTGGGAAGAGCTGATGTAACGATCTGAGAAGCTGTTTCTTGAAATTCAAAGGTAAATAGTCGATTCAATACTCAAAATTCAAGGAACAGCACTTCTCAGGTTCTTTCGGTTATAAGACATTGACGAATAAAGATAAATATTTTATACTTAATTACGAAAAGTAACTTGTTTATATTTTTAAAGTGAGTTTACTCTTATTGTTTTTCAATACTCATCATCTCCCTTGATCCCGGCGTTCTTTCATTTGTTATTCAATACTTATCTTATACACATTACTAGGAGGAAATCATGATGAACACCCCTTATCAAATTCCAGCGACAACCCATCTGGGTGAGGTTAGTCTTAAAATCAGCGATCTGGACCGCTCTATTCAATTCTATTCAGACGTTGTCGGTCTAAAATTGCTGGAGCGCGAAGATCACATGGCTTCGATGACTGCGGACGGAAAGAACGTACTTCTTCGCCTCGAAGAGGTCAGCGGCAGCATCACTCTGCCTGAGCGTTCCCATACAGGTTTGTACCACTTTGCCATTTTGCTTCCTGACCGCAAATCACTTGGACTTGCCGTTCGTAATCTGGCCGCATCCGGTATCGAGATTGGTCAAGGAGATCATTTGGTAAGTGAAGCCTTTTATATCTCTGACCCCGATTTAAACGGGATTGAAATTTACGCCGACCGCCCTCGGGACACCTGGAAACGCGATGCGGATAACAATTATGTTATGGCCAGTGATCCAGTCGATGTACAGAGCTTATTTGATATTTCGGAAAATGAAACCTGGAAGGGTCTGCCCGCCGGCACCGTTATTGGTCATGTTCACTTTCACGTTCGCAGTCTGGAAGAAGCCCGGAGCTTCTATTCGGATATCCTCGGATTTGATGTTGTAGGAAACTTTGCTAATATGTCCGCGTTGTTCGTGTCTGCAGGCGGTTACCATCATCATATCGGGCTGAACATCTGGGCGGGCGTTAACGCTCCGGTCAATCCTGCCAATGGTACGGGGATCGACTATTTTACCATTGTGTATGCTCATTCGGACGAAGTCGAACAG
The DNA here is from genome assembly GCF_040702995.1 of Paenibacillus sp. AN1007. Classification (NCBI taxonomy): domain Bacteria; kingdom Bacillati; phylum Bacillota; class Bacilli; order Caryophanales; family Paenibacillaceae; genus Paenibacillus; species Paenibacillus sp. AN1007. Next base: position 4,351,031 of record NZ_CP159992.1, read on the forward strand.
GCTGCTGCACGTTTGCGCCAATCGGGTGTTGAAGTGATTCAAGATGACAAGGCATACTATGCGGCAGACCCGCAAAACATTCGGATCCGTATGATCGCAAAAGCATAAATAAATCTCTACTTCACCAAGCAAGTTATAATGAACTCGGTAGTGCAAAAATGCCTGACAAATGTCTCTTCGCAGCTTTATCTGAAGAACATGCTGTTCAGGCTTTTTGATATGTTTTCATAAAACCCGAAATGTTGGCACATCCTAACCCTACCCAAACAACGCCAGATGAAGGAGTTTTATTCCAATGATTGAAAAGGGACGTTTGACCGTCAGGCAGCTCGCTTCGCTCATGTTCCTTTGTACGATCGGGGAGCAGATTCTGGTCTTCCCCTCGATGATTACGTCTTATGCACAGCAGGATGCCTGGATTTCCTCCTTACTTGGAGTGGGCGGTGGGCTGGGGGTACTTCTAATCCTGTTCGCTGTGTACAACCTGAATCCGCGGCTGAATCTGATTGAACATATACTTCGCATCCTGGGGCCATGGATCGGGGCTGTAGTCAGCCTGTTTTATTTATTTTACTTTCTGATCAGCACATCCACCTTTATCCGGGAAATCGGCGACTTCATGGCCACCGAAATTCTGACCAGTTCTCCACTATGGGTGCTGCATCTGGTATTTATCTGTGCACTGGCCTGGGGATTAAAATCAGGACTCGTGAATATCGGCAGGACCGCCGAAGCTTTCTTACCTCTAATTGTGCTGTTTCTGATTATTCTTACTTTGTGTCTGCTGCCCAAAGCAGAACTGGATAACATCAAGCCCGTTCTCGCTCAAGGTTTTCTCGCCCCTTTCAAGGGCTTTATTGCTGTACTTACATATCCGTACTGTGAACTATGTATTTTCATGATGCTTTTACCTTACACCGAGCGGAGTCCCCATCTGAAAAGAGACTTTTTACTCATGGGTATGATTGGCGGATTACTGTTAACGCTAACACTAAGTATATGTCTGCTGGTTTTGGGACCATTCATGACACAGCATCACTGGTTTGCATCGTTTAGCGTATCTCGATTGATTAACATCGGCAACTTTGTACAGCGGATTGAAGCTTTCATGGCCTCCGTCTGGGTTATCGCTGTGTTTTTCAAAAGCGTTCTCTTTTTCTACAGTTTTGCACTCGGCATGGCTCACCTGTTTCGATTATCCAGTTACCGGATTCTGATACTGCCCGCCTCACTTCTCATTTTAGCCTGTTCCATACTGGTGGCTCCGAATGAAACTTTTTACCTTAAATTTGTCATCCCCTACTGGATCGATTGGGATTTAACCTGCGGCATCTTCCTGCCGCTGCTGCTGATTCTGATTCACCACTTGAGACATCGTATGCAAAAACAATGACTGCCTTCGCCCGTTTATGTGTACCTTTATTATTCCAGCGCTGGCTTAAGGAAAGGAGTCACCCATGTTCAAACCCGTTATTCCGTTCGAACCCATCTCCCGCGACACCCTGCCTGCAGGCTCACAGTGGACTGCCCAAATCAAGTGGGACGGCGTGCGCATGCTGGCTTACGAGAACGGACAGGAGCTGCGGCTGGTCAATCGCAGATTACATGACCGGACAGCCCAGTATCCCGAACTGGTACAACCGCGTAATCTGTGTGCCGGCTCTTCTTACATTCTGGACGGAGAGATTATCGCGCTGGACCCGGACACGGGACGCCCCTCCTTTTACCATGTACTGCGCCGGGACCGGATGAGCAAACCGGGTGGTATCGCCCATGCCGTTCAGCAGATACCGGTTACTTATATGGTATTTGATATTCTTTTTTATGAGGGGAAATGGATCACTGACCAAGCGCTCGAAGTTCGCCAGCAGCTGCTGCACAAGGTGCTGCAAACCAGCGATCATGTACAGGAAGTGACCAACTCACGAGATGCATCCGCTCTGCTTACGGTGATGAGACAGCACCAGATGGAAGGCATCGTCTGTAAAGATCTTTCCAGTACCTACGGGATCGGAGGTAAAGATGCGCGCTGGCAGAAGGTCAAAATCATGCATGACCTCTATGGCATGATTGGGGGAGTTACCTATCGAAGCGGTATCGTCAATGCTGTTGCGATCGGCGTATATGACGGACCTCATTTTATTTATATCGGTCATGTCGGGACAGGGAAATTAAACATCAATCGCTGGCGTGAACTCACTGCACAAGTTGAGCCGCTTATTGTAAATGAAAGGCCATTCCATAACATTCCTGAACGCAGCGCGGAGACCACATGGGTAACACCACGCATCGGCCTTAAAGTGCAGTATATGGAACTGACTCACCATCAGACACTGCGTCACCCCAGCATCCAGACTTTCGCTGATGTGAAACCTGAAGATTGTCCGATAAGCCAACTTGAACAGTAAAAGTCTATCTCGCGGATAAACCATTTCACTCCTTTCATACGTTTAACCAAGAGTTACATACACAGGAGGTGCTCTGCCCTATGCCGCATAAAATCAAAGGTTCCATCACAATCGAAGGTGTGGAACTCACCGTCACCAATCCAGACAAGCCCTTATGGCCTGAAGCAGGCATAACCAAAGCCATTTATTTGCAAAAGCTGGCCGCACTTGCGCCTTACCTGCTGACCTACACCCGTAATCGACTTCTGACAACGATTCGTTACCCTCATGGTGCAGGCGGAACGTTCTTTTATCAGAAAAATGCGCCCGAACCTGTGCCTGATTTTGTTCATACACACGATCACGAGGGCATCCGTTACGTTGTTATGAACGGACTGCCGGAGCTGCTCTGGCTTGGCAATCTTGCGGCACTTGAGTTTCACCCTTCGCTGCATGCCATTAACAGCACACTTCCATGTGAATGGATGATCGATCTCGATCCTTCAATGGAACATGAGCCGCGGATTATGCAGGCTGCCTTGATTGTAGGCGAAACGTTATCCTCTCTTGGATTGCAATCGGTTCCCAAAACGTCCGGGGCCACGGGTGTGCAGATCATTGTGCCGGTTACCCGTGGTGTGACATTTGATGAACTGCGGGATATCGGTCATTTTGTAGGCAAATATGTCACGCAAAAACATCCTGAACTGTTTACACTGGAGCGGCTGAAAAAAGATAGGGGTGATCGAATTTACTTTGATTATCTCCAGCATTATGGCGGCAAAACGCTGGCCTCTCCCTATACGCCTCGCGCCAAACCAGGCGGCACTGTCTCCACCCCCCTGACTTGGGATGAGGTCCGCCGAAATGTCTCCATTCAGGATTATCACCTGATGAATATTATCGAACGGTTGAATGACGTCGGCGATCTGATTGCAGCGGTTCCTCCGCAGCCAATCGAGCTGATTCTGAAACATTTGCAGAAAAAATAGCCGATCCCCTGTGAACCAGGGAATCGGCTATTTTTTCTGCACAATTCGTGCAGGATGTTTCCTTCATTATCTCATCCTGCAGCATGCTCCGAAATAGAAGCGGCTAGTGGATACCTTTTTTCTTGAAACGTCCACCCTTAACATCGTGAATGTTACCGATTGCTACGAATGCCTGCGGGTCCCAATCCTCTACAATAGACTTCAGCTTCGCTTCTTCCAGACGGGTAATCACAACAAAAATAATTTTTTTCTCATCTCCGCTGAATCCGCCTTCTCCGTCCAGATACGTTACACCACGACCGAGACGATCTGTCAAAGCGGAACCGATATCGCGATACTTCTCACTGATGATCCAGACCGACTTGGACTGATCAAGCCCCTCGTTCACGATATCAATCATCTTCATAGCGATGTAATAAGCAATCATCGAATAAAGGGCATTCGGCCAGCCGAATACGAAACCTGCACCCGCAAAGATAAATACGTTAATGATCAAAACAATCTGCCCTACTGACAGCGGAGACTTCTCACTAAACAGAATGGCAACAATCTCTGTACCGTCCAGTGAACCACCGGAACGAATGACCAGACCTACCCCCACACCCAGAATTAAGCCGCCGAATACAGCACCGAGCAGCGGTTCGCCTGGTGTAAGCGCCGGAACTTTGTGCAGTAGAGATGTACCAATGGACATCACAACAATGCCCAGCAGCGTTGATAATGCAAAGGTCTTACCGATCTGCTTGTATCCAAGGATCAGAAAAGGCAAATTGAGCAAAGTCAGGAATATCCCCAGCGGCAGATGCGTGAGCTCCGAAACCATAATTGAAATCCCCGTGATCCCGCCGTCGATGACGCCATTCGGCACCAGGAACACTTCAAGTGATACAGCCATCAGCGCGGCACCGATCAGGATCATTACAATACGCTGCAGTAACTTCAGCGTAAACACCGAGCTTTTGACGCCGCGGTCAGCTTGTTTGGCCGTTAGTTCTTTCACCGTTACATTGGACATGGTATCCCCCCCGTTAAGTTAAATCAGAATGTGAATCCATTTTATATATCCATTAAATAACTCCACGGGGAAGATGCATGTAGAAAAAACGAGCCAAGCTTTATTCTGCATGTACTTTAACCCAACATCAAACGGGCATCTAAAGGCGATATAAAATAGATTCAAGATATACTGCTTGCCGGATCACACTTCCAAAAGAGAGCAAAAGGGAGCCTGTTTCCCCAGACTCCCTCCTTCGCCACGACATGATTTATATAACTATTATATCATAAAAGATCAAATTGGAGCAAAATACTTAGCAAAAAGAAGATAAATTCGCAAAAAGTGAATTTATCTTCAGAAATCTGCCTTAAATCGGCTATAGAAGCGGAGAAAGCATCCGAGAAAGCATTTCAGCCCCTTTTTGCAGGCGTGAGCGATGTTGGAATACGAGGGGTTCGATCTGGCTGCACTCCTCCAGATCCCGTTCAAAATCATGCAGTAGACGATGAATTGCAGCGTCCTCAAACAATACAGCCGTTAATTCAAAGTTGCAGAAAAAACTGCGCATATCCATATTGGCTGTGCCTACCGTAGCCAGCAGCTCATCTACAATCATCACTTTCGCATGAACAAAACCTTTGCGGTATTGATAAAACTTCACACCAGCGCGAAGCAGCTCTTCTACATAAGAGAGGGATGCCAAATGCACCAGCCGGGAATCGGATTGATAAGGAATGATAATCCTTACATCCACACCACTGACTGCTGCGGTCTTAAGAGCCTCGTAAAGGGCAGGATCAGGAATAAAGTACGGCGTTGTTATATATATGCGTTCACACGCAACGGAAATCGCGCCAAAACACATTTCCTGTATGGCATCCCAATCCTGATCAGGCCCACTCCCCAAAATCTGAATGCGTTCCCCTCCACTGCAAATATGCGGTGGAAATAATTCCGCAAGCTGAGGCTCCATAATTCGTTTTCCCGAAGCGAGTTTCCAGTCATTCAGAAACGTGCTTTGGAGAAAATAAACCGCATCCCCTTCAATCTGCACATGAGTATCCCGCCAAAAGCCAACCTCCGGGTATAGACCCAGGTAATCATCACCGACGTTAATGCCACCGACAAAGCCAACCTTGCCATCGACAACTACAATTTTACGATGGTTGCGATAGTTGACCCTGCGATCAATTGTGGCAATAAGCGGCGGCAGAAAAAAATGAAACTCGACACCTGCATCCTGCATTTTGCGAATATAATTCCAGCTCAGGTGATGACTGCCTAGTCCATCGCAGATGAACCGGACCTTCACTCCCTCCTGCGCTTTACGGATCATCACCTGCTGAAAGCGAGTTCCGATTACATCATCCCTGAAAATATAAAACTCCACATGCAGATGATGCTCGGCCTTCTCCATCTCTCTAAGCATCGCCGCGAAAGCCTCTTCTCCATTCGTCAGCACCTTGCTCCGATTACATCCCGTAATCGGACTCTCGGACAGATGAGATATAAGGTTAAACAGACGATGCTGGTGATTGTATTTATCTCCTGGCATTTGAGCAATCTCATGGACGATGTGGGCCTGCTTCCATATAGTTTCACGCATTTCCCGGAAAATTCGCGATCCGCCCTTTCGCAGCTTTTTACGTTTACTGTAGTCTTGAGCCACAAAATAATACACCACAAAACCAATCAGAGGCACACAAAATAAGATGAACAGCCAAGCCACCGCTTTGGCCGGGTTGCGGAATTCCAGTATAAGAATTGTAGCAGCCTGAAAAATAAAAATAAGTAAAATAATAACCAGCCAGAACATGCGGCCTCCCCCTTAACCCCTTACTTTTCTATTGTTCCGTTCTCCTGTTTTCAAGCTTGTCTATTTGTCCGTCATTTTAACCAGCTTTGACGGTATTGCTCCCAGCTAATCATAGATACCCAATGTCGACCCGGTTCGTAACGATAACTTAGATAAAACTTTACATAGCCAGCTTCTCGTAAAATTTGGGTAAGAGATTTTTCTCTCCAGGCTTGTCCATAATGACTCTGTATCTTATGACATAACAGCTGAAGCTGCAGAAAAATCCCCTTATGCTGTACTGTTTTGACCAACCTGCCTTCCAGACTCTTCCTCTTTTCTGCAGGAGAAGGTGGTCTTCTTACGTAAAATTAGATATAATACTCGTTAAAACTTATTACTTAGAAGGAGAAGAGTAGTGAATGGACAGTGAGAGGTATGCGATAAATTTGGTTATGGTTGCATTTTTGATAGGATTATCAGCATTTTTTGTGGCAGTGGAGTTCGCTCTGGTACGGGTTCGTCCGAGCCGAATCGATCAAATGATTGCTGAAGGGAACAAACGTGCACTTGCGGTCAAGCAGACCGTTGCCAATCTGGATGGGTATCTGTCTGCATGTCAGCTCGGAATAACCATCACGTCTCTCGGACTGGGCTGGCTTGGTGAACCCACGGTTGAGAAGATCCTCCACCCTGTGTTCGAAAGCATGAGCATCCCGGATGCACTTGCTTCCTTCTTGTCATTTGTTATTGCTTTTGTAGCGATTACTTATCTGCACGTGGTTGTAGGCGAGCTTGCGCCCAAAACCATTGCGATCCGCAAAGCCGAGACCGTAGCACTGCTGACGTCCGGTCCTATCATCTTGTTTAACCGAGTGATGTATCCTTTTATCTGGCTGTTAAACGGCTCTGCGAACCAATTGGTTAAATTGTTTGGCATCAAGCCAGCTTCTGAACATGAAGAGGCACACTCTGAAGAGGAGCTGCAGATCATCATTAATGAAAGCTTCGAGAGTGGTAAAATCAACCAGGCTGAATTTGGCTACGTGAGCCGAATTTTTGCTTTTGACGAGATGCTGGCCAAAGAAATCATGGTTCCACGGACCGACATGGTCTGCCTTTATCTAAATAAAACGAACGAGGAAAATCTGGAGATCATTCGAGAAGAACAGTACACCCGTTTCCCGGTCGTTAATGAGAGCAAGGACGATATTATCGGAATCATTAATACGAAACAATTCTTCCTTGAACTGTACGGTAATCATGAACCTGTGGACCTGTCTTCGCTGATTCAGCCTGTGTCCGCTGTGCATGAGACAACTCCCGTCAAGGATCTGCTCAAGAAAATGCAGAAGGACGGCGTACACATCGCTGTGCTGGTTGATGAGTACGGAGGCACTTCCGGTATTGTAACGATCGAGGATGTGCTGGAGCAGATCGTCGGCGAGATCCGCGACGAGTTCGATGCAGATGAAGAGGAAGAGATTCAGATTGTGAATGAGCACTATGTCATTTTCGACGGCAAAGTTTCACTATCGAAGGTCAACGATATGTTCATGTCTTCCCTGGATGCAGATGAGTGGGACACCATCGGCGGATGGCTCTACAGCCATCGTCCGGAGATGGATGAACAGGAAGAGTATGAATATGAGAACATGACCTTCGTTCTGCTGGAAAAAGATAAAAATCGCTTCTACAAAGTCGCCATCGTTCCGAAAGAACCGCTGGATATGTCAGGGTACACTAATCAAGACGAAAAAGAAGCACAAGCATAATTTTAAAAGGTCTGTCTCATCGTTATCATTGACGAAGGACAGACCTTTTCTATTCCACCACATGAAGCATTTGGCACTGTTCGCTCCCCTCGTACCACGATCCTGTACTGCTTCACATGAATTCAACACTCTCTCATTTCACCTCTGCTTTATCCTCAACAATCCGGTTCTGAATTTTACGGAATATAATTTTGAGAATCATATACAGCGGGATAATAATTATCATCCCGAGAATGCCGCCGAGGTCCGCTCCGACGAGCAGCAGGATGACCGTGGTCAGCGGATGAATATCAAGCTGCTTGCCATACACATACGGCGAGATCAGATTATCCTGGATCTGCTGGGCAACTACGATAATAATTAAGGACCAGAGCGCCATGGAAGGTGAGTCGATAAAAGCAACGATTACAACGGGAATGGCAGCCAGCAGGGCCCCCACATAAGGGATAAAGTTCAGGATGATGGACACCACTGTTAATAACAGCGCATAAGGCAGGCCGATTAAGATAAAACCGATAAACATCAGAATACCCAGTGCCACATTAACGATAACCCGGCCTACAATATAATTGCTCAAGGCCTCATCAATTTCATGTACGGTCTCTTCTCCGTCTTTCCGATAATGCCTTGGCAGCAGCAGTGTCAGGTTGGTACCAAACTTACTCCCTTCCTTGAGCATGTAATAGAGCATAATCGGGAAGGTGGCCAAAATAATGACCAGGTTGGACACGACGGAAAACAAACCGGAAACATAATCGGTCACCTGCGTAATCCCCTGGCTTAGATACTGGGATAAACGAGTGAATAAATCCGAATCCTCAGGCAGGTACCGGGCGAGAAAACGATTATTTTCCAGTGCTTTAATCTGCTCTATAAGGGAAGAAATAAGCGCAGGTGTGTTTTCAATAAAATTCCATAACTGCTCCCGCAGCGAAGGCCATACGACAACACTGAATCCTGCGATAAGGAGTCCAACAGCGACATAAATAATGAGAACAGCCAGCGCCCTTTTGATTTTGTGTCGCTCCATGAAGTCCACGAGCGGACGCAGCAAATAATAGAAAAATCCTGCGATCAGCAGCGGGATAATAATGATATGAACCAGCGAAGTGAGAGGGCGGAAAATAAAGTTGACTTTATCCCCCAAATACACGATTAGCAATAGTAAAATAATTGCCGTGCATATGCGGTAAAATTTGTTGTTAATCAAGAAACGTGATCCCCCCATGCGCTGCCATGCCAAAGTGACTGCGACGATAATATGATTCTAACATTACAATTAATTCTAATATTACAATACCAGTATGTACCCTAAATAGACAGCTATGCCTCATATGAACACAAAAAAGAGGCAGGAATTAACCTGCCACATCTCTTTTGTTAAATACAACCCAGGAAATCACCATAAAGATGACATAATATACACCGAGAACCGCTAAAGAGAACCCGAGAGTCATCCCTTCACTTGGGCCGTTTAATAATCCCATGCCCGACGAAGGGTTCATATATTTGCTCAGATCCATATTGTTGAACAGAACATATTTAGCCCATTCATATCGATCCGGATTAAAAATCAGTGAAAATATATTTTGCGTGAACATGATAAACAAGGACAAACCGATTGCAAGCGCACCCGAACGAAATACAGAAGATACCATAAAAGCAATCGCGAGTGTAATGAAAAGGTCGATATACAGATAGCTCCATCTCGTAAACGCATCGCCTGCCATTACACCACTCTCTACCGAAACATCATGGGAGAACAGAATATAAGAACTGAGCATGGCCATACCAATGACGAGTAGTGTACTTAGTATACTAAAGCCCACTACCGTCAGATATTTGGAAGCCAGAATTTTGCTGCGTGACCACGGACGGATGAGTAACAGTTTAATGGTGCCCCATGTGAATTCACCCGCTACCGATTCCGCTGCAACGACGACACAGAAAATCGTATTCAGGAAAAATGCAATTTGAACCGTTGTAGCTGCTGGCTGCCAATACAGCACATCGCTTGTTCCCATCCCCTGCTTCATTAACACAGGCATTAGAAGCGATATAAGAGCAAGAATAGCTAACATAACCCAGGTGCGCACACGACGGAACACTTTCATATTTTCATTCAGCAGCAGATTGCCGAAACTACCCAATACCGCCACCTCCAGTCACTTGCAAGAATTGATCTTCCAACGTACGAGTCACACTGCGAATGCCGTAAACCTGCACGCCTTCACGTACCAGTCTGGCATTCACCTCCGGAATCTGTTCCCGTGAGAGAGACATGACGATAACGTTACCCTGAATAACGGCCTCTCCCTCCAAAAGTTGGACAGCACGCTCAGCCTCATTCACTTCAAAGGCAACTTCAGTTAAAGCATCTGAACTCTGCTCATCCCGCAGATTTCGAACATCGATCAGTTTGCCGTTCTGAATAATAGCCACGGTGTCACACATCAATTCCATCTCGGACAACAGATGGCTCGATACAAAGACGGTGATCCCTTCTTCATGCGTGAGAAGCCGCAGATAATCTCTCAGCTCCCTAATCCCCTGAGGGTCCAGACCATTGGTTGGCTCATCCAGAACAAGCAGCTTAGGTCTATGTAGTATAGCCTGTGCGACACCAAGACGCTGGCGCATACCCAAGGAATAGGTTTTGACCTTGTCGTGAATGCGGGCTGTCAAGCCTACACGCTCAATGGTTTCTGTAATGCGCTCCTTGGTAACACCCGGCGACATGCGGGCAAAGTGCACCAGATTCTGGTATCCGGTCAGAAACTTGTACATTTCCGGATTTTCTACTATTGCGCCTACCTGGGATATGGCCTTTTCAAACTCATTCTTCACACTGTGTCCAGAGATCAAAATATCTCCTTTACTAATGGACATCAAACCGACCATCATACGAATAGTCGTTGTTTTCCCCGCGCCATTCGGTCCTAAAAAACCAAAAACCTGCCCCGGAGAAATATCCAGGGTCAGGTCGCTGACCAATGATCGGGAGGAAATGATTTTACTGACACCCTGAAGTCGGACAACCGGCTCCTGCTGCATTCAATCCTCTCCTTCATGGACGGGCTTATGTTATGCCCGTTTCTCATATGAGCATAGTGTATCATAATCTTTAGTATATTGTCCTGCAAACTGGGATTTCCCTTCTCGTTTTGACTCAACTACACACGCTTCACAGTATCCAAGCGGCATTTCACTCCGATAAAATCCGGTACGAAACACGTGATTGCCTCCGCAGCCCTCATCCTTCAAGGCTTCGTCTCTGGCGACCGACACAATCATCCCACAACTGACACAGTAAAAGCGGCCCGTTTCATTCAATGGAATACCTTCCCCTCACAGGGAGCCTCTGGTCCCCTGTTATTTGTCGTTAGACGCTGAAAATTGATACATTTTGTATCCTAATTCGTAATTTACTTGACACCGGGACTATTGTCAAGCTTTTTAAGCATAAAAACAGGGCCGAAACTAAAAAAAGCGCTATAAACGCGACAAAAGTCTCGCATTTACAGCGCTTGATTAGGGACTAATGATACAAATCGGTCCGGTCAACCTTCAAATACATAACATAATATGTAACAGTCGATTCATTCACTGCTGTTATGCAGCAGAATCGCTCACGACTTATTTTCAGTGTTGGTATTCCTCTCATCAGGATAATACCACAGCAGCGTCCATTCCTTACCATCCTGTACCAGATAACACATCTGCACTAGATCAAATTCCCCAAAGGTTCCGGAATACGTCTGTGTAACTTTTATTTTGTAAGCTTCCGGAAAAGGTTTCACGCCTTGAATGATCTGCACATCGAACTCCCGCTCCGGCGATTCCATCTGTAATTTAAAGGTCTGCACACCAAAATGCTGCATGAAAATATGCGCCCTGTTCTGGACATAGGCACTCTTCGGGAATCGTTCTTTCATTAATGGATGAAACAGCTCCCAGGAGCTCCCGAAGTCACCTGATTGCTCGTATTTATAGAACTCTTCCGCTGCTGCTGCAGCCTCATCAGGGGCATCTGCACGGAACAGTGCGGGTAAGCTCCTGCCGATGAGCCACAGTAAAAGCAGCACGAACAATATAAAAACAATCCTTTTGAGCATTGTATTCCGATTTCTTCTTCGCAGCATAATCCAGCCCCCTTGTCCTGCTATCCCATAATTATGATGGTTGGCAGACAAGTAGAAGTTCAATGGGACAGGAAACTGCATTTCCTGGGAAATCCATTTTATTTTTTGGTAAATAAAGCTCTGATCCCGGTATAAATCGCGATCCCGCAGCACCCGCCGATCAAATCCACACCGACATCCCAGATTGAACTTGTCCGATTAGGACTGAACTGTTGGATATATTCGTCGGTGGAGGCAATGATCACTACAATGACCAGGGCCGTAATAATACAGGTCATTACACGTACTCTCTTGTATCGCAATCCTCCATAAACCAGCACGGCGAGTACAGCATACACAAACAAATGTGCAGTTTTACGAAATACAAACTCGATAAACGCGTAAGGTCTCTGCTGCAGCGAATACTCATGACCATTATAAAACAGGTGCACATCGGGTAGTGTAACCCCGATGTGCACCTGTTGGGTTAATCGATGAAGCCACGGCTGAATGTCCTGCTGCTGATAGGATTGACCGGATAACGACCAGATGACAGCAATCCAGCATCCAGCCAGCATCAGCCAAAAAATATAGGTGTATGCTCGAGGCTTTCGCTGCTGTTTTCGTATTTTACTTGCTTTCCGTCCCTCCGTCTTGAGCAATGTTTTCACCACTTTCCTTGCTGTACTGCAGACTATCTTTACGGCTCCAGATGCTGCTTCAGTATTCCATGAATGCGATCCTTTTCCTGCTGATTGACGATAAAATAATAAATTCCGTTGATTTTCTCACCCTTACCCTTGATTTCTACCGTATCAATCTCTTCTAGATCACCTGGATAGTCCAGAAGCAGCTCTTTCATCTCATCAAATGTTAGATCAGTCCTGACATGTGTTCCCAGTTCATCAAGCATATTCTGAAGATGAAGCACACTGGAGAACTGCATCGTATTCTTCAGCAACTGTTTCAGCACCTCCCGCTGACGATCATTACGGCCCAAGTCTCCCTTCGGATCATCGTAACGCATTCTGGAGAACCCGAGTGCTCGCAGCACCATCCAGGTGGATACTGCCCTGCTCATACCGTCTCCCTTCATAATCAAAGGCAAAAGGGTTATTCACATCTACTCCACCTAACAGATCAATAATTTTGGAGAAGCCCTCCATATCTACTTTCATGTAATAGTGAATGGGCGTGCCCAAAAATTGCTCCACGGTAGCCAGAGACATATCCACGCCTCCAAAGGCGTACGCATGATTGATCTTGTCTTCGGTGCTGCGCCCCACTATTTCCGTTCGCGTATCCCGCGGAATATTAAACATAAGCACTTTCTTTTTCCCCGGATTTACACTTAGAACAATCATTGTATCCGAACGGCCTCTGTCATTCGGGCGCTCATCCACCCCTAGGATTAGTGCATTGAAAGGCTCTTTGCGGTTGATATCCACCTGAAGTCCGCCTCTCTCATCAGTTACCGCAACAGGCTGCACCGGATTGCGCGGCTCATATATCTGATCTGCGGTTGATTTGACCGATTGATAGAGATAGATGGCGTAACCGAATACAACGATAACAAACAGCGAAACCAGCCATGCTGTCCATTTCATCCACTTTTTCATGGGGATCTTCCTCACTCATATTCTTAATATTCATCAGCCCGTCAAATGATCGCTGCTGCTTTCCCTTCCAGCTTGGTCAGACTTGGACGTCCCACCGAGTAATATTGGATGGCAGATGCCTGAATCTGTTCTGCACTGTAAACATTGCGGCCATCAATCATAACCGGCACCTTCATCATTTTAGCTAATGCATTCAGATCTACCTGGGCAAACTCTTTCCATTCCGTCAGCACACAGATTGCATCTGCACCCTCGGCAGCTTGGAGCGGATTATTCCCCCACGAGATGGAGGTTATGTCGATCTCTTTACGGAAGTTATCTGCTGCAATCGGATCATACGCTTTGACTGCAGCTCCAGCATCTATTAAGTATTGAATAATATCAATGGCCGGAGCGTCACGAACATCGTCCGTATCCGGTTTGAACGCAAGCCCCCAGACCGCAATCGTTTTACCAGCCAGTGACCCGATCGCTTCCTCCAGCTTGTAAATGACCTGCATACGCTGATCCTGATTCACCTGCACGACGGATTTCAACAGCCTGAAATCATAATCGACCATGCCTGCAATCTGGATCAGCGCCTGCGTATCTTTGGGAAAACAAGATCCTCCATAACCGATACCCGCCTTCAAAAAGGAAGCCCCAATGCGCTTGTCATACCCCATGCCTTCTGCAACGCGTGTAACATCAGCTCCGACTTTCTCGCAAATATTCGAAATCTCATTAATAAATGAGATTTTGGTTGCCAGAAATGCGTTGGAGGCATATTTAATCATTTCGGCCGAGCGGATGTCTGTGATGACCAGATTGTTGGTCAATGGGCGATGAAGCTTCTTCAACGTTTGAATGGCCCGATTACTGCTGGTTCCGATTACAATCCGGTCGGGGTTCAGCGTATCCTTGATCGCCGATCCTTCACGCAGAAACTCGGGAACCGAGGCCATGTCGAAGGGCTGAGAAGATATGCTGCGAATGAGATCACGAATACGGTCATTGGTACCTACAGGGACGGTGCTTTTGGTCACGATTATTTTGTAGCTTTCGATGTGGGTCCCGATTTCGTACGCTGCCTGCTCTACATAACTCAGGTTGGCCTCGCCATTAGGAAGAGATGGAGTGCCTACCGCAATAAATACAATGTCCGCCTGGTGTACTGCCTCACCGATCTTGGAAGTGAAGGATAATTTGCCTGCCTGCATATTGGAGGTCATCAACTCTTGAAGACCAGGTTCGTAGATGGGCACGACGCCCTTGTTCAGCATCTCTACTTTGTCCTCATTGTTGTCTACACAGATGACCTGATTGCCGATCTCCGAAAAGCATACCCCCGATACAAGACCTACGTATCCCGTTCCAATCACCGCAATATTCATCTTGTTTTCCTCCAATTCACGCAATTTTGTAAAATATCCTGCCACTCCATCTCAACGCGCACGATATCCTCTTCTACCAGTTCTCGGCCCATCTGCACCTCGATAATTTCGAGTTCTGTCACTGCCTTTACACTGTGTTTCCCGCCTGCAGGAATCACAACGACATCCCCCTGATGAAGTGGCCTCAGCTCACCATCCAGAATGAACTCACCTCGACCCGAGACAACGGTCCAAACTTCATTTCGCTCGAGATGGTACTGATAAGAAAAGTTTTTATTTGGCTCGATGATAATGCGCTTGGTTAGTACCTCTTCTCCTTTGACATTGCGTGTATAATCCAGAACCTTGTAACAGCCCCAGCGGCGTTCCTCATACATAGGTCGCTCAGCGCTATCCTTCAGCACCTCTTTAATCTGCGGACTTGCCTCTTTCTCACTAACGAGAATCCCGTCAGGACTTGCCGCGACGATAAGATTGGATACGCCCAGCACACATACCGGAATGTTTAATTCATTGATCAGATGTGTATTGACGGTACTGTTCGTCATGACACCTTTGCCTACAATATGGGTGCTCATCTCGTCCGTCAGTGTGTTCCATGTGCCCAGGTCTTTCCAATATCCTTCATACGGTGTGACGACAATATGACGAGCCTTCTCCACCACCTGGTAATCAAAGCTGATTTTCTGCAATCTGCCGTACTGCTTCAGCATTTCTTCATATTGAATGGGCAGCTCCAGTGAAATCAGCAGATTGATTAGATAATTCAGCTTGAATGCAAAAACCCCGCAATTCCAAAGGGCAGATTGTTCAATCATCTCTGCCGCTTCAGCTTCACGGGGTTTCTCATGAAAACGGGATACTTTGGTGTAACGCTCGGATTGCTTGGTTTCAAGCTGCTCTGGAATGATATATCCATACTTCTCGGAAGGATACGTCGGTTTTACTCCAATTAAGGCCAGTTCTGCACCGGACTCGTGCAGCACGCTCTCCAGCTCTGTAACTTTATAAAAAAAGGATTCGTCCACGTAGGGATCAACGGGAAGCATCACGACCGTTTCATTTAAGCCGGCTCCCTGCACGGAGTATAGATATACGGCTGCCAAAGCAATGGCAGGAAAGGTGTCCCTGCGTTCAGGCTCCACAACCAGATCTACGTCATAACCCAGCTGGCTTCTCAAAATTTCCACCTGAGGTTTGCTCGTTGCAATCACTGCCTGCCCACCAAGCCCTGTACGTTCCAGCTGCCTCCATACGCGCTGTACCATCGATTCCGTCTGTCCATCTTCACCTTCAAGTACTTTCAAAAATTGCTTGGACCTTGTGTCGTTGGACAACGGCCATAACCTTTTGCCCGATCCGCCGGATAGAAGTACAATTCTCAAAGCAACCACTCCAATTCGTGTATTCGGCTTTAGACTGTTATTGTTTGTTTCTCTCTGTAATTCGGCTTCACAGATATGCTTCCAGATATGGTTTCAGCCAGATTTGCCGTGTTAACTTTATGCGTCCAGAGATGATAGTAACCGGAATTTTTACCATAGGAGTTGTCAATAAGCACATTGGGTTTGGCCATCAAACAGGACAGAATATGTCCGTGCAATCGGGAGGTATAAATGGTTTCGTATTTGGCAAAACGACGAATTGCCTTATTGACCAAATAATCGCTGTACAGCCTCCATCCTAACTGAAGCAGTTTGCTTCCTTTCATTCTACGAAGCCCGCCTCCTGCCCACTGCACCAGTTTTCTCTCGTACCTGTTATACAGTGTATGCCAATCCAGCGTATTGTCCTGCATCTGGGAAGCGACAGCAGCTTGTTCATCGCCTGCTTCAATATCCATTCGTAGAAAGTTTAACCTCTCCTTACTTGGTGATCCCTTGAACGGAATAGGCCACAGTTGGTGTGCCATATCAGGCATTAATCTCGCCTTACAATTCGGGAAATGATCGGATATAAGCTGAAATGATTTCTCATCTCTAAGGTATAGATGAAGATCTTTATGTTTATTAAAAATAGAGACGGTCTGTCGCAAAGCTTCTTCACTTTGGTAATAGACAGTCTGCGGCAGCAGTACGATCCGATGATGCGGATAATTTTCCACTATTTTTTCCCGCAAGTTCTGATGCATTACGTACAAATCACCGAAGTTTCCTCCTCCGTGCAAAACAAGGATATGATCACGAGGAATGTCCATTCGCTCGTCAAAATCATACACGCTGAACCGCTGGATCACTTGAATTTGATTATCCTTGAAAAAGGCCTCTGTTCCTTTCATGATCAAAAGGTCGCCGCAATTACTATGAACGGGATAATCGATATAATAAACTTTTGAACGCGGAGGAATGACCTCCAAGATCTGTTCAAGACGCTGTTTCAATTCACTCATGGGATGAATCTGCTGCACGTTCGGCATCTTTCCCGGCTCCTTTGAATGGATTTTTCTCTCTGAATTTTCTTCTCAGAAATACGATATCTTCTTTGTTGTAGAGCATGCGGCGCATAGGAAGTTTGAATAGGAGGGAAATCGAGATCAAAGACATCAAAATCCGGACCATCGCCCCCGCTAACAATGCCACGCCGATCCCATTAAGACCGAATGTTGGTGTAAGTATAAAAAATAACGTAACTGTCACAGCCAGCGCACATATCTGCCTTAACAGAATAACACCTGGCCGCCCAAGCGCATTGAACGCCGAAGCGAGAATCCATGAACCTCCACCAATGATGCATTCAAACGAAAGTAAATAAAATACTGTACTTGCTTGCAAAAATTCTTCGCCATAGAAAAGACCGATAAAATAACGCCCGATAAACATGCTTGGTACAACAATTAGAGTCATTAGAAAAATACTGATCCGAAAAGCTCTGCCCACTAACGACAAAACCTGGTCTTTATCCTTGCCAGCGACTTTTGGGAAAATGACGTTTGCGATCGCATTTTGAACAACATCGAACATTCTGGACAGCGCAAAAACCACTGAATACAAACCGAAATCACGCGGAGTAAGCAGTGTGATGATAATAATCTTGTCAAACTGCGTATAAAGCGTTCCGAGAAGCTCAACGCCATATACGCGAACACCGTAGTTGAAGAGCTCCATACCGGCTTTGAATTGGCGGAACAGCGTACCAACCGACTCAAAAATATGAGTTCGCATCATGTACATGTACATGCCTAATACGATTAGTGTCGAAATCAGACTTGTCACTACAGCACGTTCGACTGTCAATGTACCGGAAATCCACAATATAAGCAGACCAATCAAGTTAAAGCAAGGTACAAGCAGACGTGAAAGATTATAAATAATGAATCGTTCAGTTCCCTGTGCAGATGCCGCAAGAACACCCATAAGCAGCAGCAGAGGAACCATGAGCACTGTATACCACTGAGCCAGAACTATAATCGATTCCGAATACCCGCCCAGCCAAAAGGATACCCCATACCAGCTAATACATCCTACAATTACACTAATGGGTACCTGGATCGCAAAACTCATACCGATATACGTCGACAGCTGATGCTGATTTCTTTTTACATTAAAGATCAATGAAGTCGGCAGCCCCAAAGCTGCGAGCCCCGACAGAAAAGATGGCCAGAACAAAACCGCCGCCAGTTCACCTCTTCCCTCTGCCCCAAACATGCGAGCTGTCAGAATGGAGGTAAGCGTCGTTACGGCCATAATCAAAATATTAGCGAAACTCGTCATAAGAATCGTATGGAGCAAACCAAACTGCCGAGTTGAGGGAGCTGCGACGCTGCTCATTAGACATTCATTCCTTTACTTTTACGAAAAGTCCCAACGATACTCCCATTCCGATAAACGATTTTAGCTAACCCCTTGGTGACTTTTTTGACGTTCGTCATGGAAACGATGATATAGACGCATGCTAGAATGATAACCAACAGATGCTTGAAGATTCCGCTTGAATTTTTCTGCTGTAAAGCTGCATCACTGATTCCCTGCCAATAGACTCTGCGCAGCAACCAGCGTCGATTAAGCCTGCTTTTTGAAATCTTGTGTTCAACCGCTGCGTATGGATTGTAATAAATCTTATATTTTGCTCGAACACGTCCGATGAGATCCGTTTCTTCACCAGACAATAGATTTTTTCCTATTCGCCCCAAATCCGTTCTGAATGGCTCAATTTCCTTAAATATACTCTTTCTGAAAGAAACGTTCGCTCCAAATGGAATATGGGGATCACTCATCTCTACGATTTCGTTCGAAAAGTCCAAAATGGAGTACATACTCACAAAATCGTCCGGTATCCAATCCGGCTTTCCGCCTTCCCATATGGGAGTAATCTTTCCCCCTACACATCCTATGGCAGCATCCATATCAAATATTTTCACGACTTCTCTAATCCATGACGTTGAAGCCAAGGCATCATCATCCAGAAACATGACAATTTCCCCTTCTGCTTCTTCAATTGCCCTATTCCTTGCGAAGGATAGTCCCAATCGAGACTCGTATACATAACGTACATGTGCAGGGAAATCCATAGACTCAAATAATACTTTGGTATGATCCGTGGAACAGTTATCAATGACCAGAATTTCATAGGATGCAGCATCGGTATCGCCTTTCAACAGACTTTCGATCGCCTGCATCGTATCACTGCCTCGGTTATGTGTGCAAATGGCTACAGATGCCCTCATGTTCTCACCTCAGACTTGCCGTTTTTTTCTTGAAATACTCCGTTATACTGCATTCATAATGATGTTAATCGTATCTTTGGCACATTTATTCCAGGAAAAGAAGGAAGAGTGTTCCTTACCCTTGGCGGATAATTGCTGCACCAGTTCCGGATTAGATGAAATTTCCACCAATCGCGAAGCTGCCTCTTGAGGCTGATGGGGATCAAAATATAAACCGACCTCTCCGCAAACTTCAGGAATAGACCCTCTGGAGGAGACAATTACCGGGCATCCTAATGCCATTGCTTCGAGTGGGGGTAATCCAAAACCTTCATACAATGAGGGGAATATGAAACCTGCTGCATTTTCGTAAAGTGCCTTAAGTTCCTCATCCGATACATATCCCACCCATTGAACAGCCTCTGATTCATCCTGAATATGACTGCTGAAGACCTTGCTGTTTTGTGAGCCAACAATGACGACATTCAGGTTCTGAGCCTTTACTTCAGGTAAAATTTCGAATATCAGCTTGAAATTTTTATAGGGGTTCATCGTGCTTACAGCCAAAACGTATGGTGATTCAATGCCATATTTCTCAAGCGTACCTTGAGCCGCCTGCCTTTCATGAATATGATCAATGCCCAGATGCGTAACGGAAACTTTTTGTGCAGCAATTTTACAATGTTGAATCAACTCTCCCTTGGAGAAGTTGGATACGGTGATCACCCGTTTAGAGATTTTCCCCAAACGTACAGTCAAAAACTGATACCATGAGCGAAAAGCAAACGAAAATGCGTTAGGGTAACTGAAGACAGATGCATCATGAATGGTGACCACCTGATTACGTTTAAACGCCGGACCAGTATTGCACAGGTTAATTAACAGTCCACCCTTGGAATAGAACGGAAGTTCAAACTGTTCCCATGCATGCCCCTTGAGTTTCCCGACGCTCCGATGACGAATATGTTTTAAATCCAAATGAGTGAGTACATTGGTTGGAGAAAGCAAACAGAACTCATACTTCGTGCCGTCAACTTCTCCGCAATCAATGAGTTTATCGATTTCTTTCATGAGTTCGATGGCATACCGCTGCACTCCCGTAACGGTCTGAGTCAAAAAGCGAGCATTAATGTATATCGTATTCATGTTTAGGTGACTCTCCATTCCTGTTATAGTTTTCAGAGCGTGAGGTAAGTGTGCCGTGCTGAAGCGTTACATTCACATTGCGAGCTTCATAATACAAGCTGACAAATTCTTCATTCATCCGATCCGCACTGAACTTTTCCACAAATATACTTCGTCCGATTTCTCCCATTTCAGTTAGTTTCTTCTTATTCAGTCGTCTCAATATGTGCACCAATTCCTCGGGCTGATCGAGATCAAAAATGTATCCATTAACTTCATGCGATACCAGTTCCGGCAAGGAGGCACGGCTGCTCGATATAACCGCTTTACGATTCTTCATTGCTTCGAGTGCAACCAGCGGAAGCCCTTCCCATCTAGATGGCATAATAACGGCATCACATTGCTGGTAATACAGGTCAATCGAAGCGTTGTCCACCCACCCTAGACGTACGACATTCTCCGGAAATGTCCACTCGTTTTTTTCAAGCACACTGTCTCCGATCACATACAATTGGGTCAGGTCCTGAAGATCCGGATATTGGGCGAGTACATCCAGAAGCACATCCAATCCCTTCTGACGATCATATCGGCCAACAAATAAAAGCCGGATTACGTTATCTCCTTTTACAGGATCGAGGAGAACTGAAGTGTTGGATTCTGATGGAGGTCTTGAATTTCTCTCTCGCAAACCACTATATACGAATCTGGATTTGGTAGATGACATGCCTAAACGTACGGATTGTTCCAATTCATATTTTGAAATATTAATAATAAAATCCGTCTTGAACTCCAACATCTTCTCGATCATGTAGTAAGCCTTTTTCAGCCTAGGTTTGGTATCCATTAAAAAAGACCACCCGTGGGAACAATAAAATACACTGGCTTTTGGGGGGAAAACAAAAAATAAGCTCCTTGCCAGCATCCCTGCAAAAGAGCTGTGGATATGAATGATATCCGGTTGAATACGTTGAATCGCTTTGCGAATGCAGTTCATGGCCGACAAGAAATACTTGGGATGACGTCTATACTCGTAACGCAGGATATGATCCGGGTCCAAGTCAAAATCAGAGGCTGAATTGTAGTCGCTCATCATTAGATACACATCGAAAAATTGACTTTGATACGCTGCTAGTTCGTTTAGATAGGTTGCTACGCCACCAACAACGTATTCTCCTATATGCAAAACCTTCATGAATACCCTCACCTGCTTTGTATTGGTATTTCGTCTACATCCCTTTGTTGATATAGTGCCATGCCAACAACCAGCCATATGGATACATTGCCTGGGAACAGCTCCAGTACATTTGTAGTAAAACTGGCTGCTGCCGCACCCATTAACAGTGCAATGGCCATCTGAGGCAATCTCATGGCATCGGCTGCGGGAAGACTTATCATTCGTTTATGAAGGCATGCCGCCATCCATGCAAACAAAACAACCAGATAAATAATACCGATCCAACCGATCTGTTCATAGAATGAAAAGTACTGGTTGTCTACCGGGTAATCACGAGATTCCAAACCAAGCATATGGGTTCGGCGGCTGGCTGCACCTACCGCGCCGATTCCGTTCCCAATCACGCCGTTCATTGTAAATGGAGATGTCAAATAAGATCCCCAGCTCTGAAATCGTACTAACATAGAATTGATGGAAAGCAGATTATAGTTCTCCATTAAACGAAATCCAAACACGACTGCTCCCGGCAGCAGTAGGAACACACCGGACAGCAGCAGCATATTATTACGATTGTATTTGCGAACACGGAGAACAAATGTCACGATCTGATAGATGATCCAGAAGACCAAAGCAGATCGGATCGTGGATAAAAGCAGGAAGCTGAAAACCAGCAAACGGATAAACATCTGAAATAAACGATATTTTTCTGCTGTTCGGACTTTTTCAGCAATTAGTCCTGTTATCAACAGAGCATATGCATAGCTATCCGGAGACACCGTGATGGAATTCAGACGAGGAACTCCTTCCAGATAATGCTTGATGTTTACACCATAAACAAAACCTAACGAAATAAGCTTATCAATCCCTAGAGAATATTGGATCAGCCAGCCTGTAATTAACAGAAAAAGAATGATTAGATTGGTTCTGGCAAATGTATAGATCGCCTTTTTTTCAGCTATATACATTCCGGCAAATAACATTAACATAGGCAAAAAAGTAACCTTCACTCCGTACACCCACGAGACGATGCTCCCGCCCAGAAGAAGATTCATAGAACCTATGAATAATATCGAACTAAACAGGAACAGAAACAAAACGATGAAATTAGGCTGACCGCGATACAGCCTGCTCATACCAACTACAGCTAACAAAAGCATTCCGACGTCCTTAAGTGAGCGAAACACAATGTTATCCACATAGACCGATACCAGGCCGTAAAACGACAGATACACCAGCAAAACGTAAAACATAACCTGATATGCTGATCCCTTTGATTCGACATACGAAGTGATATATACAGGTTTGCCTCTATTCATGGAAATCGTCTGCATCTTAACCTCCACACTCGATAAGCCTATCGTAAACATCCGCATGTTTTTGGAGCTGGTAAGATTCATTAAAAGTCAGGCTGTATTGATGGCATTGCTCCTTTAACGCCACCTTCTCGCTTTCACTCATATGAAAGTATTCCAGAATAGAACGGGTTATATCTTCTGAGCTATTAGGTTGAAACGAATATTTCTCCGTATTGAGCAGGATCTCGGCCATACCTCCAACCCGCGAGGCATACACCGGTGTACCCACTTGATAGGCTTCAATCACGACTAATCCAAAGGGTTCATTCCACGTAGAGGGAACAATGACCAGATCTACCGCTGCCATATATTTCATGACATCCGTTTTGGGGATCTTACCCTTGAATTCAATACGATGATCCGGTAACGCACACTCTTTCAATGAATCCAACAATGGACCGTCACCAAAGATATACAGTTTCTCGACAATGTCAGGACCAAGCGCCTTGACTGCACGAATCAGATAATGCACGCCCTTCACATCCGTGAGCTGTCCAAAATATCCGACGATCATCGGTCCGCTTGTATTCACCTTTTTCTCTTTATACCGTTCCGCGGCACATGGATTGTTATCAACAATGTTGTATATGACATGTTTCGTGGAGTTTTCAAATAGTCCTAGCGAGGTATGCGTACCCAGAATGTGATTGGAAACTCCAATAACCGATGCAGTCATGCGGCTGAACCTTTTGGAGATCAATCTATACATTTTGGAATATGCAGGTATTTTTATTGGATCAATAAGAGCAAAATCATGAATGGTGTGTACTACAGGGATATTCAACTCGTGAGCAGCTCTCCACATGGCCAGACTTAGTCCAGCGAGGTTATGCGTATGCACCAGATCAGGTTTATGTTCGGTAAGATGCTTCTTAATATGCTGATACTGTCTGAAATTGAAAATATCTCGAACCCGCCACACGACCTTGTTTAGAACAGATGAATTTCTTCCATGTTCTCCAATCCAATACCGATTGTTATAGGGAAGGCGAATCACGTTGATTCCGTTTACGATGTCGGTTCGGACCTGGCTGTCATTATGTCCACCAACCGTCATAACCTGTACTTCATATTGACGGTTTATCGTTTGGGCCAGGATCTGAGTAGAAACTTCCGCACCTCCAATCATATCCGGCGGGTACAGACTGTGGGCGATCATTATTTTGGCCATGGGATCAGATTGCCCCAAGCAGCATGGAACGATAATGTTGAATCATTTGTCCCAGCCCCTCTTCCAGGCTGATTTTTGGTTCCCAATCCAGCAGTTCCTTCGCTTTATCAATCACCGGTCTTCTGACTTTCGGATCGTCTTGAGGCAAAGGCATATATACAATTTGACTTTCCGACTGTGTCAGCCTTTTGATCATGTGGGCTACTTCAACCACGCTGTATTCAGATGGATTACCTATGTTAACGATTTCCCCCTCTGCCTGTTCCGACGCCATCAATTTCTCAAGGCCTTCGATATTGTCGTCTACGTAGCAGAATGACCGGGTCTGCGAACCATCACCATACACTGTAATATCCTGACCTGTAAGTGCCTGAGTAACAAAATTCGAGATGACTCTGCCATCATCGTTGCGTAGGCCTGCAGAATACGTGTTAAAAATACGGGCAACTCTTACAGCTACCTGATATTTTGTGTAGTATTCGTAACACAGCACTTCCCCCAAACGCTTGGACTCATCGTAGCAAGCTCGGGGGCCCCATGTATTCACATGCCCGCGATAACTCTCGGGTTGTGGATGGACCTCAGGATCCCCATAGGCCTCACTCGTACTGGAGTATAGGAATCGAGCTTTTTTATTGCGAGCCAGCTCCAGCATATGATAGGTCCCCTGCGTATTGACCCAGATTGTCTCTATCGAACTGGCTTGATAGAATTTGGGAGAAGCGGGTGATGCAAGATGATAGATTTCCTCCACGGGTTCTTGATTCAGAAAATCGAGCGCCTCCCGGTTCGTAACATCGACTTCAGCAAAAGAAAAAAGGGGGCTTTTCGCCACCTCTCGCAAATTGGAAATCATACCGGTGGAGAGATTATCCAACCCGGTTACCCGATGTCCTTTACTAATTAGAGATTTGACAAGATGCGATCCCAGGAATCCCGCTGCCCCCGTAACAACAATATGTTTCAATCCAATCATCCTCCAATTCAGCAGCTTAAAATGTATTGCTTTTAATCATGACACGTACCGTTCGAATGATAACTTTAAGATCCATGACCAAAGACATATTTAAGATATAATGAAAATCATATTGCAAGTTGTGGTGGATTGGCTCTTTACGTGCTTCGCTTACCTGCCACAGGCCGGTAATTCCCGGTTTTACGAGAAAACGTCTGCGTTCCAACTCGGTATAGTGCTGCTCCACGATCGTTTTCAGCTCAGGTCTTGGCCCGATAAAACTCATTTCTCCTTTGAGAATGTTGAGCAGCTGCGGTAATTCATCCAGACTCGTTTTTCGAAGAAATCGACCAACTCTTGTAATCCTCGGGTCCAGACTGCTCGTAGGAGAAACACTGTATTTGGGTGCATCTACATACATCGTTCTGAATTTATAAATACTGAACTTGACTCCATTTTTCCCATAACGGTCTTGGCGAAAAATGATAGAACCCTTCGAATCAACCTTAATCAATATAGATAACAGTATCATCACAGGCGAAACCGCAAGCAGCAGTATCGCGGCTGCTGTAACGTCGATTAGGGGTTTCCAAAAATTGGCGTATCCCCCGAGCCGCTGCGAATAAGTCTGGCCCAGAACAGCTGCACTTCCTTCTAGGGCCGCAGTTTCATGATTTACAACATATTCTGTTCCTGATAAATTCACAGATTATCACCTCCCGCCACTAACAGCCGTTGATTTGCCTGTTCTCTCATTAAAATTTCTTCAATTGAAGTGAGTACGGAGGCTCGAAGATCCGCATTATTCAATGCAAAATCAAGGGTAGTTAGAATATAACCCAGCTTCTCGCCAACATCGTAACGCGTGCCTTCAAAATCATAGGCATACAGACCTTCCTCATTGTTCAACTTCTGCAATGCATCTGTCAGCTGTATTTCCCCACCAGCTCCAATATGCTGCTGCTCCAAATACTTAAATACATCAGGAGTCAGGATATATCGCCCCATAATCGCCAGATTGGACGGAGCCGAACCCAATGGCGGTTTTTCTACCATGCTGTTAACTGAAGACAATCGTCCTTCCGTGCATAGAGGATCAATGATCCCATATCTATAGGTCTCGCTTGGGCTTACCGTCTTCACGCCCAGGACCGATTGTTGAACCGTCTCATACTGCTGAATCAGCTGCCGAGTGCAGGGGACATCCGAAACAACAATGTCATCACCAAGCAGCACGGCAAAAGGTTCGCTGCCTATAAAGTTTCGCGCGCACCAAACGGCATGTCCCAGACCCAACGGTTCCTTTTGTCTTATGTAATGAATGTCCACATTGGAGGATTTTTTGACTTCTTCAAGCAAAGAAAGTTTTCCTTTCTCAAGCAGGTTCTGCTCCAGCTCAAATGCACTGTCAAAATGATCCTCAATTGCACGTTTTCCCTTTCCCGTCACAATAATAATATCTTCAATACCTGAAGCGATGGCTTCTTCAACAATGTATTGAATCGTTGGCTTATCAACGATAGGGAGCATTTCTTTAGGCATCGCCTTTGTGGCAGGCAAAAATCGGGTTCCCAGACCCGCCGCAGGAATAATTGCTTTCCTAACTCTACTCATAAATACCACCCTATCCTCTATTATTTTTATGAAATCAGAACCACATGACATCAAGAGCAAAAATATTGTTTTTATTGGGCATTTAACCCTGCCTCACGTCACACCCTTGACGATTAACGTCTAAGGTACACTACCCACAGTGTGACCGAGTGCCTACCTTGATAAAGGTGTAGTAGACATGACCTTAAAATGGTAGATGAAGGGTCAACGTGATTCACGGTAAATGAGCTTCTATGCCTCCTCACCGTAACGTCTTTTGGATTGTTGGACATTATTCAACGCCGCACCCAAAATACGTGCATTCACATGTTCCAAATAGCCCTTTGCTTTTTTTACAAGATCCTTTTTGACCTTGCCTGCACTGACAACAAGAATGACGCCATCACATAGTGAGCTGATAATTAACGCATCCGTTACAGTCAAAACAGGTGGAGTGTCAAATAGAATGACATCATATTCCTCCTTTAGATCCTCAAGCAGTGCAAGCATTTTTCGTGAGCCGATCATTTCTGAAGGATTGGGTGGAATTGGACCAGAGGTCAGCACGTGTAAACCTTCAACAACCGTTTCCCGCAACACTTCGGTTACCTGATATTGGCTTGATAACACGCTCGTTAATCCGATGTGATTTGGCACGTTAAACATTCGATGCAGCGCTGGTTTGCGCAAATCCGTATCCATGAGCAATACTTTCTTCCCTTCTTGCGCATACGCTACAGCTAAATTTCCAATGGTTGTTGTTTTACCTTCACCCGAGACAGCAGAAGCGATCATTATCGTTCTAATCTGACTATCAATCGAAGAAAATTGAATGTTAGTTCTTAATTTTCGATAAGCCTCTGACGAAACAGACTTTGGGTTAGCGACCGTAACGAGGTTGCCTTTGTCATTGGTTTGCCGTGACATATTGTCCATCTCCTACTTTCTTTTGAGGTGTGGATGATTGTTTGGAAGGACGTGCCTCTTCTTTACGTATTTTGGAGATGACTGCAAGAGCAGGTATTTCAAGTTCCTTCTCCAATTCATCTTCCGTTTTCAAGGTGTCATCCAAGTATTCCAATAAAAGGACAAAGCCGATAGCAAGCATTAATCCAACGAAGAAACTGATCAGGATATTCAGTGCGGGTTTAACATTGATAGGTTTGGAAAGTTCTGTAGGTTTGGCTTCACTAAGAATCGTCACGTTATCGACCTTCATAATGACGGGGATTTGAGATTGAAATACCTTTGCGACTGCATTTACCGTTTTTGCCGCTTTCTCGGATGATATTCCTGAGGCGGTCAGGCTCATCACTTGGGATTCATTCGCGGTAGATACCCGAATGCTCTCACCCAATTGGTTGGCAGTCAGACCAAGATCGGGGTATGTAGTAACGACTTTATCGAGGATAGCGGAAGATTTGATGATCTCCATGTAGGAACTGATTACTTTAATATTTGTTTGAATGGAGGAAATATCCAGGTTAGGCACACCGTTCGCGTTATAGACTTGATTCACAATTAATTTTGAATTTGCTTCATATATAGGTGTTGTAAAGAAGTAGCTTTTCACCCCCGCACCGATGCATGCAACCAGAACAAAAGCAGCGATAATCCAGATCCTTTTGCGCAGAATCCCCATGTACTCCTTCAATCCCATCTCATTTCCTCCATTCAACTTTGCTTTTCATCCGTTGAAACATGGGCAGCCCCTCAAAATAACGATAGCGTCTTCGAATAGGCGGCTTCTGCCCTTCCACCGTTTGGTTACACCACAACAAGGCTGCATTTTCCTTGAGAATCTGAACGACACTGTAATCGAACTTTCGAGCAATTAATCTATAGGCCCCGTTTAATTCAAATGTTCTCAGCCTCACATCATGTGCGTCTGATGAAATGAAATGAAACCCGTTTTCTTTGCAAAAATGAAAACACCACTTCTGAACTTTTCGTCCGAAAAGCCCCGTGAAAGATTGAGCCGTAAGCTGACACAGTCCGCCTTGATTCAAATAATCGGACAACAGCATTGGCTTTTTCAAAATAACAAGGTTGCGCTCAGGATGAGCGATAATTGGGGTAATTCCCGCGATTCGCAGTTCATGCAGTATTTCGGGGAACTGTGAGGGAATATGACCAAAGGGCAGCTCCAGCAGCATGTAGCGGCTGCCTGCAAGTGTGCAGCACTTACCTGCATACAAGTCTTCAATCAGTCTGTCGTGCACTCGGATCTCCTGTCCGGGTCTAACCTGCAAACGAATATTTCGTTTGGCGAGCTCTGCACGAAGCATATGAACAGCCTGATTCACTACCATTGGTTCATTGTGGTACTGTCCGTTCAGGTGATGCGGAGTTGCAATAATGGAGGTTATTCCTGAGGCTGCTGCCTTCTCAGCCATCGCAACGGACTGCTCCATTCGAACAGGGCCATCATCCAGACCGGATAAAATGTGGCAGTGCATTTCAACCATATCCAAACTTCCTCAATGTATGATCCTCCTCGCCTCTTTATTCATTGCGCAAATGCTTTTGGTGTTAAAGAACTAATGCATAACGCTATGAAATATAGTAAAATGGCGTTAAGTACATGCTTGTTCAGAAATTGTTCAGATTTAACCAACACTATATGGTAAAATCGATGTAACGATAAGGTTTTGACTGAGGAGATGGGTCTGCCAACTTCTCATACGCAAAACGGGAAACTGCCTCAAATTCAACTTCAGTGAGCATTCTGTTTAACTGTCCAGTTATATATAGTGTCTGCTCTTTGTGAATATGCAAGTTCGAATGATACAATATTAGCTCTCCAAAGGGCTGCTTCCACTGCAGCTTGGCATGAAGCCTGACGCATACACGGCTGTCTTCGACATCCAAACCTATTAGCATTTCTGATATTACCGGCAGGTTCAGGTCGCTCAGGAAAGTGATCGCTTGTGTGTCCATACCAAGTAACAGGACGGGACGTCTTTTGCGGTCTACCATTTTTCCATGAAACTCCTGAATGTACATATGGACATTTGGTTTGAGATCAGCCCATTCCTGAAGAAATTTTGAATTCATGATTTCATTCCTTTTAGAATGGATTAGTCTGCACGCACTGCCCCTGTTCCTCTCTGAAAGGTATAAAGCCAGGGCAATGTGGAAACACTTTAAATACTTCGAATGATACATTTTGTAACTCCATACGTTCAATTTACGATACAAAACGTATCATGTCAAGCGGTATTTGGACATGGTTCTTTTGATTTACGACAATTTGAGCTGTCCTTAGACAGACCTATTTACAGGAGTATATGAGACGAATGAGGCGTAGTACATTTGCAGGAAAACTTGCCCTGATCAAAGACTTGGCTCAGGATTGTTTCAATATATATGATGGTGTTCAGGGGGAAATAGCTTATGAGCTACGGAAATCGCATTGCTGAATTAAGAGAACAGCGGGGACTTACTCAAGAAGAACTTGCGAACTCCATTCATATCACCAGAGCGGCTCTCTCCCACTACGAGAAAAACCGGCGCAAACCGGATTTCGAGGTGTTAACACGACTTGCCGACATCTTCGATGTGTCCATTGATTATTTGATTGGACGTACGAAGCAGAGTGATATGGTCATGGATGAAGACGTGCGTGAATTCGTGGATGCTCTTGAATTATCGGATAAAGAAGTGTTGGAACGTTTTGATCTGATGATCGATGGTAAACCTCTAACGGAGGAAGAAGCTCGCCGCTTTATCGCTTTTGTGCGCATGGAGCGCAGTATGGATTAATCAGGAGCTTACCCGAAAAGAAAACCCAGTATCCGAGTACATACTGCTCCGGGTTCTGGGCCTTTTTGTGTATCTTGAATTCCCTCCATTCTATGGTGTGTACTGGATCAAGAACGCTTGATGTCGGAGGAAACGAAATGTTTCAAACGCTCCGGGTCGATTCCACATTGCAGCAAAACTTTCATGATGTCGATCTGGGTTGCTTCGACTGGTTCACCTGTCGGCTTAGAATCGCCCATGTTTGGATGCTTCATCTTCATTCCGCTAACCTCTCTTATCTTATACTTTCTCTGCACTCCAAAACTAAGCCTAATTATACTTGAGAACGTTCCTTGATGTTGTCGTCTCATGGCGATAACGTTTTTTGAGCGGGTTCTAATTTTGTCGAAAGCAAAAAGGAGCCTTATGACGCCGGGGTGGCGACCATAAAAGCTCCCTTTGTTTTATATCTTTTTGCAGCGATGAATAAAGACTTAACCTCCGGTACGTGCAAGCTCACGCATATTGGCTTCAAATGCTGCAAGCAGAGCAGCTTCACCTGTCAGACCTGTCGCTTGTACGCGTTCGATCTGTTCCGTCATGCGTTTGAAGTCCTTTGGAATAACACGTACAAAATGATTCAGGGAATCCTGCCAATTATCCAGAATGCGCTGACCTGCAGCACTTCCCGTGAGCGCTGTGTGACGCTGAATCATACCGCGCAGATCTGCGCTCTCGGAAGCATCCTCGATACGCTCCAAAAGAACCATTTCCAGGTTGCAGCGCTGCAGGAATGTGCCGTTTGGATCGTACACGTAAGCAATACCTCCAGACATCCCTGCTGCGAAGTTACGGCCTGTATCGCCCAGTACAACGACACGACCACCCGTCATATATTCGCAGCCATGATCGCCGACACCCTCAACGACCACTTTGGCACCCGAGTTACGTACGGCAAAACGCTCTCCAGCAATTCCGCGAATGTACGCTTCACCACTCGTCGCACCATACAGTGCTGTGTTTCCGATAATAATGTTATTCTCTGCCTCAAATGTTGCTTTTGGCGAAGGCATCACAATCAGTTTGCCTCCAGACAATCCTTTACCCACGTAGTCATTGGAGTCTCCTTCGACCGTGAGCGTCATGCCTTTTGGTACAAAAGCACCAAAGCTTTGTCCGGCAGAGCCGACAAACTTGAATTGAACGGTATCTTCAGGCAAACCGGCAAGGCCGTATTTGCGCGTAATCTCACTACCCAGAATCGTACCGACTGCACGGTTAACGTTGGTAATTGGCAGTACGGCCTCGACCGGTTGACCGGATTCGATTGCCGGCTGTGCGAGTGGTACGAGCTGCTGCATATCCAGCGTCTCCTCCAGCTGGTGGTTCTGGTGCTGCGTACGATAACGTGCAGAACCTTCAGGCATCTCAGGCACGTGCAGCAGTACAGACAGATCCACACCTTTTTTCTTCCAGTGGTCTACCGCTTCGACCGCTTCCAGACAGTCTGTGCGACCAACCATCTCCTGAATAGTACGGAAACCGAGTTCAGCCATAATCTCACGCATATCCTCCGCCACAAAACGCATGAAGTTCACGACATGTTCAGGATCACCCATGTAGTTTTTACGCAGCTCCGGATTTTGTGTTGCTACACCGACTGGACAAGTATCCATCTGACATACACGCATCATGATGCAGCCAAGTGCAACAAGTGGTGCAGTAGAGAAACCATATTCTTCCGCTCCAAGAAGTGCGGCAATCGCAAGATCGCGCCCGTTCAGCATTTTACCGTCTGTTTCAAGGACTACACGATCACGCAAATTGTTCAGCATCAGCGTTTGATGCGTTTCCGCCAGTCCCAGCTCCCATGGCATACCCGCATGACGGATTGAACCTTGTGGAGATGCGCCTGTACCGCCATCATATCCACTAACCAGGATAATGTCTGCACGGCCTTTAGCTACACCGGCTGCAATCGTTCCAACGCCGACTTCCGATACCAGTTTCACGTTAATTTCGGCACGTGGATTGGCATTTTTCAAGTCGTAGATCAACTCGGCCAAGTCCTCGATCGAATAAATATCGTGATGTGGTGGCGGTGAGATCAAACCTACGCCCGGCGTGGAACCGCGAACCTCAGCTACCCAAGGATACACTTTACGTCCCGGCAGCTGTCCGCCTTCACCCGGTTTAGCCCCTTGAGCCATCTTGATCTGAATCTCGTCCGCATTCACCAGGTAGTTGGATGTTACACCAAAACGTCCGGATGCAACCTGCTTGATCGCACTGCGGCGGGAATCCCCATTGCTGTCTTTAATGAAACGAGCCGGGTCTTCTCCGCCTTCACCTGTATTGGATTTACCACCCACACGGTTCATGGCGATCGCCAAGTCTTCGTGGGCTTCTTTACTAATCGAACCGAAGGACATCGCACCGGTTTTGAAACGACGCATGATGTTTTCTACGGATTCTACTTCTTCCAATGGAATGGAAGCTCCTACCGGTTTCAGCTTCAGCATGGAACGAATGGTCAGCAGCTGATCATTCTCACCCTGCACAAGTTTCGAGTACTTTTTGTACAGTTTATAATCTCCGGTACGTACGGCATGCTGCAGCGTGTGGATCGTTTGCGGGTTGAACAGATGCTCTTCGCCATCATTACGCCACTGGTATTCACCGCCGGAATCGAGCACTCGGTCATTGCCGTCTTTATCCGTGAAAGCACGGTTATGATGCGTGAGCGCTTCTGCGGCCACTTCCTCCAAGCCGATGCCTCCGATTCGGGAAGGTGTCCAAGTGAAGTAACGGTCAACGAAATCGGATTTCAGACCCACTGCTTCGAAGATTTGAGCACCGCGATACGACTGAATCGTGGAAATCCCCATTTTGGACAAAATTTTAATAACGCCTTTGGTTGCGGCTTTAATGTAATTCTTAACGGCTTTCTCATGGGAGATACCGCGCAGCAGACCTTGCTGAATCATGTCATCCAGCGTTTCAAACGCCAGATAAGGGTTAACCGCACTAACGCCATAACCCAGAAGCAGTGCGTAGTGGTGAATATCACGCGGCTCTCCCGATTCGAGCAAAATGCTGACTTTGGTTCTTGTGCCCTGACGAATCAGGTGGTGATGCAGCCCTGCAACAGCAAGCAATGCAGGAATTGCGGCATTCTCGGCATCCACACCGCGGTCAGACAGGATCAAAATATTATGTCCCTTGTCGATAACACGGTCTGCTGCTTCAAAAAGCAGGTCCATCGCTTTACGCAGTCCTTCTGCTCCTTCAGCAGCAGTGAAGAAGATCGGGATCGTCATCGAGCGGAAGCCCGGACGACGTACGTGGCGAATTTTTGCAAAGTCTTCATTAGATAATACCGGCGTATCCAGACGAATCTGGCGACAGCTCTCCGGTTCAGGGTTAAGCAGGTTCCGCTCCGGACCGATCGTTGTCGCTGTAGATGTAACAATCTCTTCGCGGATTGCGTCAATCGGCGGATTGGTTACCTGTGCAAACATCTGTTTAAAGTAGTTATACAGGCGCTGCGGACGATCGGACAGAACGGCCAGCGGCGCATCATAACCCATGGAACCTGTTGCTTCCATTCCCGTGGATGCCATGGGCTCCAGCACTTTGCGCAGTTCTTCAAACGTATAGCCGTAAGCCAGCTGAAGCTGGGTTACGTTATCATGTTTAGGGTCTGGCAGCTCCGGCGCTTCAGGCAGCTCGTTCAGATCCATCAAATGCTCTTCCAGCCATTCCTCATAAGGGTTCTCGGCTGCAATGATCGCTTTGACTTCTTCATCCGAGATAATGCGGCCCTCTTGGGTATCTACGAGCAGCATCCGTCCTGGACGAAGACGATCCTTATACAGGATGTCTTCCGGTGCGATATCCAGAACACCGACTTCGGAAGAAAGGATGATTCGGTCATCCTTCGTTACATAATAACGGGCGGGACGCAAACCGTTACGGTCAAGCGTGGCACCAATCTGTAAACCGTCGGTAAATGCCATTGCAGCCGGGCCATCCCATGGCTCCATCATTGTGCTGTGATATTCATAGAAAGCTTTTTTCGCAGGGTCCATGCCTTCATCGGTGCTCCACGGCTCGGGAACCATCATCATCGCCACATGCGGCAGAGAGCGTCCGCTCAGATACAAAAACTCCAGCGTGTTATCGAACATTGCTGTATCCGAACCATCCGGATTAATAACCGGTTTTACTTTGGCAATATCATCGCCGAACAGTTCACTTTCGAACAAGGATTGACGCGCATGCATCCAGTTCACGTTACCACGCATCGTGTTGATCTCACCGTTGTGGATCATGAAGCGGTACGGGTGAGCCCGTTCCCAGCTTGGGAAGGTGTTCGTACTGAATCGGGAGTGCACGAGCGCAATGGCCGATTCAACCAGTTCTTCCTGCAGATCCAGATAGAACTTGCCTACCTGTTCGGTGGTCAGCATGCCTTTGTAAACCACTTTGCGGCACGACAAGCTCGGCAGGTAGAACGATTCCCCCTCCGCCTCATCTGCGGAATAGCGAATCGCGAGTTCGGCGCGTCTGCGAATAACATATAATTTGCGCTCAAATGCAAGCTCATCCTTCACTTCATCCGATCTTCCGATAAATACCTGACGTACATAAGGTTTCGCAGCCAGTGCCGAACGGCCCAGCATCTCATCATACGTAGGTACATCCCGGAAACCCAGGAAGATCTGTCCTTCTTCTTCAATAATGTTCTTCAAGCTCTCTTCATGTGCAGTCCGAACTGCTGGATCATGAGACAGGAACAGCATGCCTACGCCGTAGAAGCCCTGTTCAGGCAGTGCAAAACCGAGACGGTCTGCTTCCTTGGCAAAATAACGATGTGGAATCTGAATCAGGATCCCCGCTCCGTCGCCGGAGTTCGGTTCACTTCCCTGACCTCCGCGGTGCTCCATATTGCTGAGCATGGTCAGTGCCTGACTAACGATATCGTGTGAAGGTACTCCTTTGATGTTGGCAACAAAACCCATTCCGCATGCATCTTTTTCGAATTGTGGATCGTACAGACCTTGTTTTGGAGGTAATCCGATGTGTCTCATGGAACGCAACCTTTCTATAATGAAGTATTTCGGAAAGATCAAGAACATAGCAACAGGCAACAATGAAACGGGAGGAGCCGGCATTTCGCTTGCGATAAGCCTGCCTGCTGAAATGAAGAGGTGACAGCTTCTTAGGATCAGCCATCGGTTATAAATCTGGTACTGCGGCAAAGGCCGCGACATTTGCGAGGGACTGACACCGATCATCCGGTAACAGCATGTATACAACAAGACGCAGTCGCTGGCACGACTACTCCTTGTGGAGCGACGTTTTTTGATATAGTTCTATTATTTTAACACCGACCTAACATCAGCGCAATTTAAACTTTTTAATATCTCTGATAAGAAATGCTTTGCAGTACAGCTTTAGTGTGATGACGTTTAAAAACGTCTCTTTTTCGAATAATTATACACATTTTAAGGCAGAGCACAACTGATTTTAATTGCAGGTAAAAGAAAATCGTTCCATATACAGCATGCGTTTGACCATATTTTCGCAATTTTCATACTCAAGCTTCCAATAAAGCTTTCTATTTTCATACAATCGTATACAAAATAGCCTGCAGCTCATTTTAGAGCCGCAGGCTATTTGCACTATTTGACTACTATATTGCATAATTCCGCTGCATATCTTTTAACTTTTTTTTTGCAAAAGTTGTCCGAAATGTCGTTTTGTTTC
Source organism: Paenibacillus sp. AN1007 (assembly GCF_040702995.1). Classification (NCBI taxonomy): domain Bacteria; kingdom Bacillati; phylum Bacillota; class Bacilli; order Caryophanales; family Paenibacillaceae; genus Paenibacillus; species Paenibacillus sp. AN1007. The sequence goes on from NZ_CP159992.1 coordinate 4,387,621, forward strand.
TCGATTATACGGTCAAGGGCTGACCGGATTCTGCCACTTCAGCTTCTTTCTTCGGACGTCGGCCATTCCAGAGAAAGTACGCCAGCGTCAGCAGAATGGATACACATGCGTAGATGCTCAGTATTCCTGCCTGATGCCACATGACATCAAAGTTACCGCTGGATACGACGGCTCTGAGGCCCATAATGCTGTGTGTCATCGGCAGCCACTCACTGATCGCCTGAAGCCATGAAGGAATCAGTTCTAGCGGGAATGTACCTGCACTCGCTGCAAGCTGGAAGACCAGAAGCAGGATGATAACATAACGTCCAGGCAGATCAAGCCAGGTCACCAGTGCCTGAACGATCAGCATGAAGGTCAGGCCCGTTATGATGGTAAATAGATAGAACAACCCTGTACTGTGTGTTTCCAGTCCAAGCCCGTACAGCATAAAGCTTGCTACGATAACCGACTGGAATATGCTTACCGAACCAAACACAAGCGTACGGCTGACAAACCGATTCCAGCCTGACGCACCCGGTACGGACGTTTCACGCATTTTCAGAACAATAGTGGAGATCAGCGATCCCACAAACAAACCGATGGACAGGAAGAACGGTGTCATACCTGTTCCGTAGTTGCTTACGTTTTCCGCTTTATTCTCGGAGGAGCTGACCGGTTCTGCGAACATATTTACCACGTCATCCGTTTTCTTCACTTCGGATGTTTTCTTGGCTGCATCTTTCAGCTTGGTCGCCAGTTCACCGGAGCCGTCTTTCAGTTCAGAAAGGCCGTCAGCCAGTTTGCCCGCACCGTCTCCAAGCTGTTTGGAGCCGTCAGCCAGTGATGTAACACCGCCGCTGAGCTTACCAACACCGGTCTGCAGTGCCGTTGTGCCTGTACCCAGCTGTTTCGCGCCTGCGGCCAGCTGTGTGCCGCCCGACGCCGCTTCACCCAGCTTGCTGCTGAACTGCTTCAAGCCGTCGGAGAGTTTCGCTCCGCCTTGGCTGAGTTGTCCAGCACCTGCGAGCAGCTGTTTCTGCCCATCTGCCAATTGAGATGCTCCGGCGAGAAGCTGCTGCTGCCCGTTATGCAGTTCGGATGCCCCTGCAGCCAGCTGTTGATTTCCTTGATGAAGCTGATCCGCGCCCTGCGCCAGCTTCTGTTCGCTCTCATGCAGCTGTGCGCTGCCGTCAGCAACAGCCTGGCTCGCCGCAATCAGCTTCTGTACATCTTCGCTTGCAGCCAGCTCGGGGCTGTTTGCAGCAAGCTGTTTCAGACCAGCAGCCACGCCCTGTGCCCCGTCAGCAACTTTACCGCTGCCATCCACAGCGGACTGCAGTCCACCTGCCAGTGTTCCACTCCCCTGTACTGCGGTCTGCAGTCCGTCAGACAGCTTGGCGCTGCCCTGCTCAGATGACTGCAGTCCAGCCTGCAGCTTGTTGGTGCCGTCTAATGAAGACTGAAGACCTGCCGCGAGTTGGCTGCTGCCGTCTTTCAACTGGTCAGCACCGCTTTGAAGCTGACCCGTGGCTGCCTCATGGAGCTGCTGTAAACCCGATACCAGACTCGTTGTTCCAGTCTCCAGTTTCGAAGCACCGTTGTGCAGTGCATTAACACCATTACTTAATGGAGATAGTCCATCCTGAAGTTTCAACGTACCCGATGCAAGTTTAGCCAGATTATCCTTGAGCTTCACAGCGCCGTCATCGAGCTTGCCTGCTCCGCTTTTCAGATCTCCCGCACCATCGCCCGCTTCAGCCAAACCGTCTGATACCTCAGAGAATTTATCAAGCAGTGTCTCTGCGTAGGATTCTGTAACTTTGGCTGAAACTTTCGCTTTCAAATCCTTGATTGCCGTTTTACCGATCTGTGCCCCGACAAAGTTGTAATTGCCGTTTGGCTCATAGATCAAATCTGCTGGTGCAGGTTTATCATCGAGCAGTGTCGTTGCTTTCGATGAGAAGTTTTCCGGAATCGTAATCTGCATGTAATATTTGTCGTTCTGCATACCTTCCTGTGCCTTGGCAGCACTAACGAAATCCCATTTGAAATCTTCATTTTTCTTCAATTCATCAATAAGGTCCTTACCTACATGAAGAGATTTACCTTCAAGCTCCGCACCTTTATCCAGATTGACAACAGCCACCGGCAGTTTATCCACATTACCGTAAGGGTCCCAGTAAGCTGCCAAATAAATGCCGCTGTACAGGATCGGTATAAATAGAATTGCAATGACAGGGATCAACACCTTCGGGTTTCTCACGGCTGATCCCAAATCCTTGAAAAACACGTTTAATGATTTCATGTTATTTTCTCCCCTTAATCTCTCTGCCGACAGCAGGAATATCCAATATGAAAACAGAATGAAAATCTCTGGAATTTTTACCGAAATACGTGATGACCATTTCTCTCAAACGGTCAGTCCAGAGCAAAAAACAAACTTGTCCTTAGACAAGTTTCATATATAACGCGTTGTGTTCATGACCTTTGACGTCCTGCACGTCCTCTCACAGACCTTCGGCTGATTGGATGGCCGCAATGCCTTCCATTAGGAAAAGACGAAAGTAGTTCTTGATTTCTTCTTTGCTAAGCGGCTCATGGTGCTTGCTCCAGTCTGAGGTTAGTGCGATGTACAGACGAATCATCATAAAAGAAACCACTTGCGGATTGCAATCGCGGATTTCTCCGCTATCTCTTGCTTTCTCCAATTCACGGGCCAGAAAATCCGTAATGACTTTCTCTACTTTTTCAAGACCCTCTTTGGCCTGAAGCGTTCCGAAATCCTTCAATTCCTGAGACAGTTTAACGAGCAGTTCATGATCACGGCGGAATTCCAGCAGCGCGTCCAGCACGCGAAACAAGTTATCAAAGAATGCACTCTCCTGATGAACTTCGCGCTGCGCGATATTTTTCATCTCCTGAATGACTTCCACCAGAATCTGATCAAACAGCTGTTCCTTATTCGTAAAAAAAGTATAAATCGTGCCTTTGCCCACATTGGCGATCTTGGCAACTTGATCCATCGTGGTCGCTTTGTATCCAAACATGGCAAACGACTGGGCGGCTGCATGAATGACCTGCTGTCTCCTGTCGATCGGAGCCATCTTATCTCCTCCTTGCTTCATATCAAATGTGATGAGTGATTCAATCGCTCTTCTTCGAATGACCAGAAATACAAAACGGTCATTTGGTCAAAAACTACAATATCACCTTGAAAATAAGATTGCAAGCCTAACAATAAAAAAATGTATTAATATTTTTTAACCGAAATGCAGTGGAAACTGTCCGCTTCGTCGTCTATAGTGTAAGATGACTTAAACAATCCGCACATAACTGAAGTTTGCTGTCTCAAAACTCGGTGTACCGTGTAAATATTGTTTGGATGAAACATGATTCGGTGTTTTACTGTATATTCATGTAGTAACAAACCTAGCAGGACTATCCTACTTAAAACTTACGAATGCTGTTTTTATTCCATTTTAAATTAACTCAAACTTATGAATAAAGGTGAACTCATGCGAAAACCAAGAGTGCTCTTATTATCAGAAGGATTCGGTACTGGTCACACACAGGCAGCTCATGCCTTGGCACATGGTATCAAAAAAGTTAGTCCCCATGTTCACAGCCGCGTTATTGAACTTGGGAAATTTTTGAATCCGACCGTCGCTCCGCTGATCTTTTCTGCATATCGAAAGACACTATCGGTTCAACCCAAACTTGTCAGCCTGTTGTACCGCACACAGTACAACAAATCGTTAAACGGCTTAACCAAACTGGCGTTGCACCGTATTTTTTACACACAAACGGCGCAGGTCGTATCCCAGTTGAAGCCGGATATCGTGATCTGCACTCATCCGTTTCCCAATGCGGTCATTTCCAGGCTTAAACGTCAAGGCCTGAATATCCCGCTGTATACGTTGATCACGGATTACGATGTACATGGAACGTGGATCAACCCTGAGGTAAACAAATATCTGGTTTCCACGCCTCAAGTCAAAGCTATGCTTGAGATTCGAGGTATCCCCTCTTCACAAATCCAGATTACAGGAATCCCTGTGCATCCTGATTTCTGGGAAGCCGGCGACAAAGTCAAACTGAGAGAAGAGATGGGACTGAAAAACATGCCGACGGCGCTGCTGATGGGCGGCGGCTGGGGACTTTCTTTTGAAGAGGATCATATGAAAGCTCTCGCATCATGGGCAGATCGGGTACAGTTAGTCTTTTGTCTTGGAAGCAACCAGAAAATGATAGACAAAATGAAGGAAATCCCCTGCTTCCAGCACCCAAATATACGTATTTTGGGCTACACCAGGGAAGTCAGCAAACTCATGGATGTCTCTGATGTTCTCATCACTAAACCCGGAGGCATGACATGCACGGAGGCGATGGCTAAAGGTCTTCCGATGCTCTTTATCCCGCCACATCCAGGACAGGAAGAGGAGAACTGTGAGTATTTTGTACAAGCTGGATATGGAGAGATCATTCACTCGGCGGACGTCATAACCGATCGATTCCGGGAACTGTCTGAACACCAGTCTATGCAGGCTGGTCGTCCTCAGCGGCGAGTGCACCAATCCAGCCGTTCTTTGGCTTACGATCCAACCTGCTGTGCTCAAGCCGTTCATGATTTACTGTTCCCTTCAAAGACTGAAGTCACAACAACGTCCCTGGAGCGCTTCTCAGCCGGAATTGCCACCAGACCCTTGTCTGGTACCAGACTACCTTTATAACGCCTCTAGCCCACCTTAGAGTTCGTCTGAGTCTATGATTAACATTACACAATCCATCTAGATGTTAATCTGGACTCCAATAATAAAAAGGTTCCCCTTCATGCAGCGAAGGGGAACCTTTTTGAATTCTGCTCAATTTTATCGAATATTCTGCCAAAAAAATGGGTAAATTACAGATAGATATTTACTCAAAAATGACGAAATAAAACTGCTTCCCAGAATTTTCAGGGCTCATGCGGCACTCACATAGTTAACTACCCTGCCTGTTTGCAGAATTTTAAGGTCTTTTACTTGTAAAAAGTATGATGACCAATCGTTTGTACTTCTTTCTTCGTGCGGGCCACGGTCAGATCGTCAGCAAGTGTCAATGATAAGAAATAATACGTATCATCAGAGACTTCCTTCTGTCCGTTCAGTGCAGCATTGACTGCCTTGATGCTGTCTTCATTCGGTGTTACCCGTTTGAGACGTCCATTCGCCACAGGACTGAACTGGGATTTCTGATAGATGACCTTGTAAATGGTATCGGGAAAATTGGCTGACCGCAGCCGGTTCAAGACAACGTTGGCCACAGCCACTTTGCCTTTGTACGGTTCGCCTTCCGCCTCTGCCATGACAATTTTTTGCAGCAGAAACAGCTCTTTATCGGACACACTGTATGACCAGGTTGCGAGTTTTGCATCTTCCTGATTTAGAAGTTTGGTCCGCGTAAAGTAAAGTTTTTGGGGGGGAGTTGACATCGCAGCCGCTGCTTTGGCATGTTCCAATTTGGCCAGTTTCAGGGCAGCTTCTTTCTTCGCTTTGGCGTCAGCTATAGCTTTTGCTTTTTGCTTGGCCGCAGCTTTCTTTTGCTCCTGCTCTTCCTGAGCATTCAAAAGCCAGTTTTTGGCTGGCAGTGCATTCGTCCACGCAGCGGTCTGCACAGACGAGTCAGCAGATAGACTTGTCCCGTCTTCCGTCATTCGCCTCTGCTCTTGCGGCAATGATGAGTTATTATGAGCCGAAGACGCAAGCTCCGTCATTTGTTTACTTTCACTCGCTTGATACCATTTCCCAGTCGCCTGAACGACATTTACCCCCACTATACATACAAGCAGCACAGATAACATCGGTGCTACCCAACGATTCTTACTTATAATTTCCATTCGAAGATTCCTCCTGTCCAAACAATTCCCTAATCTAAGTAACCCAAAAAAAAGAATTTGAATAACGTTGGCTAATATTACATAGGGATAAACACAATGTCAATGTGAGTTTATGGTATAAAAAAGTTTTTCAGGAAAATGAAAACGTATCCAGCACCTCATACATTGGCGTTTGTCCAAGCCTCGTCACATAAAGTACAAAACCTTCTACAGACCATGAATTACCATGGGAAGCATATTCTGTAATGATCTCGGAAACACCATGTTTGTCCATACCTGGAAGGGATCCAAGATATTTTCGAGCTGCAGTAACATGTGGACGATATGGTCTTAACTCGGCCTCAAAACCTAAGGGTCTGGTGACCTCTACTATACGTTTTTGCAATTGATGCAAGCGCTCCAAATCTCCGCTAACACCTCTCCATAGAACCTTGGTTGCTTCTTCCAGACCAAATGTCCCCCATGCAGCAAACTCCAGGTCAAATGCATGAAATTCGGCAGCAGCAGCGTGCAGCGCAGCACGAAGGTGACCGACATCACTCATCAACGTATCTCCCAGAAATTGCAAAGTTATATGATAATCCCTATGGTCTGTCCATTTGCGAAAATCAAGCTTATTCCGTAATAGCTGCGTCTGCATATGAAGAGACTGTTGAACGGATTCAGGTAGACGCAGAGCAATAAACAGACGTTCACGTCTGGATGCATGTTCTTGAAGTATTCGGGAATTCACCGGCATACACCTCTCTAAAGTTCGCTCTATTATTCCATATTTATGCATATCATTTCAAGATGGGTATATATAGAGTGACACACGATATGGATTTTGCATATCAGACTTCATTCCTGCATTTACCGTGCTTGTGCACATCATGTACTGAATCTGCTACACTTGAAATGACTAATTCATTCGCTCAGGAGGAACAGACACTATGGGTAAAATCGTATGTTTTCCATCTTTATCCGAAGAACAGCAGCAGCAAATACAGCAGGCCGCACCAGGATACACCATTAAAGTAGGTAAAGCCAAGGACCTGGACCCTGCCGAATTAAAAGAAGCCGAAATCATACTGGGCTGGTCTCCCCTTGTTACCGAACATGCCTTGAAACAGGACAGCCCTCTGAAATGGATTCAGGTCTGGTCAGCCGGTGTTGATAATCTCCCGTTTGCGGAGCTGCAGCATAAAAATATTCAAGTTACCAGCGCCAACGGGGTTCACGCCATCCCTATTACAGAGATCATTCTGGGCATGATGTTATCCCACAGCCGTTGGTTGAGACAAGCTATGCTGCATCAGCAGCAGGCTGAATGGAAAAACCCGGGCAGGGCGCTGCCAGAGCTTCATGGCAAAACGGCCGTCATTGTCGGGGTTGGCGAGATCGGGACAGAAACTGCCCGTGTACTAAAGGCCCTTGGGATGCGTACGATCGGGGTACGACGTTCTGGAAAAGACGTACCTCATGTTGACCATATGTACGATATGTCTGGACTATATGAAGCTCTTGGCCAAGGCGACTATGTTATTAATATTTTGCCGCTGACCGATGAAACCCGTCATATTTATAATCAGGATGCATTCGACCATTTCAAGACAGACGCATGTTTTGTGAATGTTGGTCGGGGGCCAAGCGTGAATACAGAAGCATTACTGCATGCCCTCGGCAGCGAAAAAATCGCATTCGCTGCTCTGGACGTATTTGAAGAGGAACCTCTTCCGGCAGACCACCCGCTCTGGAGCATGGACAATGTGTTGGTCACACCCCATATCGCAGGAAGCACAGAACAATATACAGCCCGTGCCCTCGATATTTTCATCCAAAACTTGAAAGCGTACGTGGCTGGTAAAACTCTTCCGCTCAACCTTGTCGATTATAGTCATAAATATTAACACAAACACCCGTTCCCATGCAACACGATTCATATGAGTACAGCTGCATCACATAACACAACAAAACACTCCACTAGGGAAACATTCTATTTACCCTAGTGGAGTGTTTATTATGCACATGATCGTATCATTACATACATACCCAGACATGGCGTATAAATGAGCCTTTTTGTACAGGTACATACTGTTCTATCGACCAGCCGGCTGTCAGCAGGTGCTCCTGCACCCACTCTGTAGAAACAACAACAGCTCGTCCGGATAACTTGCGTAATTTCACCAGCATTGCTCGCTGTTCCTGCTCGGGAAGAACAGAGCAAAGGTTATAGGGCATGTCGAATACTGCCGAATCATATTCACCTTCCAAACTCTTCATATCCCCCAAAGTTATCCGATCAGGATCATATCCAAAGTAGTGTAAATTGGTACGAGCCCCACGTACAGCAAGTGCATTAAGATCATTACCTTTCGTATCAATCCCCATGGATAAAGCTTCAATAACCACTGTCCCCATTCCGCAGCACGGATCAAGCAAGCGATGATTCCGAACCTCTGGAACCGCAATATTCACCAGTGCTCTAGCCAAAGTAACTCCAAATCCTGTGGAGTAATTTTGAGGTTTTTGCTGATGTACCTGCCACGACTTGTCGGATTCTGTCCACTGACCGAAGATCCATTTTCCCTTCGTTTTAATTAGGCCGAAAGTCACTTCAGGTTTCTTCATCTGCGCTGTTCCAACGATGCACATCCCTATCTCTCTTTCAAGCTTTCGTGCCTGATCATAGTCTGGGGGATGATCTCCCGCTTTCAGACAAATCACTTTAAACGTCTCATCCTGCGTCAGACGGATTTCACGAGCTATAGGAAGCAGTTCAGTGACAGAGTCACCTTCCCCCAGTACATCCAGCCGTCCATGAATAAACGGACTTCTCCCCGGCGGGATACAGCGTTCAGACCAAACGTAAGAACCACTGTCCGAATACACCATTGAAGCCGATGCGAGCAGCGCGCTCAGTTCAAGCTGGCATAATTGTCGTTCATTCTCATGACAGGCATACGTGTATACATATTTCACCGGAACCATAACTTTTCTCATTCTCCCATCTACCTTATGCTCGAAATCTATATCACCAGATGGATTAATCCGGCTTCATTTCACTTTTCTTAAATCTGTTTCTTAAATCTGTTTAAATTCAGGTTTACTTTCATCGATAAGCGCTGTAGGTAGTTATTGTATCCAATGCCAAGCTGAGAATCAACGACGCCGAAATATACCTTCGCTTTCATATGAGAACACAGCAAAAAAATAAGGATTCCCCGCATGGGAATCCCTATTGCTGCATGTTTTTTAGGACCTGATACTAAACGGAACATGATACGTTAAATTTGTCAATTCAAACAATTGTTTTACCTTGTTTCTTCTATTATATAGAAAAGGTTATACTTTCAATTTTTCAATCGATGCAAGAAGATCGTCGGACATTTCTTTCAGGGTCTGAATGTTGCTGCTGATCGCCTCCATCGAGCCTACCTGTTCCTCTGCCGAAGCAGATACTTCTTCCACACTTGCAGCGGATTGCTCGGACACCGCAGAGATCTGCTGGCTGAAGTCATTCATTCGACCACTGCTCTCTTCCATACCTGCGAGTCCTTGCGACATCGTTCCGATCACCTCTACCATACTTTCAACCGATGTATTGATCGTTTTGAACAGCTGACCTGAAGCAGATACCCGTTCCTGTCCCAGTTCCGTCTCCTGCACACCCAAACGCAGCTCGTTCACTACTCCTTGGGAATCCTGCTGAATATCCTGAGTAATGGTTGTGATCTCTTCAACCGATTCCTGAACAGCTTCGGACAATTTCCGAACCTCGGATGCCACAACAGCAAAACCACGTCCGCTCTCTCCAGCCCGTGCCGCTTCAATCGAAGCGTTCAGCGCCAGCAGGTTAGTCTGGCGGGCGATATCATGAATCACCAGGACCAGCTTGGAGATATCTTCATTTTTGCGATTCAGCTGTTCCATTTTGCTCATCGAGGACGACACAGCGCTGGCAATCTGCTGCATCTGCTGTACCGATTCCTCCATGGCTTCACGTCCACTCTGCCCCTGCTCCAGCACTTGATTGGACATGGAACGAAGCTGGTTCCCCTGCTCGGCATGTTTCTGAATATGATCATTCAGTTCATCCACGGTGCGAGCCGACTCGACAGCGGTCTGAGCCTGACTTTCGGCCGCCTTGGCAGACTCCTCCATCGTGATCGCAATCTGTTGACTGCCGATCTTGACTTCTTCAGAAGCGATGGCTAATTCGTTGCTTTGACGATTTACCGTTTCGGCTACACGCCTTACATTTAGCACCATGGCAGTGAGATTAGCCTTCATCTCATTGACTGCTTTGGCCAAGGCACCGACCTCATCTTCATGTTTGGTGTGCACATCCTGTACGTTCAACTGACCTTCCGCGATCAATTTAACAGCACTGATGACACGAAGCAGCGGTTTGACCACCTGTGTACGAATAATCGGTACAAATACGGCCGTGATGAGAATCATCGCAAGCACACCTATAATGACAAACAATCGGCCATCCTGAACAGAACGAATCGTTTTCGCTGCCGAGATGTCTGATTGCTGCTGATTGTAATTAACGAGAAAATCCAGATTCACCTGCATGGTATCAAAGGATTCTGCCCCTTTATCAGCTACTTCTTTGGCGAGCTGCGTCTCTCCTTCGTCACTCAACCGAATCGCCTGAGTGTTGATTTTCAGATATGCTTCCCACTTCTGTTTAAACTCCGACCAATGTTTCGCTTCTTCCGCAGACTTTTGCTGTTTATCATAAATAGTCATAGCCTGTGATGTTTCACGAATAAATTTGGTACGCTCTTCATTAATCTTGGGTCTGTCGGATGTGTCTGCATCAAAGTAACGATAGCTTAGAGACAAAATATGCTCCGTTGTATAGTTCAATCGGTTAATCTCTTGAATAGATGGCATCCAGTTACCTGTAATATCATTTGTGTTGGTCTCAATCGAATTCATTCGGCCAATGATGGTAACGCTTAAAATAATCAAACAGAGGATTAACAAGTAAAACGCGATGCTGATACGCAGACCGATACTCTTGATTTTAAATCTGCTGAACATATGATTTCCCCCTCATAACAACTTTCTCCACATTTACAACTTAGTACTATTTTCGCAAATAAACCCATCTATTGGCCCCTTGCAAATCAAACTCGTCTATATTATATCTGCACAATTGCCGTAAAGTATTATAGCATTCTTTGATCAGTAAGCGCTGTAATTCGTGAAAATTTGTTGAAATTTATCGAAATGAAAAGAACTGCAGCATCCGGCAACGTTCAGATCTGCAGCTCTTGGTCTCTAACATATGATAGATTGCTAGTTTGATCATCTTTCATTTGATACGACCATGTCGATTTCACAACATCCGACTCATTAAGTTTATCATGAAAAAAACGATTCATTGCTGTTCACTCAAGCCCTCCATCAGCAATCGATAAGATTCCAGTCTCCGCTCATAATCAGGTCCAGCCGTGACCACGAGTATGCGGTTCGTCCTCAGTCGCTGACCCAACTCTCGGATATAACGCCATACTTGTTCGGGTGTCCCGACAACCTGCCGAAGTGCATCGTTATCTCCTGCCTGTGACGTATTATTATAAGGGGCAGTTTGGGTAGTGTCCTCTCGGATTGGATACACTTCCTGTTCCTTCTTACGTCGTTCCGCCATCTCACGACTCCACGTTAAAGCCTCGTCTTCAGATGCTGCACATAATACCCGGATGGCCACCATCACTTCTGGTTCCTTCAGCCGGGCACTTGGCACGAAGTCTTTCCGATAACGCTGTACCGCCTCCACTCCATCGGAATCACTCATAAATTGACCAAATACATACCCCATACCAAACTGTGCGGCGTATGCTGCACTTTTGACATTGGTCCCCAGCATCCATAGGGATAACGGAATATCGGGGATTGGACGCGCTGTAACCGGAACATTCTCATACGTATACCGGTCTTCCAAGAGCTCGGTCAGGGAAGCAAGTGCGGCAGGAAGAGTCGCAACATGCTGCAGGTAGTTGCCGCTGAGTGCCATTGCTGCATGCGGCCCTCCGCCAGGAGCTCGTCCCAGGCCAAGCTCGATGCGGCCCGGATAGAGTGAAGCCAGCAGGCGGAACGACTCCGCAACCTTAAGCGGGCTGTAGTGCGGAAGCAGAACGGCGCCTGATCCAAGCTGTATCGATTCGGTTCTGGCACCTATATGTGCCAGCAGCACCTCAGGAGCAGCAGAGGCAAGCTCATCCATATCATGATGCTCAGACGTCCAGTACCGGGTATATCCCCATACTTCAGCACGTTGAGCCAGAAGGACAGCCTGCTGGAGAGCCTGTTCAGCAGAAGCGTCATTCAGCCTGGGAACAAGGTCCAGCACACCCAGACTGAATTTCCCCTCCGCATTGTCTCCAGCGTTCTGGCCAGCACTTTTACCATTATATTTACTACAACTTTCACTTAAGTTTTCGCTAAAGTTAGCAGTCAACTCCTACAACTCCTTTGCCGCTGCTCGTCTCTCTTCTATTAATCCAGATCATAGATCGAACCGACCTTCAGACCGTAAAGTTCATTGTAGATCTTCTCGGCAAACGCATCGGTCATCCCTGCTATATAATCAATCACCATATGCTCCCAAGTCCAGATGGGCTGTGCTTTCGCTTGATCTTTCTCGTATCGCTGCAGCCAATCAGAAGGAATGATGGATTTTGATGTTTCCGGATCCAGAAAGGCATCCCACAACCGTTTAATCATCCATTCACTGCGTTTCTGCAGCCGCTGTACGCGCAGATCCCGGATCATCGTCACCCAGGCGAAGCTCTTGAGCACACTCACCGTGCGCAGCATGTCGAGGTCTTCCGCGCCTTCCCGGACGAAGGTTACCTTTTTCCAGTCCCCGTCATCAATTACACCAAGACTGCCTACGAAAAGGCTGACCCAATACGCTTTCACCTCACGACGGGTACGGGAGTAATCGTGCTCACAGAAAGGCATCTTCTCATTCCAGATGCGTAGAAATGACGCAAGCACCTCTTCTACTTTTGCCGCGATCGCTTCTCTTGTCCAGCCCTTCCAGAACAGATCCTCCAGTGTGGTGATTTTGTCGACGATAAGCCGGTTGATATGTTGGTCCTGCAGGAAATGCTCATGCACCTCGATTTTGCCAGCTTTGATGCCATCCTCCAGATCATGTGCAGAATATGCGATGTCATCGCAGAGGTCCATCAGCTGGGCCTCGAGTGTTTTCTTGCCTGCCGGGATGTTCCATCGGTCCCGAATCTCGCGGATGTACTGCCATTCATGATGGTACATGCCTTTTTTGCTTTCGGTGCCTGGATAGGGATACTTGTTGATCCCCAGCAGAACGGCATCGGACAGGTTCAGTCCGTCAATATCCTCACGTTTCTCCAAATACATAATGAGCCGGAAGTTATGTGCGTTCCCTTCAAAATGCTCGTATTTGCGCTTCAGCTCCGCTCGTACATCGGATTCCGCCTTAGGGGTTTTCGCTGCACGGCTTTTCTTCATAATCTTCTTGGTCTCGCTGTTAATCAGATCATCCAGGATACCGTCCAGCACCTCTTCCCCTTTATGTCCAAAAGGAGGATGGCCGAAATCATGTGCGATTGCTGCACATTCTACAACTTCCGAGTCGATGATCAGTCCTGGACTCTCCGCCTGGCTCCAGTCTACCTCCGGGTAATGCCGTAACAGACTTCTGGCCGCTTCTCGTGCAATCTGCGCCACCTCAAGGGAATGAGTTAGACGTGTCCGATAATAATCACCGGTTCCGGCCCCGAATACCTGTGATTTGCCCTGCAGTCTGCGGAAAGTCGGTGAATGAATCAATCTGGAATAGTCACGTTCGTATGCTGCACGCGAGCCCTCCAGCTTCGTAAGTTCAGGATATTGTCTATGTTCTCTCAGATCGTTCCATTGCATGTGGATCACTCCTAGCCGATTGTCTCTATTTTGAGTGATTATACACAACATCTGCGGTTTCGAAAAGCAAAATCCGTCTGTCATGTTAACTCTTCTCACATCAACTGATGATGTACAGCCTCTCTCTGTATATTATACCCGCAAGATTATCCTCTGTGCATCGGATTAAAGTGCTGCGCTGTGCTGCAGAGGAGACGGCTGTACACAGATACGAATGGAATGAAGCCAGAACGCTGAGAAATGGAGCTCCTACGAATGCTCGTACTGCGCCACACTTGCGACCAGATTTCAGAACATTCCATGAAAAAGAACCCGGCAGGCACATCATGTCCTGTCGGGCTCAGTCTCAAAGTATAGTTTTAAATACCAACGTATCGGTCCGTATGACCATGCAGCACTCACATTTTCATACCCTTTCCTTCCAGACCTACACCATCACCTTACAGATATCGTTTGTAAACTCAACAGGGTCCTGAATCGGTAATCCTTCAATCAGCAGTGCCTGATGATACAGCAGGCTGGTGTACAAGCTCAACTTTTCCTTATCCTGTGCAAAAGCTTCCTTCAGCGATTTGAACACATCGTGGTTCACGTTAATCTCCAGCACTTTGTCAGCTTGTACATCGCCGCTGTTCGGCATCGCTTTTAACACTTTTTCCATCTCGATCGTCAGTTCGCCCTCGGTGGACAAACATACCGGATGGCTGCGGAGGCGCTTGGAGGCTTTCACCGCTTTAACTTTGCCTTCCAGCTGTGCCTGCATCGCTTCAAACAATTCCTTGTTGTCATTGTCCTGCGCATCGGTCTCTTCTTTCTCCGCGCTGTCTTCAATGCCCAGGTCACCGCTGGAGATCGATTTAAATTCTTTTTCCTTATAGTTCATAATCATCTTGATTGCGAACTCATCGATATCGTCGGTGAAGTAAAGCACCTCATAGCCTTTTTCGAGTACTCCTTCGATCTGCGGAAGCTTCTCGATCCGGCTGATGGATTCACCTGCGGCATAATAGATATATTTCTGATCTTCCGGCATTCTGGAGACGTATTCGTCCAGGCTGACCAGCTTATTCTCTTTCGAGGACGTGAACAGCAGCAGATCCTGCAGTGTATCCTTATTTACGCCATAATCACTGTACACGCCGTACTTCAGCTGACGACCAAAAGCTTGATAGAACTTCTCGTAGTTCTCCCGTTCGTCTTTGAGCAGGCTCTGCAGCTGGCTCTTGATTTTGTTTTTGATGTTCTTCGCGATCAGGCTGAGCTGACGGTCATGCTGCAGCATCTCACGAGAGATATTCAAAGACAGATCCTCCGAATCCACCATCCCTTTAACAAAACCGAAGTAATCCGGCAGCAGGTCGCCGCACTTGTCCATAATCAATACCCCGTTGGAGTACAGCTCCAGACCTTTTTCATACTCCTTGGTGTAGTAGTCAAACGGCGTGTTCTCCGGGATAAACAAAATCGCATTGTATACCACAGCGCCATCCGCGCTGATATGAAGATGCTTCAGCGGTTTGTCGAAACCGTACCGTTTCTCCATATAGAAATTGGTATAGTCTTCTTCGGTGAGCTCGCTTTTATTTTTACGCCAGATTGGCACCATGCTGTTCACGGTTTGTTCTTCCTTGTATTCCTCAAACTCGTTCTCCGTACCTTCCTTCGGACGCTGGCTGGTCACATCCATTTTGATCGGATAACGAATGAAGTCAGAGTATTTCTTGATGATCGATCTCAGGCGATACTCTTCCAAAAACTCGTCATAGGAGTCTTCTTCGGTATTTTGTTTGATCGTCAAAACGATCTCTGTCCCTACGCTGTCTTTCTCAGCGGGTGTGATCGTGTATCCATCCGCGCCTTCGGATTCCCATCTCCAGGCCTCGTCGCTGCCAAGCGTTTTACTCGTTACCGTCAGCTTGTCCGCTACCATAAATGCGGAGTAGAAACCAACCCCGAATTGACCGATGATGTTATGGCCATCTTTGGCTTCGTTTTCTTTTTTGAACGCCAGGGAACCACTTTTCGCAATCACACCCAGGTTGTTCTCCAGCTCTTCCTGCGTCATACCAATCCCGGTATCGGTGATCGTGAGCGTGCGGTTCTGCTTGTCGATCGTAAGTTTGATGAAATAGTCCTCTTTATTAAAAACGAGCGTGTCGTCGGTTAGAGCTTTGTAATATATTTTGTCGATAGCGTCACTGGAATTGGAGATCAATTCTCTGAGGAAAATTTCCTTTTGGGTGTAAATGGAGTTAATCATCATATCCAGCAAACGTTTGGATTCCGCCTGAAATTCTTTTTTAATCGCCATGAATGAAATGCTCCTTTCAAATTTGGGTATCAAATGATCCTGTCCACAAACACAAAATCATTCCATATGTAATGGTAACTTCGCTTATTTGTTAGCACTCAAATAGCCAGAGTGCTAAACCCTTCTTTTTATATAACATATGGGAAAATTGGGTGTCAATATAAAGATGGTTATTTTCACAAAATGATGGATTTCCGCTCGCAGGCTGATGCTCCATCTCTAGCTGTATGACCTCTCTTCACAGTTTAACGCACTTGCTCGATCAACACAAAAACCGTCTCAAAATTTGGGACGGTGTGGAGTGCGGTTGAATGGTAACGAACAGCTTACAGGCGCAATTCACAAGAACGCTATTATATTTCAGCCCCGCCTGTATTTTAACATTTCTGCTCCCTACTTTTTTGCCATCTTGGGGTCGAGTGTGTCACGCAGGCCATCGCCCATCAGATTAAAGCCAAGCACAGTCAGCATGATCGAAAGGCCCGGGAAAATTAGTGTCCATGGAGCCTTTTGAATAAACTGGCGGGAGTCTGACAGCATTTTGCCCCATTCCGGGTCGGGAGGCTGCGCTCCCATGCCTAGAAATCCAAGTGCGGCTGCCTCGATAATCGCTGTGCCGATTCCGAGTGTACCCTGCACAATGAGAGGCGTTAGGCTGTTTGGTAAAATGTGCCGAAACAAGATGCGTCCGTTTCCCGCTCCCAGCGTTCGTGCCGATGTAATAAATTCCTCCTGTCGTAAGCTGAGCACCCGGGACCGCACCAGCCGCCCATATGTAGGAACATTCACAATCGCAATAGCAAGCAGCGCATTTTGCAAAGATGGGCCTAGTATGGCAACGATGGCAATGGCCAGCAAAATACCCGGAAAGGCCAGCAGAATATCGAACAAACGCGAGATCATCATGTCAGCCCATTTTCCATAAAATCCGGCGATTAATCCCAATAGCGCTCCTGCAATAATGGAACCGATAACCGAGAAAAAACCAACCCACAAAGATATTCGTGCCCCATGCAGTACACGGGAAAACACATCCCGACCCAGGTCATCCGTTCCAAACCAGTGCTCCGCCGAAGGAGCTTGAAGCCGATCCTGCAGCACCTGTTCTTTGTAGTCATATGGCGCGATGTATGGTGCCAGGAAAGCCAGCACGATGAAAAAAACGATAATGATCAAGCCTGCCAGCGCAAGCCGATTTCGCCGAAACGTTCTCCATGCCTCACGCCAGGGGCCAGATCTATTCATTCGCACCGCGTCAACGCTTTGTCCGGTATTGGTCGACAATTTGGCCATACAGGTTCTCCTTTGCTGAACTTGAATAAGGTTGAAAGATGAAGAGTTCACTTGATCTAAGAAGTACACAGATGCACAGATTCAAGCTGCTTTCCTGTCTTTCCGTGTTTCCCCGCAGCTCTGTCTCTTTACTTGTAACTGATCCTCGGATCAAAAACAGCATAAAGCAGATCCACAATCAGATTGATCAATACAAAAAAGAAAGCCACGATCAGGATTCCACTCTGAATCACAGGATAATCCCGTGAACTAATCGCTTCATATATATAACGCCCTACACCCGGCCAGGCAAAAATCGTTTCCGTCAGCACCGCGCCACCCAGCAGAGATCCAGTTTGGATGCCGATGACAGTCAACACAGGGATAAATGCATTTTTCAAAGCATGTCCATATACAACAAAAAACGGCCCTAATCCTTTCGCCTTGGCGGTACGAATATAATCGGAACTCATCACTTCCAGCATGCTGGAACGGGTCATCCGCGCAATAACCGCCATCGGGATGGTACCGAGCGCCACACTTGGCAGAATCAGATGTTTTGTCACCGTCCACAGCTGATCCCAGCGGCCTGCAAGCATCGTATCCAGTACGTATAAACCAGTGATTGCGTCAACCGGATCACGCGCATTCATTCGTCCAATCGAAGGGAGCCACTGCAGCTTGTTCGCGAACAGCCACTGTTCCATCAGACCGAGCCAGAAGATCGGCATGGATACCCCCACAAGAGCAATCACCATACAGCAGTAATCAAACCAGGAGTTGTGCTTCCATGCGCTGACAATCCCTGCATTGACGCCAATAACGACAGCAAACAGCATACTTGCCATGGTAAGTTCAAGCGTTGCTGTCAGATAAGGTGCAATTTCCTGGGCAATAGGCACTTTGGTGCGAATGGAAGTGCCCAGATCCCCTTTGAGCAGATCGCCCAGATAGGCGAAATACTGCTGTAACCAGGGTTTGTCCAGTCCGAGTTGGTCCCGAAGGGCCTGTTTGGACTGCTCGGTTGCTTTTTGCCCCAGAATCGTCTCTGCCGGATCACCTGGTATCGCATGAATGATCGAAAAAACGATTAATGTCATCCCCAGCAAAACGGGTAACAGTACCAGCACGCGTTTGACAATATAACTGTTCAATTCCAGATCACCTGCCCTAAACGTACGTATCATGCATGTCTTCAGATCTTCAGATAAGAGAAAACGCACCAGCGAATACGTATGCTTTGGATCGTTATCTCCAGATGCAGCTTCCGCCAAGCATTACATGTCCGCCAGCGCGTTCCGGTTCAATTCTTACTCAGAACCGCAAAACCATTATTCAAAGTAAGCACCTGCGTACGATTCGCTTCCGAGCGGAGAAGGTACAAACCCTTTCAAGTTCGCTTTACCAGCCAAGATCGGCGTTGTATGCACAAGCGGAATCCAGGGTGCATCTTCCTTGATGATCACTTGGGCCTGTTTGTACAGCTCGGCACGTTTGTCCTGATCCGTCTCTTTCTGCGCATCTGTCAGCAGCACATGCAGATCCTCATTCACATAGAAGCTGCGGTTGTTGCCCGGAATGGCATCTTTGTCCAAAAGGGTATACAGGAAGTTATCCGGGTCTCCGTTGTCCCCTGTCCAGCCAAGCATGTAGATATCGTCCTTCTCCCCGGCTTTGGCATCGTCCAGATAAGTCGCCCACTCGGGGGATTCGATGTTTGTTTTCACGCCAATTTTCTCGAAATCTGCCTGAATCGCTTCCGCTATCTTCTTGCCATCTGGCATGTACGGACGAGATACCGGCATGGCATAAAATGTCACCGGATCAGGCAGCCCGTCAGGGAAGCCGGCTTCGGCGAGTAACGCTTTTGCTTTTTCCAGATCATAGGTGTAATCTTCAATCGAATCATTGTAGCCCCATAACGTAGGCGGCATCGGGTTCACGGCAGGCTTGGCCTGGCCGGCAAAAAAGGCATCGATGAGTGCTTGTTTGTTAACGGCATGGTTGAGGGCTTGTCTGACTTTGACATTATCAAACGGTTTTTTCTTAAAATTAAAGCCGATATACGCCACGTTGAACGGTGGACGTTCAATCTTCTGCAGCTCGCTGCTGCTCTCCAGAATGCTCAGATCATCCGGGTTCAGGTCTTCCATGACATCAATCTCGCCATTCTGCAGCGCATTGAAACGGGCCGTGTTATCCGGGATGGAGCGCACGATCACCTTGTTCAGCTTCGGCAGTCCTTCCTTCCAGTAGTCCGCGTTTTTCTCCAGGGTAATGGAGTCGTTCCGCTTCCACTCTTTGAATACAAATGGACCGGTGCCTACGGGCTCGCTCTTAAAGTTTTCTTTTTTCTCCTGAATCGCCTTTGGACTGCCTATGCCAAACGGGGTCATCGCAATGTTTTGCAGGAAAGGTGCCTGCGGCTGGTTTAAAGTAAACTCAACCGTTGTTTCATCGAGCGCCTTCACTTCCTTGATCACGCGTCCGTCCTCCGGCCCAAACATCGAATCATAGTAATCGAAGGAATCTCCTTCGAATTTATATTCACTTGCCGGATCACTCCAGCGATTAAAATTGAAAACGACCGCATCCGCATTGAAGTCGGTACCGTCATGGAACTTCACCCCGGATTTCAGCTTAAACACATACTTGAGCCCGTCCGCGGAAATTTCCCAACTCTCGGCCAGCCCCGGCACAACCTCGGTTTCGCCCTCCTTGTAATCCAGAAGGGAATCAAATACCTGATGCCCAATCTTCAGGGATTCCCCATCGGTCACAATGGCTGGATCAAGCGCTACCGAGTCTCCGCCGCGTCCCATAATCATCGTATCCTGGGCAGCTGTTTCCGCCTTGGGATCACTACCTTCCGCAGGTGCTGGCTTGCCCTCGCCGCCCTCATTGCTGCTGGTGCAGCCGGACAGCACAAGTACCGTACTCAGTGCCAAAGTTAATAAACCGGACATCCATTTTTTTCTCATTCGCATACGTACAACACCCTTCCCTGACTCATAATGTGTGTAATGCCTGCATGAAAAAACGGCAGCTCTGGCAGTCTGTACAATGATGTTAATGGTGATGCTGGTCAGTCATCCGATGATTTTTCGTCGGTCGTAAGCATTGGAAAACTTGTATCATCTATTAAAGGCTTTAACTGCCTCTGATACCTGTGTTAGAGTGTTGAGCGCAGAGAGGTGGTTCAACCACCATAACCAAGCGGGAGAATGCAGTAGAACGTACAATTAAAAACAAATATCAAAGGTCTAAATAGATAAAATGAAATAACAGCTGTATAACCTGCGGGACCAGCCATTAGAAAAGACAACAGCAAAGTGGACAGCGATCAGCGAGCTGTAAGAAGTAAGCAGCGAACCTTATGCAGCAGTACGCAGTAAGCTTCTTTTAATTCTCTTAATCAGACTCAGCTTAGGTCCTCTATTAAGCATTCCTATTTCAGTGGATCACAAAGAAAGGCTCGGACCTAATTAAACTAAGGTCAATTATTCTCAGTGCATTTTGCTTGAACTGGGCAGTAAGAGTGAGTTTGTTTTTCGTGAGGTGTCATGCTGATAGAATTACGGATAGATAAGAATAGAACAGAACGACGCTACAATAACTTACAATGTTATAGTTTTGTCATGATGAGGAGGATTCTGTAATTAAATCGTGGTAGAAAATATTTTCGTGTAACTTACTTTACATCACATTTACCAAATAGACAAGAGATTTACAGACATATGTTTTAAGCGACCTAATACACGTTATTTTTACTGACATTATGTATAAAAAAGGAACACAGATCGACAATAACCGCCGTGTTCCTTCCTGTTTTTCTCCAGATTCAGATCTGTTCTATTTCTACAGATGATTCATTATGACTTAACCATAAACAGATCAAATGTTTACCCGTAAGTATGTCAGCAAATGTTTAAACGAACAGACAGTTAAGCACAATACTACATTTGAAAACCGTTCTATATAATGATAAAATTGTATAATATAATGAACAAAAAGGGGGTGTGCCTACTTGGATGCTATACACATCAGGATAGGGAACAACCTGCATCGTATTAGAAAACATAGGCAGTTAAGCTTAGATAAGCTTGCTAATTTAACAAAGGTTAGTAAAGGTATGCTTCATCAAATTGAGCGAGGAGAAACGCAGCCCACCGTAACAACCGTGTGGAAAATTGCTACGGGACTCAATATTTCGTTTTCGTCTCTACTTAAAGAGGATGAGGCAGTAGTATCCATTGCAGCTCGAAAAGAAATTCCGGATTTAACAGAAGACAATGGAAATTGTAGAGTATACTTACTGTTTCCGTTTGACCCCCAAACCCGTATTGAAATGTTCACGATTATTCTTAGTCCTACTTGTAACTATGTTTCACTCCCACACAATGATGGGGTTCAAGAGTACATTACAGTTATCTCTGGAGTGTTTAATCTACAGATTAAGGATGAAATATATGCCTTACAAGAAGGACAGGCTATACGATTCGCAGGCAATGTCGAACACCGTTATATCAATAAATCGGACGAAGATGTGACAATCCAGGTTGTTATGTATTATGCGGAATCTTAATTGCTTGTGATCATTAAGGAGGGATACACGTTGACAAGTCAACTTAAAGATAGTGCACAACAGTTTCAAAACAAACTAATAGAGTTGGGATATGCAAATAAAGTTATAGAACTACCTGACAGCACACGAACTGCACAGGAAGCTGCCGATACGATAGGCTGCGAGGTTTCACATATAGCTAAGTCAATTATCTTTCGACTCAAAAGTAACGATAAACCCTTATTGGTTATAGCCAGTGGAGTAAATCGAATTAATGAACAACAAATTAACACCCACGTGAATGACAGTTTAGGAAAAGCTGACGCTGATTTTGTACGTGAACACACAGGGTTTGTTATTGGAGGCGTACCACCTTTAGGACATATAGAGTCCCTCATCACTCTTATTGATGAAGACTTGTTACAATTTAGAGAGATATGGGCTGCTGCCGGACACCCAAAAGCAGTGTTTCAATTAACACCCGAAGAATTAGTGCAAATGACAAAAGGACAAGTAATCTGTGTAAAATAAACTTGTGTTAACTTTCTGTCATTTCATTAACGGGACACGATAGCTCAATACATTCAAGTGAAATCAATCGTAATAGTGATTAGCTTCTTTGACTTTCAAGATTTCATTTGTGTTTGTAGATGGGTGAATTGGAAGCATAAGTTTGCCAAACGGCAAACTTATGGGTTAAGTCTCACATATCATTTACTTTTTAAATAAACCTCTGCGGTGCATTACGGTAATGAAACGATAGAAATCGTAACTCGCTCCGTTATCGATGCTGAACAGCGGATTTTTGGCATCATAGGCCAGCGCGGCCTCCACGGCAGCTTTCGCCCATACCGGAACTTCCATCTGCTGACGTGCCTGCAAACGGTCAACCTGTGCTTTGAGCGCTTCAAACGCGGCTTTTTCTTCAACTGTCATCGGTTCGCCCCCTTTCGGTGGTTCAGCTGGCGGATTTGGATTCGGGTTTGTCGGATTGGTTGGATTTGTCGGGTTTGGGGCTGCTGCCGTGTATCTCGCTCTGAGCTGCTGCGCTGTTCCCTCGAATTCGTTCATATCCACATTGCCGCTGATTCCGTTCACCCTGCCCGAGTCCGTGTACTGCCAGAACGTCCAGCGCTTCCATGCTGTCTGTTCATCAGGCACACGTGTACTGCTGTACCGAGCGATCCACAGATCGTAAGAACCCAGGGAAGCATCAAAGTTTCTGGCAAATGCGTTGCCTGTGTATATGATCGGTTTCACACCTGTCAGACGCTGTAATTCCGTTAAAAAGGCTTTGGCCACCGTGTTTATCTGTGCTTTGCTCAGATTACCGGGGTTGTTCTCATAGTCCAGAACGGGCGGCAGCTGTAAGGCTTTGGCTCCCCCGACTTTGTTCAGCGTATTGGCATAATGCGCCGCTTCAGCCTTCGCGATCTCGACAGACGTTCCGCGGAAGAAATGATAGGTTCCTACCATCATGCCCGCCGCCAGCGCACCCGTTACATTTCCCTGAAAATTCGGATCGATATACGTCCGCCCTTCGGTTGCCTTGATAAACACAAACGTCATGCCGCTTGCCTTCACCTTGGCCCAGTCAATACTGCCCTGGTACCGGGAGACGTCAATGCCCTGCGTGTTGCCCGGGGTTCTATTTTGCAAATTCTCACACCCTTTATGCGGCTGCTGCCGTTTGTATATAGTTAATGCGGACGGGTTAGGAACTGCTTGTGTGCGTGTCCCTTAATGAAGCAAAGAAAATGAATGAACGTATTATGTCCACAGGAGTCGAATAATGACGGTTTGCAGACAATTCAAGAACAAAATAACCTGGAGAGACGCAAGTCTCCCTAGGTTACTTTAAGCTCATGTTGTCGAAGTCCAGCTCCACCTATCTGTAAAATAATAACTTGCAGCATCTATTGTTTCTTTACATCATCTTGGGCTGCTGGCAGTTCTGTTTCATCCGGTTCGGTTTGTGAAAAAGAATCTTTGGTATACGAAGAAAGGTTACCGGGGGATTCCCCGGCTCCTCCCTTCCCCTTCAGCACCTCGATCGCCTGCCGAATGGCTGGCGGAATCGGTGCACCCAGCTTGCCCCCATTTTCGATGATCGACAACAGCTCATTGGCGATATAAAAAAAGGCGACCGCATCTCTGAACAAATGTCCGTCTCCCAGAACACCGTCCACCAGATGAGCCACCGATACCATTGCAAATATAAATACCTTCCGTGCGATCCCGAACATCCCGACATTACTTTCAAGCTTACCCGTCATCCCCGCTGCGGCGATGCCGGTTAAGTAGTCAAGGATGACGAACACGAGCAATACGCCGAGCACCCCTGACCATCCTCCGAAGAAGTAGGATGCCGCCGAGCTACCAACTGCCATGATCCATTTACCTACTGTCTCCAAACCGCTTCCTCCATCCGAATATAATATGAAAAGCCCTCTGACCACTCCAGAGGGCATAATAAAAGCGCACCATTTAGGTACGCCGATTAGATTCCTTCAGTTTTCTCTAAAATGTAATCCTCTACTGCCTGTCGATAATCAGGATTAGTAATATCATCAAGTAAGTACACCTGACCAGTTTTCGGGTTCATGCCCTTATTTAAAATTCGCTCAGCAGCAATCCTTACTACAACTTCGTTTACCATCACAAAATCCCTCCCGTAGTTTCGTTGGTTAATAGCAGTAACTGGTCTTCTAGTTCCTTCATTTTCTCTTCAGGAGTCAATTCAGGACGAATCCTTTTTATAACTGGCTTTTTGGTTTCTGGATCAATCTTCTCTACATAATAGATGTTAAGATCGATCTCATCATATTTCAAATCAACGTAATCCAGTTTCTTAATTTCGTTTCGCGGCGAACCATCACCGGGCATGTAAGAAAGTACAATCTCACCATCTTGGTCATATATGATTCTCATACCTGTTTGCATTGTACTGTCACCTCCTTCCCCTATCTCTATATATTGCGAACACTTGCCAAAAGAAACGTTAAGTAATGACATTAATTCTGAAAATATCAGACGTAAGCTTTCCAAGTGTAATTTGCACCTGAAACGTTGACGGGAATTCTAAATCCCGATGAATTGATATAAGCGGTATCGTCTCTAGAAGATAACTCGGCTAGTGAATTTCCGGTGAAGAAAAGGACAAAAAAATTACCGTTACTATTTTTAAGACCTCTGATTAACATCGCTCTTGTGCCAGTGCCGAAGCTGGCGATTACAATGTTTGGTACTGTTGATCCAAAAGGATAGTCTACTTTTAGAAATGGCAATAAACCATTGCTAGTATCATCTACAAAACGATAAGTTTGCATCAAGCTGGTATCGTTCGTCAATGTCCCAGAAGCAATTAACTCTAAATCTGCGTTTTTATCGAATCCATCTATTCCGTAATTGTTCAACGAGTAGTTATCTATCCCTGGCATTATGTCACCTCTTTACCGCTGATAAATACTGATACTGCGCCAGCAGGAGTGCATGAAAATTGAATAGTCTCCCCTGCGTTAATTATCTGATCTAAGAACGGGATAGTTATCGTGTCATTCCCTTTAATTTGGTGGTCAAATATGATATACCACCCTGCTATTACCATTCTAAATGTAGCGGCAGTGGTTGTCATATTGCATACACTAACCGCCTTTATCATTGCTAATGCACCAGCAGGAACGGTGTATGAAGTTGTCAGTGACGATGTTGGGACTCCTCTATAAAACCTTTTTGCTATTGTAGCCATCTATAACGCCCCCCATAGGTCCGATTCATCAAATTTTGCATCAGTGTAAGTTTTAGCATTTGACTGTGCTGTATCAGCCTTTGTTGTGGCATCTGACGCAGCAGTTGATATTGCATTTTGACGAGCGAGATTTACTGCATTAAGCGTTGCTGCAACTGTCTGTTCAGAGCTGTTTATTTCGTTTCCTAATCTGGTCTTACCTTTGACCATAAGGGATGCATCTGGAATATCGTTTTCCCTTATCACTCGGCGTAACATTTCTACTTCATCCTTTGTTGCCACGCTCTCATCAATCTTCTCCCAGTTCTGATCCAAATACTTATCCAGATCAAAATAGGTCGTTGATGGCGAGGAACGATCAATTTTATTCAGCCCTAGATTGGGTGTCTTTGGTTCATTCATTTATGCTCCACCTCCTGCGAATTTATCCTGCCGAATTTGTTCAATTTCATTCAAGGTCATGCTCTCTACCTCGGCGATGGTCAAATATCTCAGACGGTACTCTACCATCATATGGGCGGGTTTAATATCTTCGATCGCATTCTTCAGATCGTCCAGATTAGGCGGCAATCCCCACGTATCGATAAAACGGATCAAGATACGGTACTTCCCTGAATCGACCGACACATCAATGCCCCCATTTTCGTACGCTTGGGCAACGTTCTTAAGCATGGAGCCTGAGACTTTGCCGCTGCCGCGCATTTTGGAGATGATGACGGATCGGCGCTGATCGTCCGGTTTGGCCCGGTTGATCGGAATCTGCAAATCCCGTTCATATCGCTGCAACGCCCAGGTTGCTGATTCCGGGTAAAACTGCTGCAGTACATCTTCTACCCCAGCAGCAAGCTGGTCTAATGCTGCGCCTTCCGTCTGCGTCAGAAGCTGCATCTCCAGCACATTTTCATAGAGCGGAGGCAGCAGATTCATTAATACATCCGCTTTACTCACGTCACCTTCACCGTCCCCAGCACAGCGACAGCTCCCGGTGCAATCTCCAGATTGGACATGCCGCCGTTGACCAGCAGATTGCTGTAATCGATCACAGGCGGAATATCCAGAATGACATTGGCAATCCTTGTCCAACGAACGAGCGGATCAGCAAAAGCCAGTTCTTTCAGATATGCCGTCACCCCCGTCTCAATCAAAGATTCCACGCCTTCATACGTTGATCCTGAAGCGAGTGTAACCTGTACTTCGATATCAATGGGGACTTCTTCCGCCCCCACAACTGTGACAACAGGGCCTATGGGGGCGGCCCCTTCGCCCATGCCATCCTGCGTAGGATCGATATACTGCTGCACGGCCTCAATGATGCCCTCAGCAGGAGCATGCATCTCATTATTGAGCAAAGCCACCTTAACCGTGCCCGGACCATTCCACAGCGGAAATGCCTTCGCTTTGCCAACTCCGGAATTTTCCCGCGCCCACAGCTCATATTGATACTTGTTCGCACTTGTGACCGGGCGAGAAACTTTGTCCTGATAACGATCATACAGAGCTTGATCGGTCTCCTCGTCTTCCCCTGGAACCAACAATTTGTTTAATTCGGCGGTGGTCAGTCCTGCAATGTAATCAATGGGTAACAGTGTCCCGGTGTACTCATTGCCTTCCGCACCAGCAACCTCACTTTCGAGCAAAAATTGCCCTGCGGTGATCCGCTCCACAGCTCTATATACTCGTTCGCCTGTCGAAAAACGGCTTTCCAGCGGAACATCCACAGGTTTGCCCGCATTATCTCGAAAGCTTGCAGACCAACGCGCCTTCGTAGGCGGTTTGCGGGTAATGCCTGACCACGCTACCGCGCGATCCAGATACTCACCCGAAGCGGTATCCGCAAATTTCAGATTGGCGTTGATATCCAATTCAATATACATCTGGGCCATCTCCACCGCTGCTGGAGCGAGGGCATCATAGATGATGCTGCCTTCCCGCTTGTCCACGCCATCCGGAACCTTGTCCAACATCCGGGTCAATATGACTTCAAATGTTTCCTGTTCATACATTCATGTTCACCTCCGTCTCCTGTCTGAAGCTTCCGAAATCCGTTGTTACGGTAAAAGAAACCTTGACTCCATCCGGCTCATGGACAAAATGAAATTCGGTGACTTCCGAAATTCGGTCGTCTGGAAGAAGTGCTTCCTGAATCCAGCGTTCCAGTTCGGATTCAACCATGGATTTCCCGGAAATACCTTCCCAAGACCATTCCATGCCGTAATCAGGCGAATAAATCAGATGTTCATAACGACGTGTGGACAAAACTTTGTACACTGCCTGTTTAACTGCCTCTTTTCCGTCTAACTGAAGCCTTCCAATGCGCTGCCCTGAAGCCTGAAGCACATAAGTTAGACTCGGAAGCACCGAAACTTCTTCCTGATCTTCTCCACCTATTTGAGAACCTTGAGGAATCATGGCTTCACCAGCCGATCCAATACAACATAACTGTCCCCACCCTGTACACGCAGCAACAAAGCCGAGTCTCCCATCATCCAGCTTTTTTGGGCTACCGATTCCGTGAGTACGAGAAAAGGGTCACTCAGTGCAAGCCGCTGCTCCACGGTGATCTCCAAAGGCTGCGTGTTCGTCACGCTTCCGTACATAATCTGTACGGGTGACTTGGCATCTACAGCGGCCACCGCCGCTTTTTTAATCACATCAAGCATCATTACTGGTTACACCACCTTCAAATCCAGTGACATTGTGTGCACACCCCCCTGTACCTTGTGCGTACACTCGTCCACCAGAAAATATTGATTGATCTTCAATTCATCGATCTGAATGTTGACGAAACTTCCGGCTCTCACCTTGAAATCGCCAAGAGCATCGACTTTCAACGTCTGTGTCTCCCGGTTACGCAGGGTCATCAGCGTTTTCAGCATGTCATCAATCTGACCTTGATTCAGACCATCGTCCGCTTTTTGGTACAAAAAAGCAGCCCCCATCGACGGATGCTGCCTGAATCCTGATGCACAAACGTTTCCCGTTTGCCCGTATCCTTGTTATCCCGATACAACTTGATTTTGTTATAGGTCTGCTCGTCAATCGACCTTGTGTAACTGTAATCCGTAAGCAGGCTGTGATCCCCAATGACAAAGCCATAGGGCATCTCTTCTACGTCCCGAAGGGTAAGCCTGCCGAAATCATCGTAAAAGATATAGTTTTTACCGCCATAAATCAGCGTCCGATCCAAAGCTTCACAGATCATATCCATCAGCTTTTTATTATCAAAAAGCATACGTGGAATGACATACTTGGGCTGCTTCAACTCACCCGTTTTCAGCTGAAAATCCGCTGCAATACGCTTGATCACATCCGCCGCTGTGGCGTTAACAAACTGATACGTCTGATTCGCGGTGAGATAACGTGTCTGGTCATAGGCTTTGATCTTCACACTCTCGTCCTTGCTGCTGTCCACTGAGAAAACATATCCATAGAATATACCTTCTTTCCCATGAGAGTATCGTACAACATATCCATTCTCGTAACTAAATTTCCGATTCTGAAATATGCTGCCCTTAATCAACGTAAATTCGAGAGAGGATGGCTTGCCGATTCGAGAGGTTTTATACGAAATATCGCCAGCAATATCGCTGATGTCCCAGATGTTACCTTGTTTGTCATCCAACAACAGCTCTTCCTTCTCAATCAATTTCCGGTTGTCCAGATGGATCACCTGCTGCATATCGTCCCTCCTTTCACGGAAGCTTAATAACAAGTCCAACGGGCAGCTTCTTGAGCTGTGCGTCTTTGATGCCATTCAGCTTCTGCAGCTCTTTCCAGCGTGCTCCGTCACCCAGATGAGCTTTGGCGACAGACCACAGGGAGTCTCCAGCTTTCAGCGTGACGGTCTTGGGTTTTACTTTTTCATTCGGCCGAGAGGCTTTGGTTTTCATTTTCGAAGCCGCAGTCTTGTTCTGACTGTTCTTCACAGGTTCTACTTTTTTCGCGGCATAAAAAACATACTGCTTCAGCTTGAGATCATACTGAATATCCCCTACCGTACCCGCTGTCTCCTTCCAATCAAAGCTCTCGATGGAGACAGCCATGTTGACCGTATATCTTGCACTGGAAAAGATCAGCCTGACGGGTCGTCCTGTCTGCATCCAGCGGATGATATCCTTCACATACTCATAGGGATCACGGTATAACTCTTTCGGGGCTCCGGGGTCTCTAGCGTCGTATTTGTAATGATATGGACTGTAATCAGCCGGAAAAATACCGCTGAAGCTTACTTCACGAAGTTTTGGGGACTTGATCACATTGATCTCCCCTAGACGGCTAACGTTAAACGTACTTCCGTCCCCTGCATCTGAAAACTCAATACTCTCCGGTATAACCGGGAAATAAATATATTCCGCACGGTTGTTAAAGCTTAACTGAATCGAATAGTCCACTTATCCATACACCCCCTGGGCACTGGAAACGATCTGACTGTTCAGTCCATCGGTAATTTTACTAATAATACTGTCTACATCATGACCACTATTTATATCACCTGTCGTCACCTGCACCGTTGGTGTCAGACTGACGAAGCGCTGGGTCGCCTGCATCTCGGCAAGCTCACGCATCAGTTTCAGATCCTCGCTCGTTACGTCCACGGTGCCGTCCACATCACCGATTTTGTCCACCTGTCCGATATTGTTAATCTTGTTGAGGTTACTCATATTGTTCATGTTTGTGGGGGCAGGTGCTGTTGGTATGGATGGCATGGGAGGAGTTTTGGGGTTCGCACTCTTGCCGAAACCGTTCCCGAATCCACCAGGCAAATTTGTGTCTATAGAGTTTGGATTGGGCATAGAAGGTATTTTTGAAAATAACTTTTTTGATACATCCTGTCCATTATCAAGTACCTTGGGATCGAACTCTCCGTTCATCCGCTTCATATGGAATACATCTTTATCACTCTGAGGCTCCATTAATTTAATAGTGTCCATCCATCCCTTGACGTTTTTGCCCACGATGTTGATATCAGATTCGGACAAGACTGCCAAATTCGTGCCAAAAGTATCGTTGATAAAGGAAGCCACTTTACCAATTGCCCCCATTGCTTTCCCAAGAAACCCCTCGATCCCTACTATAATATTGTAAAATGTCTGCAATGCGAACATTCCTAAATCATAGAGCAGTTTTTTCCCTGCATAGATCGGGGCATTAAACACATTTGCTATGAAATCTGCGAAGATAGCGAAGCCATTCCACATGTTCGCAATCACTACTCTTACCATCTCTCCAAGCAGCATAAATGTACCGATAATTACTCCTAAAATCTCGGTTCCTGATACGCCCATCATGTTCAAGATACCAATGACTGCTGCGATGGCAGCAATGGCAAGCAGAATCGGCCAATTCAGCAATAACCAAGCAGCAGCGAGACTATAAACTTGGGCAATGACCAAAGCCAGAACTACAATCGCTAACGCCATCAGGATCGGCTGAATAATATCCCAGTTCTGCTGAATTACAGCAGCGATATACAAGATACCATCGACCAGCATCTTCAGTGCGTTAGCAGCTACCATAAATGCATTGCTGATCCATTCAATTATGCCCGTAAATTCTCCATTGGCAAAAGCTTCATTCAATCGATCTAATAGAGGTGTCAGAGCCATGAGGGCTGCCTGTCCAATCTGACCAAGTACTCCATTGAATTGGTTTACAAGTGCATTCCACTTCTGGAGAGGTGAATCCAGCATGGTTTCGAAAGCTTGTTGGGTGTAGCCTTGCTTTTGCAAAATCACATCTAACTTCTGAATAAACCCGTCCAGATTGGATGCATCAATCGTCTGCTGCAGCCCTGCCCCGTTTAACACTCCTTCTGGAATATTAAAAGACTTAGCCAGATCACCATTATCTCCATTCATGGCGGCAACTAAGGCTCCTGCTGCGTCTGACATGTTTTTGCCATCTGGAGATAACATGCTCATCCGTTTAGCCATATCCCGCAGCTTGTCCATCTGATCTGTATTCTGTGCATATGGGATAAGGGACAGTGCACCTTGTAAACCATCCGTTACATTCTGTCCACTCTTGAATCCTTCTGCTCGATAACGATTAAATATCGTCTCTCCCTGAGCATCATCGCCTGCTGCAGCCATATACCGATGCTTCAGGTCCTCCTCCTGTGCTGCCGGGGACAGAACGGCTTGTCCTGCTGACTTGATCATGCCAATCCAGGCTCTGACTCGCTGAGCCCCTTCAGCAAAAGCCGCATTCACTTTAGCCTGCTCCTGAGATACCTCTCGAAGCAGATTACCTGCAGCAGCAATGCTGTTCAAACGCGCAGAGCTAAACGCAGTACTGATCGCCGCAGGCATCCGTTGAAATTGCTGAATCATTCGGTTGGACATGACATATAACCTTGCAAACATGGCATACATACTTTCATTTCCCTCCTTCCTTCATTATTTCTTCCGAGTGCGGCTTCTCGCCCGCTCTTTCTTCTCTTCCTCCACCCGGACCTGGATCATCGCATAGATCGCGGCCCTTTCTCGCATCGAGAAGGCCATTAGCTCATGCGGCAAAATCTTTAATTCATGGAGAGCGTAATACGCCAGATTGGCTTCGGAATCGCCCTCTTTGATTAGTTTTTTACGTCATCCACCAGTTCGTTCATGTCCTGGTTAAAGCCATTCAATTTCTGAACTTGTTCCCCAAGCGAAGCAAACTCACCAGGCAGCAGCATTTTTCGCAAAAGCGATTCCGCACCCATCACGCCATAGGAACGCTGCAGTTCGGTATTTTTCAAATCCGGGTACACCACGCTTGCCGTCATCAGACGAGCCATGTAATCATTGGCATCAATGTCAGGTGTGTAAACGCCGTTCTTGCCTTTGATTTTGCGGGTAGCCGCCTTGCGGCATTCTTGGTTCTCATCCTCGGTCATGCTGCGCAGCTTCCACGCAATCGGCGCACCTTTGTCGTCTTTGAAACGAGGCGAGACGATAAATTCCTCCGTTGTATCTGCTGCCGCATTTTGTGCAAAAAACATACTCAATCCACTCATGTGTAGTTCCTCCTTCTAAGTTAAAACTCTTCGCCGCGTAGGGCGGCGAAAGAGTCATTGTGTGAGTTTATAAATACCGAGCAGCGCCGCATAAAGTTGAAGCGATACTCGAAGAATTATGACACGCCAAATAGCCCGTAACACAGGCAGGCTGCACAGATTTCTTTTACAAAACCGATGCTCGATTGATCATTATTTCTCTTAGGATACGAGCTATCCACGCATTGTGTTTACTTCGGCAAATTAAAAGATACAGGCATATCTACATCTTCAAATGTAAAGCTCACTTCTTCCTCCAGCGCCTCGGCCTCGGTATCCAGGGATGCCATGATCACACTGTCGAGGTTGACACCTTTGAGAGTCACGGTCTGTTTGCCAATGGTGGATGAAGGATCTTCGTTGGTTACTTCAATGTCAAAGTAGGTATCTACGCCATTTTGCATGTACTCGAGCATCAGTTCGCGGAAACGGGAAGTTGTATAGAAAATTGTCATGGAACCCGAGCCGGACCAGCCTGTTGCTTTGTGCTGCACGCCGCGGCGGCCCAATGTCTTGACCTCTGCCTTTTGCTTCTCCACCGTTGCTTCCAGCGTCTTCACATAGAACATCTCTTCCGTTTGTCCATTAATCGTTGCGTATGCGCGGCCCTCCTGGCCGGAGATCGTATCGCTTGCTTTCAGAAATGCCATCTTAAACCACCTTCACTTTCATGTATACTTTTTCAACGGAATCCACAGGCTGCACCTGCACTTCGATCAAAATACTGTCGGTTTCACTGCCCGGAAGCACGGTAATGTCCGTTTTGGAATCAAAGTTTTGAATCGCTCCAATATCTTGAAGCTGCTTCAGATATGTGACACATTGGGAACGGAACAGGCTGCGTCCATCCTCGTTGTTGTTTACTTTACCGATGTAATAGGATTCGAAAATACGTTTCATGTCGTTGGCGATGCCATCCAAAACACGGACCACACGGTTTTTGGCAAAATGGCGCGCCTTATCCGGTGTCACCGAACGTAAGGTATTCACATCCTGCTCAACCAGCGCACGGCCTGCTCGCTGTGAATACAAACTCCCCGTTACGCAGCGCCGTCTCTGTTTCGGTATGGGTCAACCGTCCGTTTACATCCACAGCATCGTCGTACGCCCGGAATGTCAAGGATTCGTTCAGATTAGCTCCTGCGGTTGCACCAGCAGTCCAAGCTACGGCTTGTTTCGGTGTAAGAGCTGTACCATCTGCAAGCACAACCCCATTTTTGACACTAATGACGCCTTCATGATCCGCAGCCGGGTAATTGGAAAGCACCAGCTGTACCTTCTTGCCCTCTGTATCACGTAAACGTCTGATATATGCAGTATAAACGGACTTCAGTGATGCATCGTCTGAGATCAGACCAACCGTGTTGAAATCAAGCACCTCCAGTTTGCTTAGGAAATCGGCATGCTCTTGGTTCGTAGATGCGCCATCCTCTCCACCTGTTAGCGGAAGTGACGCAGTAGTTGTAAGTGTACCTTCGCCAGTGAAGGTGATAAATGCATTGGATTGCAGCTGACCGATGGTGGACACCGTCTGTTTGTGCACTTCTTTGCCAGCGAGCAAAGTAGATACATCGAATTGCTCTGGCTCATTCATATTGGCCGAAATAACAACTGCCAAATCGTTGCCGCGTACACCCCCATGCTGAGCAGTTACTGTAAGAGTGTCCAAAGCGGCCTTGGCCTTCGTCCCAGCATTAAGTCGATACAAAAGTAAGGTCTGTGCACGTTTTAAAGCTTCACGAACCAGCAGCAGTTGTGGTGCTGTCCAGTCGTAACCGAGTTTCGTTTGTACATCGTCACCTGCTTGTACCGTCAGGATTGTACCCGCTTGTCCCCAGGACAGAGGAAGTGCCAAAGCTGCGGTTCCCCGCTCTCCAACCGTTCCGGGCAGTTTGCCCTCCGATGCAAAATTCATATATACGCCAGGGCGTACCTTATTTTGAGTTGTCCATGTTCCTCCAGCCATTATTGTGCCTCCCCATTCATAAATTGTTGAATATGCTGCTGTGCTTCCTGCACGGTGTAAGTTTGCTGCTCCAACAGCAGCGCTGCCAGAATATCTTTCTCCAATCGGCTAAACTGCCGGGCTTCGGCAAACTGTGCTTTGCTGTATTTGGTATCGTTATGCTGCTGATCTACCTCAAGGTTCTTTCGATCTGCTTCTTTCTTGGTGAACATCGCGAGTGCGCCTCCTATTCCTTTCATAATAATTCCCCCTAAAATAAGTTCATCCTGTTATGTTAATTTCAAAGCAGTTGGCCGTTGTTCCAGCTGCTGCATTGGACCGGAGGACCCCGACACTTTGGTGGTTCGCATCGTGTAATACACCCACAGTTTGGGTGTCTCCCCCCACGCTTTCCATCGCAGCTCCGTTGCCCGATAAGGTGTTCCGTCGACTTCAATGGTCTCCAGTGCTTCAAAGAGCTTGTCTGGCAATCCCTCTGGAATGCTGTTCTCATCCAGCCAACGGATCTCGAAGATATGAGACTGAACAAACCGATCACTGCGTTCACGAGTGAGTTTTGCTGTGATTAGACGGTAGCTTAGACCTTGATCTTCTGGGATGGCTTCATAGGCAGGAATGATTGGGATATCAATGAAATGATATGATAGTTTTGCAGCGATAGCAGTGGTTAATTGAGTTGTGGTCATGATTCACCTCCTTTTTTGCTGATTTCCATTCTAAACTTAAAAATATTATCTGTTCGACAATGATAAACCCACATTTAATAGCCCCAAGCTTCCCAAAAAATCTGATTATATTGCCAATTGTAGTTAGTAACGCTAAACCCATTACTGCTTATTTTATTTTCTCGAATAGTACCTCCGAATCCAGACATTCCAGTACCATCAGTACTCGTATCTGGGGTGATAAAACCGTAAACGCGATGAATAGCTTCATCAAAGAGAAAACAAACAGTGAATCTATCATCGTTATTAGCATAACGACCATACATTTTGACCATTTTAGGTCTGAATGCGATCCCACTAACACTAACTCTTCCCTCAGAGGCATAAGTACTATCTCGAGTATACTTTGTAGTTTCAATCATACTGATTTTTTGGGCAAGTACGGCATTCGAATCACTCGTCGTTGCCCGTACACCTTTAGCTGTTATCTGATTCGCTATGCTTTGTTTTTCAGATGTAGTCATACGTTCTAAAGCCCCTGTTACACCAAAAAATGTTTTGTCTTTAGGCAAATTCCCAGCTATAAGATTAGGCTCACCTTTAATTATAATTGATGTCGTATATCGTCCTTCCGCTTTAATTTGGTCCACAACCCCTGGTACAACTGTTCCACCAGTTCCACGATCAGGAATAGTACCCGTTAAGCCATTTGCATTTGCATTGCTAAACGTTTTACCAGCTATTACGTCATCACTTGTTACATCTCCTGTTGCAAGAATTATTGATGATAATTTGGGAATAAGTTTATCCCATGATTCATTTGTGGTTGCTGATACGCCGACGGAGTTAAGCGCGGCAACCACTTCCGCTTTTCGCTCAACTCCAGCTTGAAAAGCTGCGCTCACCGCCTTCTCCGTCGCCGCCACCGTCTCGGACGTGCCGTCGGTCTTGTTGGACAGCTGTACTATCCCCGGTTCAGTCAATGATGCAGGCGGGATGGTTGCGTTTTGGAGTTCCTCCTGCAGCTGTTGAATTTCGTCCCTTGTAGGTACTTTTTTCCACGAACCCCATCCGAAATAGTAGTTGCGTTGAAAAACTTGTAAGTCACTCGGCTCGAAAGTTGTTAGAGTTTGGACGACACCAGCATGTTTTTCTATCGTCAAATGAAAAGCTACACCTGTTGGAGAATTAGCTAAAGTTTCTACCGTGGCATTCTCCGGGCAATAATACTCCCCTTCTGTAATATAACTATTAAGATCAGAGCCAGCAGATATAAGAATTGCTTCACGTGTCGCCACACCAGCATCAATCTTTTCAAAAATCCTGTTAATACTCTCCCGGGTCACATTCTCGTTCCCCAAGGGAAGAGGTAATTTCAATCGATCCGTTTCTTTTGGCATTACGCCCACACCTCCAGTTCATTCCACGTCAGGGACGCAGCATCAAGTTCATCCCAAGTTTTCTGCTTCTTGTCCAGATCGTCCCAGACCAGATAACGGTATTTATATTCCACAGCCATGTGGGCCGGCTTCAGCTCATCAATGGCTCGTTTCAGATCATCAATATTGGGCGGAATGCCCATGGTATCTACAAAGCTCACCGTAAAGCTCCACGCTTCAGGCTGAAAATTGACATCAACCTTGCCCCCGGCATACGCTTCAGCCACGTTAGCTACCTGCCTGCCCGAAAACTTGCCTGCCCCGCGCAGCTTCGACTCTACCACAGCACGCCGCTGCTCTACAGGTTTGAGACGATCCGTCTCTATGCCAAGCTCCTGCTCCCAAAAGTCCAGTCCCCACGTCGCCGTACGGACAAAAAACTGCTCCAGCGTCTCGTCCAGAGCCTGATACAGCATATCTATCTCCGCACCTTTGGCCTGCATATCGGCCTGCATGACACGGGAAGTCTCATAGTACCGGGGCAAATAGGAGAACATCTCCCGGCCCTTCTCACTCGTCAGTCCAGCATGTACAGCAGAAGGAGCATTCATGTCCTGTGTCCTCCTTTCTATTCACATTCGAGGAAGAGGTACGCTCACGGGACTGCTGCGCCCGGAAATAACTTAATCCTGGTCCCAAATCTGCCTCGGCTCCGTCAAGCTTCTCCACCAAGGAATTCAGGACATTCACCAATGCCTGTCCATCCATCTTGTCGACTGACCCCCTCACCTCTACCCCCACACTACTCATAGACATCCACCGTCCCCAGCACAGCCACCTGGCTGGCGGTCATCTCGATATTTTGGTCGCTGACATCGTTCACAGTCAGCTCCGAATAGTCGATAATCGGCGGAATGTCGAGTAGGATTGCGGCGATGCGGGTGTACCGCACGAGAGGGTCGGCAAAAGCAAGCTGCTTCAAATACGCGGTCACTCCGCGTTCGATTAATGCCCGGACATCTGCCAGCGCCGCATCACTTGCCAGCGTAAGCTTCACCTGAATGTTCATCGGCACTTCCTCTGCCGGCATCACCGTCACGACAGGTCCAGCCGGGGCAGCACCTTCGCCCTGTCCATCCTGCGTCGGGTCAACATATTTTTGCACTGCAGCCACCAGATCTGAGCCTGCAGCACGCTTGTCCGTGTCCAGCAGATACAGTCCAACCGTACCCGGCCCCTGCCACAGCGGGATCACCCGCGCTGCCCCGACGCCCGGCACTTCACTGGCCCACTGCACATACTGTGCCTTGTTGCCGCTTGTTCCCTGGTTGCGGACTTTGGCATAAAAGCGCTCCAGCAGCGCGGTATCTGCCTCGATGTCCGCACCGCCCTTAATCACATCTGTGTTCACCACAGATGTTACGCCGCTTACCGGTGTAGACAGCACGGTTACGGTGCCTGCGGGTACATTGCTTTCTTTTCCGGCAGCGAGTGCTCTTATGCCTACAGTCCCGACACCATCCTCACCAAGCTCCACACGGCTCACGGTTTCATATTCCAGCGATGCTTCACCAGACACTTCGTCCGCAAGTGTAGCCACCACCGTTCCTGCTGGCACCACTTTACCCGGCTCACCCGTAAATTTCACTGTGCCCTGTGCTGCGACCGCCGCCCGGCGTGTAATGCCATGTTCCCCCGCCCGCAAGTCCAGCTCCTCCGAACGAAAATTCGGATCACGGCTTGCTGCCGTGCTGGCAAATCCACGCCGCAGCAGCTCCTGCGCCCACAATGCTGCTTCGGACAGCATAAAGGCTGCCGGAGCCTCTGCATCCCACAAAAACGAACCTTCCGACTTATCCAGATCCGCGGGTAGACGATCCAGCATACGCTGCATGATCTGTTCCTCCGTCTGGTCCTCCAAATAACGCGGAATCTCAGCCATCCCGTCAGATCACCTCACTTTCCAGAATAAACGTCTCTTCCTGCACACTCATCACCCGGCACGAAAACCGGCACTGCTCCCGGTCCCAGTCAAAGGCAAACTGGTCCACCGCATCCGTACGCGGATCCGCGAGGAGCGTTTCCGTCACCATCCGGGCAATCTCACTTTCCATCACACCGCGGCTGTCCCCCTGGCCCACCAGATCCTCCAGTTCCGAGCCATAGTCTCGGGAGTAGATCACATGTCTGTAACGCGGGGTTTTCACCGCCTTGATGCACCACTGGACCCACGCCTCATGTGCGTCTGCCGCAGCCACTTTGCCGCTTGGGGTCAGCACAAAATCACCGGCATCATAGTCGTAGCGCCAGCTCCGTCCAAAACGTACCTCCTCCGAAGCCGCACCCGACAAGTCCTCTTCATCTCCCCAGACCATACCCGTTTCCGGAAATAAACTAGGCATGGGCACTCACCACCTTACACAGCACCACAATATCGTTACCGCCATTTACCCGCATCGCCAGCACACGGTCCCCGGCCATCAGGCCTTTTCCCAAAGACCAAACCGCTTCTTCCACTTCCCCTTTTTGCAAAAGAAACCGTCCCGTGCTTGTCGTACCGCCGTTTGCCACGTCAGATATGCCGGAGATGGCGCCAGCCAGCTCGCGCTCCGGCAAATATAATGTCCCAGGCAGCTCGGCCACGAGATAATCCTGCACTTCGTGCTTGAAATCGTCCAGCTTCACACCGGACGCTGTCATCGTACCCAGCACCGCACCAAGGCCGCTCACCGCCTGGCGGGAATGGTTACTCATCGCTCCCCGCATCACATCGGCAAAGTGCCCATACGGATCTTCTTTACTCAAGGTAAACCCTCCTTTTTACCAGCTCCGCCGTACCGAGCTCCAGCGTCATTGTGCCCGGCCCAGCCGACAGATCACGGCTGACCGACATGACGATCAGCTTCAACCCTTTGAGCGTGACCGCGTCTCCGGCGCGAATGGTATTGATATCCGGGACCGAAACCGTAAATGTCTCCTGGATACCCGTCAGCTTGCTTTTTGCCAGCTTTTTGGCGGCGCCGGTTGTTTTCACCTGATCGTCCTCGATCAGTTTTTGCAGCGTACCCAGCTGTTCTGTATCCCCCTGCTCAATCGCCAGCACTTTCGAAGGCACCTCTTTGCCACTACCGCCAGATTCAGACGCAGCCATCACCTTTACTTTGGTGACTGCCCCCTCCAGCGTACGCAGCTGCGTCAGATCGATCAGCCGATCCAAAGCATGCACCTTGGTATTGCTCCCTACCTTGAACAGCTGCAGCCCGCCGGGCGTCATCCGCGGATGGTACATCTCTCCCCCGGATTTAGCGGTTTCTTTGAGGTCGGCGAACATCATTGCAAAAATCGTCTGCGACCGGTACACCGCCTTGCCCAGCTTGGTCTTGATTTCCGGCATTGCAGCCAGAGGAATTTTCCATTCCTTGGCGTACGATTTAAGCCGCTGCACAGCGGTCTGATCCTTGGGAAAGAGGAATTCGTCCTCTGATTTTTCGAGATAAATCATCCGGTCGTAGACCGTGAGGGACAAGCGTTTTGTGCCGCTGTTTGAGCTTTCCATTTCCCAGATAACTGCCGGATGCAGCAGATGTACCATTGATTTCTCGCCAAAAGGAACCCCGCTGATCCGTACCGGCATTCCCGGTGAAATCGCAGGCAGCCCGGAAGAAGCCGACACTGCCAGCCGAATGTTCGCCTGGTAGGCGATCTGATCCAGCGAATCCTTGAGTGTGATCGTCTCGACCAGGTTGGTGACATCATGCTTGTCATCGACAATGACTTTGTAGGTCATGGCATCACCAGCTTTTGCCCCGGCTTGATCCGGTTCGGATCACTGCCGATCGTTTTGGCATTGAGCTTGTAAATCTCGTTCCATTTGGAACTGTTCCCCAGCTCAAGCTTCGCTATTTTTGACAGAGAATCCCCGGCTTTGACGGTATAGGTCCTGCTCGTCTTTTTCAGATCTGTTCGTGAACTAGACTTACTTGCGGCAGCCCCCGAACCCACCTTCTCCACTTTGGAATCCCGCCAGGTTCGCAGGGTCAGGTCAAAATAAATATCTCCCGTCTCTCCGCCGCGGAAGCTCGAATTAAGCGAAATCAGAAACACCGGCACATTCACTCCGGTCCCGGAAATGATGAAACGCAGCGGCTTTTTGGAGATCAGGAACGTATTCAGCACATTCATCGCCACGCGCGGATCGGGAATGTCCGTCACCGTACAATAGGACTCGTCGTACTCTTTGGGAAAAAAAGAAGAGAAGGTGATCTCCTTCACCTTCTCCCCCTGCGCAAAATCAAATTCGCCATGCTCCAGCATCTGGATTGTTTCGTACCCCTTGGATCTGGAGATGTTGACCTCCTCCGGGTTGACCGGAAATTGAAACGAAGTGCTGCCGTCCTTCAACGTGAACGACATTTGGTTAGGTCCAACTTCATCTTTAAGTACAGACATATCTGCGGCCTCCTTTCTGCTTAGGCCATAATCGTTTTGCGATTTTGCATCGCGCGGCGCAGCTCGTTAGTAATCCGCTGTCCCACCTGTTGACTTACAATATCGTAATCTATAGCGTTCTCGCGAACTGTCACTTGTACCGTTCCCGGCGCAATATGGACATCGATCTGGTTCGTTGTTTCGGTTTTGAAATCCTTGAGGTAACCCGCCAGACTGCCCATCTGCTCTTCGGAAATGTGAACCGTCATCGGGGAAGCTTTACTATTCGATTGAGCGGTGTTATGAACGGCTATGGCTTGGGACTGCATCATACTGGCGCCCATCAAACCCGCGGAGGTTGATGTACCCAACTGATTATTCATGTAAGCTTCAGGACCAGTGATTGATAAAGCTGCCGGCCTGTATGGCGGCGGCATCTGCGGTGCTGCCGGCACGGAAGGCGATGAGGATGCTGCTGCAGGCGGAGCGGTCTGTTCTTCCTTTTTCGAACCGAAACCGAAGAAATTCGAGATGCCTTCTGTCAGCCCTTTTGTTTTCTCAGAAAAATAATCCGCTACTCCAGTTATTGCTTTACCTGCTCCCTCAGACGCTTTGGAAAAGAAGTTTCCGATATTCTGTACTTTACTGCCAATCCAGCCGCCTGCTTCACTTCCCAACCAGCCTCCAACTGCACCCCCTACGTATGTTCCAATCACTGGTGAGATCAGCGTTCCCAGCGCGCTGCCAAGCGCAGTACCTGCGGAACCTCCAAGCATAGAGCCGATCGCACGGCCTTTTTCTTCAGGAGGTGCACTTGCAATGTCAGCTACATCCGCCAGCATGCTGATCGGACCCAGCAATCTCTTAGCTCCTTTGGCAAGGCCTCCGCCCAACTTC
The DNA here is from genome assembly GCF_040702995.1 of Paenibacillus sp. AN1007. NCBI lineage: Bacteria > Bacillati > Bacillota > Bacilli > Caryophanales > Paenibacillaceae > Paenibacillus > Paenibacillus sp. AN1007. Next base: position 4,429,658 of record NZ_CP159992.1, read on the forward strand.
CCCATCATTCCATCACCTGAGAAAAAGTTGGACATCGCCATGGGTGAAGAAGACATTAGACCAGAGCTGAGTTTAGATTTTCCAACAGCATTGTTCGCTGCATATTTCGAATCTTTCATAACTTCTTTAAACGTTTGATTTGACGTGTCGGTAATTATTTGAGCCTTCGGAGATGAGGGTGAAGATGAAGCAAATTTTCCAACTTCGTTCTTACCGGTTTTTGCATCTCTCAATGCTTCTTTAAAGGCACGGTCAGAGGTATCTGTCAGTATTTTGGGTGTCGGAGCTGCTGCTGGTTTATCTTTCAAGTCTATTCGTCTAAATCTTCCAACAGGTTCACTTGGATTGGCGGCTTTATTCTTGTTAGCTTTTCGCTCAGACCACCAATTTTTAACTTTCTTACCCTTCTCAAATAGGTCACCAACATTGTTAAAGATATTCAATACTGTGTCGGCATTTTCCCACCATGCCTTACCCTCTTCTTTAGCCACATTATTAATCGTTGTATTTGTATTGTGACTCCCAATCACAACGGACATGGAAGAGGCGCTCGCCGGGGTCATTTTCCCCATCGCCACTTCAACCTTCTGCTTCACCTCAACCGACACCGTTCCCGAAGCCTTCACTAACTGATTGCGGAAACTGTTCAGTTTGACCAAAGCACGATCCAGAGCCGGGCTTAACTGATCATCCAGTCCGATTTTGGGTGTGATGCGCAGCCGACTCAAACGTACAGCGGTGCTGTAGATACTTTCCAGCCTGCGGCCCGTTGTTCTGAGCTCATTGTTTACTTTGATCAGGCTCTGGTAACGCACCCTGCCCAAGCGTTCGGTAGAGCGCTGGATTTGATCCAGATAACGAAGGGTGGTCTTCATTTGTGTATTGGATTGGGATAATCCAATAATCAATTCTGCCATTTGTTCACCTCCTGCCTTGTTGAACTAACGATTCATTTGAGCGCTAAGCGCGGCCATCTCTTCTTCCGAGAACGCAAGCAGCAGCGAGCGCTCGCCGCGCGGCAAAGACCAGAACTCTCCGGGACGAAGATGATGACGCACCCACATGTGGTAGAGGAACGTCGTCATCCCGCCGGAGCGAATCAGTTTTTTAGGTCTTCAATCTCCACGCCGAAGCCGGACAGTTCCAGCACTTTATCGCCAACGGCATCCAGCTCACCCGCCAGAAGCATGCGGCGAACCGCCTGCTCTCCACCGGACAGCTTCATGCGGCCCGTGATGCGATTGTCTCCCCAGCCGGACAGCTCCAGTCCGCGGACATTCATTTTTACTGTGGCCTCGGAAATCAGCAGAGCATTGAATGTTTCGGTATCCACTTTCTCCTCGGTGCGCCCCTTCGTCGTCTTGCGAATCGTGCAGCGCTCGCGAATCTGATCCACCTTGGACGAAGTCAGTCCACGCAAAGTAAGCAGCAGGTCCAGACGCTGAATGCGCACATTCTCTTCAGGCAGACGTTCCGCTGCTTCAAACAATTGATCCAGAATCTGTTCCTCGGACAATTTCTCGTTCATGCTCATAAGTCGTATTCTCCTTTTTTATTCCCATATGTTCTCTTATACGGCTGACATTTCAGCTTCACCTAGTAAGGTCATCTAAGACACCAAAAAGACCGAGATGTCCTCGGCCTGCATTAGTGTTCTTGTTTGTTTCTTCGCAATTGTTATACGGAGCCTAGTTCGCCACAATCGGATTCAGCAGCTCAAATCCTTCGAAAGTAAATCCGGTCTCCTCAGGCACTTCCTCGCCTGCCGTCCAGTTGGCGAGCTGGATTTTATCCACCATACATCCCTTCAGCAGCACACTTTCATGTCCATACGACTCGGGATCATCCAGCTTCGAGATAATCTGAAATTTAGTGAAACCACGCTGGATCATATCGGATGTGACTTTGTAACCTGTCATCGTACCTGTACCCTTTTTGGCTCCGTTTTTATGTACTTTCCAGTCATTGCCGACCAGATTCAGCTCCCGCTTCTCAATCTCCACGCTGGCCTCCAGCTTGTTGATGTTTGTCTGCCATACGCCATCCATATGCAGCTGACCATGTGTACCGAGAATCACTCTTGATGCATCCAACATGTATAATTCCTCCTTATTATGGTTGAGCGGCTGCCCTTACACGGTATAACTGCGCGGTTAGAACCCTCTTCCGCTCGCAATTCCTCCTGCAGACCATCCGCTCAGCATGTCCTTCTGCTTTTACCAAATCGTTTATCTACCTGCCTATTAACCTGCTGTCAAGACTTCCTTACTGCACGTAAAACGTACCGAACAGCTGCTCCATCACATCCGTCAGCTTCACGTTCCACTGCAGGAAGACCTGATCTGCCTCCGGTTTCAGCACCGGGGAGGCACCGTAATATGCCGGGTCGAGAACGACGTCATACCCTTCGGCTTCAATGACATTGCTCTGTGCCAGCAGCGCCAAATAGGCCTTCATCGCACCAATGAGTGCCTGACGACCTTCCTCCGTATTATTCACTTTGCCGATATACGTATCTTCTGCGGAACGCTGCAGATCCGTATTGATTGCATCCATTACACGGATGGAACGAATTTTTTTCCAGGCATTATTCTGTCCGGCAGCTGGTGTTACCAGGGTGTTCACACCGCGAAGCGCTTTAACCCGGCGGCCATCGTGGAAGAAAATAAATACCCCATTCTGTACAGCCTGCTCCTGTTCGGCGCGTGTCCAGCGGCGGGTGACATCATCAAACGGCGCTGCCGCATACGTTGTCGATTCATTGAGACGCTGTCCGGCAATAAGACCCGCTACATAAGCGGATGTTTGAGCAGAGCTGTAGAACGCATCGCCCAAACGCACGCCCGTGCCCACATTAATCACACCTTCATGGTTCAGTGTATGTGAACGTGTCGCCGCCTTCTGAGCTGCAGTCGCCGAAGTGTCATCTGCTGTGGAGCCGCCAAATACAGCCATCACGGGTTTACCTTCACCGCGCACACGCTTCACCCATGCAGCATAGCTGGCAAGCAGTGCTGCATCTGCCGCATGATCCAGTGCCAGCACATCGAACTGCTCCCCTTCCAGTGCTCCCTGCAGAGCAATATATTCCGCATTAGTCAGCGCATCGTTTCCACTTACGCCGCCTTTGAACGCCGCACCCGATACGTTCGCAACCTCTCCTGTCCCATCTCCAATCGCCTTAGCTGTGATCCAGATATTCTGCTCATCCGCATTCATCGCTTTGGCCAGAGCAGCCGCCGTAACGTCTGCCGTCAGGAGCGCGTACAGCATGCGGCTTCCTTCAAACAGACGCACTTCAAACTTCGTATTATCAATGACACCCGGCTGGATCGTCACATAGAATCCATTGGCACGGTCGCCCGGATATTTCGCATCAAGCTGCAGCACATCCGCACCGTCACTATCCTTCAACGTCAGAGCAGCTGCTTGGGCGGTCGAACTTGCGACACGATATGCAAGCAGCTTCTTCGGGCCGCCCAGCAAAGCCAGCTTCAGAGACGTATACGCCGTCCCGTTATCCCCTGCATTTGCCGCAAACGTACGATCAATGGCTGCTTCACTGCCAATTTCCACAAATGTGCCAACTGGACCCCAATTAGCCTTCACCGGCACAACAACGGTTCCACGACTGCCTGCCTGAATGGCCGAAGACGCTGCCGCCTGAAAATTCATATATAAGCCCGGAAGTACCGGACGATTGGTTTGCTCCCATGTTCCACCTGCCATTATTCCTTCACCTTCGCTTTCAAAAATTGGTTGAGTCGTACCTGTGCTTCTTCAATAGAAAACGTCTGCTGCGCCGCTTCGTGCAGCGCACCAACCAGCACCTCTGCCTTCACGGCAAAGAGGGCTTCCGAATGATTCATCAGTTCAGCCCGCGTATACTGCGGAAGAACCGTTATCTTTTTGTTCACCGAGCTGGGCATGTTTCTCTTCACCTCATGGATTCACTTCAATTCATATGATCTGAGGCCGCCTGCCAATATCGGCCCCTCTGGACTTCCATTTACTGTATCCCTTTGGTATGGTGGATTTCGCGCATAAGCGGTGCACTCGTAACCGGACGACGCATCCGCTGCGTCAGCGTTAGACGAATCTGTCCATTCAGATATGCATCGGCTTGCAAATCCGCTGCTGCCTCATCTACCGTCATATAACGCATGCTGCTTTCGCCACCTGAGTCAGCTCCATCACCTTCACTGCTCAATGAGGTGACGGCGATTCGGGATTGAAGCGCCAGCTGCTTAACCAAATGACTTATCGTCTGCTCTGTCAGACCTGTGTGATCTGTCAGGACATGTCCGACACATTGTTTGCGCACCTCCATTGCGGCAGTTCCTGCCGCCGCGGTACTGCACCCGGTCAAACGCCATAATATCGATGGCATTGTATATCCTCCCGGCCAGCGGTCTGTGTACACCGAATAGTCTGCGCTTAACTCATTTACGGTCCACCGCTGCAGCGCAGCAAGCCAAGGATCACTTGTAACAGCAGCATTTTCAGAAGTAGAGGCACGCTGTGGTTCGGGAATGTACACACCAAAACGCAAGCTGCGCGTAACCAGCCCTGATTCGGTATCCATGCGCTCACTGTCCGTTGATCCCAGATAGATGCATGTAAAAGCGCCGCCTGCCTCATCCTCCAGCCGTACTTGGTGGAGCCCTGCAATCAGGACTGCAGACCAAGTTTCTATCTGCTCCGCGCCTCCATCTTCCTGCCGGGCATAAGGCGAAATCTTGATGATCCGCCGATACCCTGCCCAGGTTGACTTCGGTACTTCTTCCGCAAAAGCGGCCACGGCACACGGACCTGACAGTACTTCACCCGAAGCTGGCACATCCTGCACGCGGCCTTCCCATGCGGGGACCAGAGCTGTCAGCTTGTTTTTTAACGTCTTTTTGATACGTGTACTGAGCCGAATATTCGGTCCGGTACTGCTGCCGCTGTGGCTTTGTTCACTGCCTGCTCCACTGCTTGCTTCATGACTTATAGACACATTCATTTCGCCTCCTTCTGCTGTAAAAATAATTTCTGTCCCCATGTTACAGCAGCCATGCGGCAGTTCAGGACTCCCCCCTTTTTCCGCACTCCATGTGGAACCGGATCACATGCAGGGACAACTTCACCGCATCAAAAAGACCAGCCATCCTGGCTGGTCTGTACATTAGCGTATGTGCTTTCGGTGTGTCCCCTGCGATTGATCCGATAATACAATCTTACACCCTTTCTCCCCAAGCGCGGACGGTCATTCGGTTGACTTCAGTGCGATTAAGGGAGAAGCTTGGGCGGTAAAAAGACGAGTTAAGATGGCCATTTCTTAATCAAGCGTCTGGCTATACAAATTGCAAAATTATACAATAGATTGAAATCTGTATAACTCTAAAAAGGGAGCCTGCCATGAAAAAAAACCTCACGCTTTACTTATTTATGCTTATCTTCAGTTACTGCACAGGTTTAGCAGCGTATGCACTCTTGTTCAATGTATTTTATAACGAGTCCATTACGGATTGGGGTCAGCTCATGATCTGGACTGCGCCAGTCTACTTGATCTTCAATTCAGCCTGCTTCATTCTTTCCTATGTTCTGCTAAACACCGTTCAAAAGTAATTCTTTTGGACACAAACCCTTCTCTTCGTCATTTCAAGCGCTTTTTCGGTTTATTTAATCCCGTTTATGTCAGGGATATTTATGATTAGACCCAACTTTATATTTACGAGAGAAGGGCTATCCTTTTACGTATTATTCGGCATCGCATCCGTCACTGCTTCATATATCCTATGGCGAGCACATCAACGAAGAGTTTGATGCTGCCTAGTTTAATCTCACCTTAGGGCTCAATGTAATCTCAAATGCACGGCCCCAAATGAAATCTGGGTTATTGTATTCCAGCAGTGCACCGTTGTAAACCGCATACGTCAGCTGCCCGTTACAGATCTGGCGAACGGCGGGATTCCCCTGCTGGAAGGCTGGTCTACTTGCCAGTTCAGCAGTGTGGGTCTGCATCAGATCACGCAGCAGGCTTTGCAGATGAGCATAATCCTCATCCGAATTGAACAGTGCCATATTTTGATCCGCCAGCGTGGCCGCATTGGTATACAGGGCGTGAGCACGTGAATAGGTGCGAACATCGGCAATAGCCACCGCTTTGTAGCTGTAATCCTTCAAAAATCGTTTAAACAGCAGCGAACCATGTGCATTCATCGCTTCCCGCAGCTTATGTTCATGCTTTTCCGTGGTGATCAGCGCATATCTCGATTGTGCCATCCCTACGGCAAGTCCGATTTTGTTCCCCGGCGTGTTCCAGGCACTATAACCAAGCACCCGTCCGGTATATGGACTGTTCAGGAGCGCTTCAGCCACATCGACATTCGCAGGCCCTTTACCCACAAAATCAATCAGGATGGATGGAAGTCCCTGTTCTCCATTTAACGCCAGACGCTCTACAGCCGCCTGCACCTGATCCAGTGCCGTTACAGCGATAACCTCCATGTCCACTGCGGTATCAGCCGCATCCTCAATGACTACACCACCCACAATATCGACATGGTGCAGGATATTTTGGTGTACGTCCATATATTCGTAGGTGTTGATAATTGTAGAACCGTGCGGGCCGAAGTATTTTACCCCATACTTTGTCTTAGCCCCACCGCGGAACAGCTGATTCGCCATTCGCGCGACCAAAGCATGCCCCAACCCGTCTGCATCCGGCAGTATGATTGCCCGATCCGGATTCTGACCATCCGTTCCGCCGAGCCATTCATTAATTCGTGCTTCCACATACTTGATTTCATTAATCTGAACGCCCTGCGTATTGGCATCATCCACACCAACAGCAAGAAAATCGATATAACCCGTGCGGGCCAGCTGATCCAGAATGTAACGATTCGTTTTGAACTTGTGCTGCCTTGTATTGTAATATTTCTGCTTATCAAAATAGGTCGTATCCCCGTATGCCTCACTCGCTGGAGATACGTTATACCCTTCAATAATATCTTCAAATTCAGTGTAGGTCTGGCGCGGCTGCTGCATCAGCGCACGGGATTCATTATACGCATCAAGCGCCAGGCCATCGGCGAATGAAGTCGTCGCAAGCCGCATAATCGTGTCCATCACAAACAGCGGTTTACGCGGGTACTTTGTTTTAATGTCGCGAATAACATCCAGCAGATGAGTAGTTTGCTCATCATACGCCGGGTACGTCCCCCCACCGTCTTCCCGAAGCTGACGACTGCCAATCAGTCCGCCGTAGGCAAGCATGTCGGAAGAAATAATAAAACCATCCACCTTGGACGCGTGTTTGAGTACAAAATCATAAATTCTGGACGGATGCCCGTAAATGGGTGCGGAAGTACCGAGAAGCGTGGTACCGTCTGTCGTCTTTTCCGTATCCAAACGATTTTTGATATCCTTCAGGTCAGGTGTAATGATGTGAAGACCGGCTGCTTGCCCTTGTACAATTACGTCATCCAAATTCGCGGGACGATCATCGAGTGGAACATACAATACTGTTTTCATATCCTGTAGCCTCCTGTTTTTGATATTCTTCAATACCCGATCAGAGCAGGGAAGCAATCATCGAATAGAAAAAACCGACAGATTGCCGGTCTGATCCTTCGTCTGTGAGCTGCTTAACGCTTTTGCCTACCTGCTTGTACTTCTGCTTTCCCTCCAGCTTGCTCTCCAGCTTTCTGCCCTTCCTTGCTTCTGATCCGATAATACCATCTTACCGCCTTTTCCTTCTCACGGAGACGGCTTAACGGATGATTTACGTCGGATTGTCGATGGTTTTAGGATCATCAAATGGCGAAAAAAAGCACCTGCCGCCTGGGCAAGTGCTTCTTGATTATGAGTTATTCATTATCTGTGAATTACGGTTTGCTCGCTATTTATAGATCATGCATTCTCTGCTATCAAGCTTATGCGATAATATATCGGAAGTTCTCCCAAATCTCGGGCTCAGCTTCCACGTTCCTAGCATGGTGATAGAAGCTGAACGGGAACTTAAATACATGGCCGCCGTACCAGTCATGGCACCTACGATCCGTCAGCCAGTACTCCAGCTCATGCGGCAGTGCGCCTGAGCGTTCGGCTCGGGTTAGCGGCAGCACGTCCACAGGAGATTGCAGCGTGGCTGTTTTGTCCGTTATAACATCGATACTGCGGCTGAGACGCAAAGCCTTCACCATTTTGAGGAATGGAGGGATGCCTTTGTCAAACAATTCTCTGTAACCCAGCTCATAAAGTATATTCAGTGCATGCCCATAGGTAAGCATATGACCGATCAGATCATGGTGTGATTCTGCCTGATAGATCGTTTGAAAAGCACCCAGTTCCTCCAAAATCAGCTGCGACAGCTGCATCGGATTTTGGATTTCAAGAAAACCGTCCTTTTCTTCCAGACGCATATGGCGAATCTCTTTCACCGTGGTATTCACCCAGGATCTGCCTGGAATCGTTCGTTCGAATGATGCAATTAATTGAGCAATCTGCTCAATCTCTTCTGCTGTGCCCCATCCTTCCAGTTCGCGAATAGCCTTGAGGCTGACCGCTCCATAGATGGCCTGATGTCCCACCCAGTGCAGCTCCCCAATCGTTTGTTCCAGAGCATCGGCTATACGCGCTTCAGCTTCAACCAGCGGCAAACACGCATCTGGCAGGTCGGTCGGTGCGGGACGTGTCCCATGCTGACGAAGCATCGCTTTGGCTTCGGCGGTAACGCTGCCAGCGGCGAGGGAGGTGAGCCGATTTTCTCTTACGTAAAAATAAGCTGCAATCGCCCCTGCCCCATAGTGGGCATGCCACAGGTCTCCTGTGCGTTCCCGACTGGACGCAATGGTCGCTAATCCCTCTTCCAACAAACGTCGATCCAAGTCTGCCATCCCCCTTCAACTTATAGAAACCTCGTTAACAAGCTGGACGGACATTAATCCCCCAAAATAAAGCGTTTACTTCTATAACATGATCCGGTTCAGACACTTATGACCTTTTGGGCTGTATAAATCGAATTAAAAATGTCGTACAAGGGTACTCGGCTGGCGGCATAATCTTCCATTCCCATCAAATTGAAGCCTGCCCACGTCGCGGATTACAGCTTCCAGGGGGAAGATCAGTGCCTTTTGAGATGAGAAAAACCAGACTCGTTCCTGCTTCACCACGATAAACAAACCTCTTCGGTCGCCTACCGGAGAGAAGGTATCACTGCCCTCGCCCCAGCGAGCCAGTCCGACCTTATCCAGTTCTTTCACCGCAGCCGGTACATCCTCCGAAACCAGTCCAATCTCACACACCTGCAGGATAGCTGCTGCCGAGAATGCACGCTGCTGCTCATTATTTTCCCGATGATGGGCGATCAGCTCTACAATATTTCCGGCGGGATCTTCAAAATACAATGAATGAGAATCCCAATTGTTCGAATACGTTTCATCCCGCTCCCCATCTGTACTTAGCGTTACACGTGATGCCGCCCACTGCTTGGCTTCCTGAAACTGATTGCGCGGAATCATCCAGGCAAAATGGTAAAACGGCTCTACCGTTCTATTCGCCGCTTCAGACGCGGTGCTCCACTGCTTGAATACCATCCTGGTTGTTCCTGCCTGCAGCGTGAACGTCCCTTCCGAAGGTTGGAGTTCGGACACCGGCATACCCAGCGTAACCCCATAGAAATGGTGCAGTTCCTCCAGCTTCACGGTATAAAATAACACCTCTTCAATGATCATACGCTTCTTCCCTGCAGCTTCTCCCATTCACTCCACGGCACCAAGCCCAGTTCAGGCCTTGCTTCATCGGGCAGCACAGCGATAAATTCCAGGGAGTGACCATCCGGGTCGGCAAAATAGACGGACACCGCCGGCATCCAGCCAAACACATATAACTCCCCAATATCGTCATCCTGAAAATTGCGAGTGGCAATGCCCTTGTTTTCCAGATATTCAACCGCATGTTTCATATCCTCCAGAGACACGTGAAAAGCAAAGTGCTGGCGCTGCACCTGAGCAGGGTCCTTCTCCCACAGCCCCAGCATCGCATTACGCTCGCCGCCTACCCAATAGAACGAAACTCCGCGCTCCGGTTGTCCATGTGCATGAGTCAATCCCAGTACCTTTTCATAGAAATGATGTGACTTCTCCAGATTCGTAACATTAAGATGGGTTTCATATATGCCCTTAATCATGATACATACCTTCTTTCCAGGTTCATTACCAAAATTTTAATTATTAAAATGAGTGATGGTCGGCTTGTCATTCCGAGCTGCTCTACAGTGCCTTCTTTGCGGCCGTTAACGTCTGAGCCAGATTCAAAAATGAACCCAGCACTCGCTGTACCCTGTCCTCGACATCCTGGCTTCCCTCGAATTCCTCGTATCCATCCAGTGCTGCTTCAAAACGTCTGCGCTGTGCTCCCCCAATGGAGATCCATTCCGGGGCATTGATGCCGTGCAGATTGCGAACCATCGTCTGCATCTGGGTAAGCGAACTTACGCCCACTGCTCCTCCGGCAGAGCTGATCGACAGAACCGGTTTACCACTGAAATGTGCCTGACTGAGATGGTCCAGCGCATTTTTAAGCACACCGCTGATACTGCCGTGGTACTCCGGGCTGGATAAAATAACAGCATCTGCTGCAAGCATCAAGGCATTCAAAGCAGCCAAATGCTCGTCTGTATCCTGTTTTTCATCCGGAGCGTAGAACGGCAGCGGTTTTTCATATAGATTAAACAAGTGGGCTTCATGCCCCTGTGCTCGAATAATCTCTGCTGCATATTCACCCAAACGTGTGCTGGTTGCGTTTTTTCGATTGCTGCCTGCCAAAATTACGATATTCATGTCTTTATTCATGTCATTCACTCTCCTGTGTTTTAGTTCGAACCGAATGTGTTGGTATACTCCCGAATTCTCCTGCCGCTTCAGTTTGGACTGTTCTGATCTTCATCCTGTCTTTATCCTTATTTTACCTTGTATGTATGGCCGAATTCGTCAGCTAATGGACTTAACTTCCGCACAAAAAAACTCAACCTTTCGGTTGAGTTCATACGACTTTAGTCTGAGTTTGTCTGAATTTGGCGGCTGCTTCGCTCACAGTTCCCAGCCATTCCGGACAGCATGAAGTGCTGCCTGTGTGCGGTCTGCCAAGCCTAACTTATCCAGTAGATGACTGACATGTGTTTTTACCGTTTTTTCCGTAATGACAAGTCGAACTGCAATCTCCTTATTGCTCAGTCCTTGGGTGAGCAGTCCCAGCACTTCCCGTTCACGGCGAGTGAGTATACTCAGGCCAGTCTTTGACAATTCGGACAACACGCCTGTTTCGCTCCATTGACTTGACTTACTTGATCCGCTGTTTTGAACAGCCTGCGGGATCGTCTCTTGATCTAAACGCGGTAGAGAAGCTGCATTGTTTCCATCTTGTGCTGCGCACAGAGACTCGGACAGCGTATCCATAGACGCCATAACATGCATCAATTGACCTGCGGCCGCCGGATGAAGTTCGACCTGGCCTGAATATACATTCCGAATCGCAATGGCTAAATCCTCCGGTTCAATATCTTTGAGCAGATAACCCTTCACGCCTGCACGAACAGCAGGAACAACATGATCCTGGTCCGAGAAGGAAGTCAGCACGATGATCCGTGTATCGGGCAGCAGACTGCGCAGGTGTCTGGCTGTTTCGATCCCATCCATAACGGGCATGTGAAGGTCCATCAGCACCACGTCCGGTCGCAGCTCCTGCGCCAGTGCCAAAGCTTCCTGTCCGTTGGACGCTTCACCAACCACCTTCATATCCTGCTGTGTTTTCAGAAAAACATGCAGGCCCCGTCTGACCATCGCGTGATCATCGGCAAGTAAAATTGTAATCGGCATTGCTGCCAACCTCCTGACTTTATTCAGATTCATATGGAAGTGGTATGACTGCCGTTACGGTTGTTCCTTTCCGTGAAGAACTCCATATTTCCAGCCTGCCGCCCAGCGATTGTGCACGCTCTCTCATAATCGATAAGCCCAGTGAGTTTTCAGAGGATGGTTTACGCCGTTTGGCGCCCCCCTTTCCCCGATCCGAGATCGTGAGCTTCGCTTCGTGTTCATTACACTCAAGTAGAATGTTTGCGGTAGACACTTCTGCGTGCTTTCGAATATTGTTAAGCGCCTCTTGACCGATACGCCATAACCCTTCTTCCATGACACGTGGAATAGAGCGTATCCCTATTCGGTCAGCGACCACTTGAAGCCCCTGTTTGGTTCCATACTCCTGCAGTGCACTCAGCAGTCCGGCCTCCAGTCCAGCTGGACGAAGCTGCATAATAAGCGCACGCATTTCCTTGAGCGCCTCCTGAGATAAAGCTCGTATATCTTTCATGGCTTCGGCTGCCGGATGCCTCGGCTCCGTGCCCGACAGCATACTTTCTGCACCTCTCGCCGTCAACGATAAAGAGAACAAAATCTGATTGACCGAATCATGCAGGTCCCGGGCAAGCCGATTCCGTTCTTCAAGCCTTGCCAATTCACGTCTGTGATCTGCAAGCTTCAAGCTCTCTCGGGCAGCGATAATGTGCTCTGCCAAAGCCTCCATCACTTCGCTGTCTGCTCTGATCAGACCCAGGGATCGTGTCCCTGTGCCAATAACCAGCACACCAGGTTCCTCCGGTGAAGGGTAGGGCAGCGGTACACCAATTCCGGTTCCAAACTGTCGCGAATTCAGTTCAAGTTGATCCGGGCCGAATATGTCAACCAGTTCATCTGCTGTCAGCACGGCTGCACGATAATGATCAATGATACGATCCATAAGACGTGTCCCTTCCAGTGAAAGGGGGGCTGCTGCACCCATGCTTACGTGACCATCCGCATAAACTGCCTGTATATGAAATCTTTCATCCGTCTGTTTAATCAGTGCAGCAAACGGGCAGTCAAAATGTTTTCCCAGCAGCCTTACCACGGTGCCAGGCAATGCATCTGTCTCTGTGCATTCATTGACTGTAAGACTTAATGCTGCACCGAAATCCCCCAGTCTGGCATACAGCTGAGCCCGGCGCTGCTCTGCACGATACAGCCGCATCCGCTCCATCGCACTGCCGATCTGATAGGCAACCGCCTGTAGAAGTGCCAGCTCGCTATCGCTAAAATGCACCTTGTCAGGCGCAGCCACATTAAGCAGTCCCAACATCTGTTCGCCCGAACGCAGCGGAACTGTGGCATGGTGGGTAATATCGGATGTATCCCCCCACTTGAATTCCACCGCATCCTCCAAGCGCTTGCAGTTAATGATGTTAACCGCGTACTGCAGCCTGCCATCCCGGAAACGATTGACACACCAGCATGTTCCTGTACGCATCGGCTCTTTGTCATTTCGCATCAATGCCGGAGGCAGATTATAATCCGAGACACAGGTATATTCTCCGCGTTCGTCGATCAGAAAAAGCCAGCCTGCAGATAACCCGGTCAGTTCAAGTAATTTGCCAACAACCTTATCCAACATCAGGCTGAGATCATTGGAGGTATTCAATGTTTCCGCAATGGTCTTCAGCGTTGCCATCTCCTGCATTCCAACCTCTTCCGGCATAACTTCCTCCCTTCCGCTGCTGCACACCGTAATTTTGTCCCAACTATTGTAACCAATCCCCCGGCGATATTAAAGCTTCAACTTTGAGCCGAAAGCTCAGCCGAGCTTTTGCCGCTCTTTTCTCTTCAATGATAAAGGTTCCATATTAATCAGCCCGCGATCAGACAAGGCCAGCGCCATTTTATAGAAAGCACGCGTTCGAATTTTGGTGTACGTATCCTTGCTTACCGGTGGATCAAAGACATGGTTATATATTTTATAGTCAAACACATCATCGTCCTTCATATACCGCTCCGTCACAAGCACACGTTCTTTTTCGCTGAGCCTGGACACGATATGGTCCATTGTCTCGCAGTAAGCCTGACGTGCACGCTGCACATCCACATTAAAGATTGCAGTTCTTGCCGTGGAATCACTGGTCACATTGACAGTACCATGCAAACGTTCCGTGTAACTTGCCGTTACCTGCACCTCTCGTTCTTCAAACGCAATTGTTTTGTAAATCCGATACTTTTCCAATGCAGCTTCAACAGCTGCCTGCGTTTTACGACGGTCCAATTCCGGTAACATCAATTCCATATTTGCCATATCGTTATGCCCTCCTGTTATATGTTCGTTTATATCTCCCAAAATGATGACGACTTATCTCTATCTTTTAGTGTAGACAGATTCCTGATTCATAGAATGGCTGCTTACCTCAAACCCCAACAATCGACAATCGTTTCCTTACTTAAGGTACCTATGCTGCCTTTTGGATTTGATTATTATTTACATTTTGTTCGTATATTGTTCGTATTTCTACTAGAGGATACCACTTTCTGGAGATTGAAGTAAACCTTCATTTTGGATCGTTTAGGCGATAAAATAAAACCTACGCTCTCATTTTCTATACCTTTTGGCATAATTGTTTCGTATCCCTTTACCTAATGGTATATATACGATATAGTACAGATAATTACTGAACTCGTATAAGTCATTTGTTTTTTATAAAGAAGTCCAAGGCGCTGGGAATGACTCAAGCGTTGGCATGGCGTGCAAACGTAGTGCAGGAGGCGGAATCAATTCTGAAGAAGCGAAGCGTTCGCCTTTATCCCCGGATTTCTCCCTTTAAGGAGAAGATGATATGGAATCCGGGGATAACAGCGATCGAAAGAATGATCCGCATCCGGAACGGGCAGGTTTGCAGACAGTCCCCATGAGCAGTTACAGCAGACCTCTTTATAATCACAAGCATTTATAACGAGTCGAAGGAGATGGCATAATTGTGGAGCACGCTTTTGGTCCTTATATGAAGCAGCTGCGAGAGCAGCAGGGATTCAGCATCAACCAGCTAGCCGAAGCAGCCGGAATAAGCAATTCCCAGATTTCACGTATTGAAAATGGTGTGCGCGGCGTACCCAAACCAGCGACCATCCGCAAAATTGCCGATGCCCTGGCTGTACCTTATACGGATATGATGAAACAGGCGGGATACATCGAAACAGGCAGTGAAGAAGCCTATCAGGATGTTCCGGAATGGGCTACGTACAAAGACCGGCGGGATTTCAAAAAAATGCTGGAAGATGAAGACGACCTGATGTTTGACGGCATTCCGCTGGATGAAGAGGACAAGAAACGAATCAAGGACGTGCTGACAGGTTTGTTCTGGGAAGCAAAGCAGATGAACAAACGCAAAAAGCCAGACGAATCGGACCAGCGCCCATGAGGCCAAGACGCGAGTTCAACTTACTGAAACTGCAGGTGAGATCATATGGATGACATCGTAACCAAGCTGATTCGAAAACACCGGACCAATTGTCCGTTCAGCATTGCCCGTGCTGTAGGCATACAGATTCGTTTTGCCAATCTCGGCAGCTCTACCAAAGGGCTGTATTTCCGCAAACTTCGCCGCAGATTTATCGTGATACACAATGATTTACCGCCCGAATGGCAGCGATTTGTATGTGCGCATGAACTGGGTCATGACAGGCTGCACAAAGGCATTAACCGTTTCTTTCTGGAGGAGCATTCCTACTTCGCCCCAGGCAAGCTGGAGAGGCAGGCCAATCGATTTGCCATTCAATTGTTGACGGCCGGAATTGTTCCCGAGCGGGACGAATCCCTTGAGAAATTTTGTCTGCGCACCGGACTGCCGCGTGAAGCGCAGCATTTTTTTTACATGTTTTAAGAACATATGTTCCTTAATAACACTTTGGCTGTATGTTCAAACAGCAGATTAACATGTCACTTTCAGGTTACTTATTTTTACGTAAATCACGAGATTTCCTTAGGGTAGTCTGTTAAAATACTACGTGAGCTGTGTAAACGCTCTAATAGATTACTATTTTGGGAGGTATCGGATTCATGAAAAACTGGAAACACATTGTTTCACTTCTGCTAACGGTTTGCTTACTGTTCAGCAGTGTAGGCATTGCGGCAGCAGCAGATTCCGCTCCAGGCACAGGCAAACATATTACGATCCTACATACGAATGACATGCATGCTCGTGCAGTTGAGCAATCCCCTGCCATGGGGTTCGCCAAAACTGCGGGCATCGTGGACAACTATCGCAGTAAAAATCCAAACACGCTCCTGCTGGATGCAGGCGATGCCGTACACGGCACCACTTTTGCCACACTTGTCAGAGGTGAGAGCATTGCAAAGGTCATGAACGAAATCGGCTATCAAGCGATGGTACCCGGTAACCATGAGTTCAACTATGGCTCCGATCGTCTCGTTGAACTGGCAAACATGATGAACTTCCCTATGCTCAGCGCGAATGTGAAGAAAAAAGATGGAACTCGTCTCTTCGAGCCGTACCTTATTAAAGAAGTAGATGGTGTGAAGGTCGGAATTATCGCCCTGACCACTCCGGAAACGATGTACAAAACAAATCCTAAAAATGTAGAAGGTTTGCAGATAACAGATCCTTCCGCTGAAGCCAAAACACTTGTGAATGAAATTCGCGGTAAAGTGGATGTTGTCGTGGTGCTTGGACACCTTGGACAAGATGCTTCCAGTACCGATACCAGCTTCAAAGTTGTCAAAGAGGTGCCCGGCATCGATGTTTTCATTGATGGACATAGTCATACGGTACTGAAGGACGGCCTTGTATCAGATCACGGCACATTGATCGCAAGTGCAGGTGAATACACGAACTATGTGGGTGTCATTGATCTGTGGGTAGACGGCGGCAAAGTTACGAAGAAAACGGCAGCGTTAATCGACGAAACCAAAGCCAAAGAAATCAAACCAAACGAGAAGGTTGCAGCTCTCGTAAGCTCCATTCAAAAAGAACAAGAACCCATCCTGAAAGAAGAAGTAGCGAATACCGCTGTTCTGCTGGATGGTAAACGTGAACAAGTACGTGCAGGCGAAACCAACCTGGGCGATCTGCTGGCGGATGCAATCCGTGATGTCAGCAAAGCCGATATCGCTTTGACCAACGGCGGCGGAATCCGTTCTTCGATTGAAAAAGGCATCGTGACCAAAGGTGATGTTATTACGGTTCTTCCTTTTGGAAATCAAGTGGTGACCCTTGATGTAAAAGGCTCCGATGTCCTTGCAGCATTGGAAAACGGTGTGGGTTCTTACCCTGAACCAAGCGGTGGATTCCCGCAGGTGTCCGGAATCACATTCAAAATTGATGCTGCGGCTCCAGAAGGCAGTCGTGTGCACTCCGTTATGATTGGTGATAAAGCTCTTGACCCGGCAGCAACCTATACACTGGCAACTAATGATTTTACAGCTGTCGGCGGTGATGAGTACACGATGTTTGCCAAATATCCGACAACCGGGATGTACGGTGCGCTGGATGAAGCGTTGATCAACTACATGCAGAAGCTTGGCGCAGTGGATATGCAAACCGATGGCCGCATCAGCGAAGGCGACAAATCCGCTGCCCAGCCGGAAGAAACACCAATAACTGAAATTCCAGCTCCTGTTCCAACACCTGAACCAACGAAACCTCAACCAGAGAAACCAAAACCCGAGAAACCTGTTAAGCCAGCACCAGATAAACCAACTCCAGCCCCTGCTAAACTGCATATTGTAAAATCAGGAGAATCTCTCTACTCGATCTCCAAACAATATGGAACAACTTGGCAGGCACTGCAGAAGCTGAATAAAATCAAAAATCCACACCGAATCTATCCAGGTCAAACTTTGAAATTGCCAGCTGCTTCTTAATTCAAGCCACTTCAACTGAACGAGAAAAGGGAGTCCTTACCAGAAAAAACTGGCCGAGGGACTCCCTTTCGTTTCGTTCATGTTGTGTAGAACAGCGGTGGTAGTATCGTGGTAACATCGATTCTGCAGCGCAGGCCGTCCAGATTGCAGACAAACTCAAAAATAAATCTCCTGCAACCAGCTTGCGTCTCGAATCATGACGTTTCCAACATGCTGAACTAGAACAGATTGGACTTCAATATCCGTATCTATGCGATTTGTCGTACAGATGAGGTATATCAGCTTTTAAGCAAGCTTTGCATACTTACACCAAAAATGTATCAAACAGTCAATCCGGTCCCTGCTTTATGAGCAAAAAGATGAACTAACCTATTCTTTCAGTTCGGTTGTAGTCGCTTGGTCTGATAATGTTCTGAAAATACACCCTTTTCTACTTCTGGAGTCCTCATTTTCTGGATAACCCCATGCGTATACAGCTGCTGTATAACAGTCGACATCATATTCAGTCCTATTATATATATCAATGTTATCTTTCAGGCCATACCACTGTTCCGCACTTCTCTCACGCCGTATACAAACTAAACTCGCCGGATTTGATCCGTGACATATTGAACCGCTTCCTGTGCTGTCATATGGACACGCTTCGTTTCACCTGAAGAAGCCAGTATATGAGATCCCAGCTCAACCTGCGCTTCAGCAGCACCTCTGCCGACGACAATATGTATCGGCAGTCCGATTAACTCGGCATCCTTGAATTTTACGCCCGGGCGTTCGTCCCGATCATCAACCAGCACGCGGAAACCGTAATCCAGCAGCTGCTGTTCGAGTTCAAGAACAAGCTTCTGCTGATGCTCATCCTTCCAGCTTACCGGAATGAGATGCACATCATAAGGCGCAGTCGATACAGGCCACTGAATGCCCTGCTCTGTCGCGTGCTGTTCAGCGATCGCTGCCATCAAACGGGATACACCTATGCCATAACATCCCATTACAGGTGCACATTGCCGGCCATTCCGGTCCAGGAAAGAGGCTCCCATGGCGTCACTGTACTTCGTGCCCAATTTGAAAATGTGCCCGACCTCAATTCCTTTAGTGAATACAAGCGGTTCACCACAAGAGTCACAGCAATCCCCTGCAGCAGCAAAGCGGATGCGTTCGACTTGATTCAGAGCAAAATCGACGCCTGGACGTACGCCTGATAAATGCATGCCAACTTCATTAGCTCCGGTTACTGCCTGTTTCATAGCAGCCACATCCGCATCCACAACCATTCGTAGTCCAAGTCCTACAGGGCCGAGGTAACCAACGGCGAGATTGGGATGTGAGGCAATCGATGCATCATCGGCCAAAACCAGCTCTTCTGCTCCAAGTGCCTGCTTCAGGGCGATGTCATTTATTTCATGATCCCCGCGAACAAGCGCTGCAGTAAGCTGACCATCAGCGAGATAGAGCAGTGTCTTGATCATGGTCTCTGCCTTTTGACCGAGGAATGAACTTAATTCCGCAATCGTGCGAACATCTGGTGTCGCGATGCGCTGCACTCCCGCATGAACACCTGCTTCTTGCTCTTCCGTAAGGGCTGCGGACCAGGCTGGTCGATAAGCCGCTTTCTCCAGATTTGCAGCGTAACCACAATGTTTACACGTCACAATGGTATCCTCACCTACATCGGCCAAAGCCATGAACTCATGTGTTTCCCCTTGTCCGCCAATCGTTCCCGCATCCGCCTCCACCCGGATGTATTCCAATCCGCAGCGTTCCAGTATACGGCAGTACGCTGTATTCATGGCTTGATAGGTTCGGTCCAGTTCATTCCAATCCGCTGCAAAGGAATAGGCATCCTTCATGATAAACTCTCGCCCGCGCAGCAGACCAAAACGCGGCCGGCGTTCATCCCTGAACTTGGTGCCGATCTGATATACCGTAAATGGCAGCTTACGGTACGAGTTGATCTCGTCACGAGCTAAAGCTGTAACCACTTCCTCATGGGTTGGTCCAAGTGCAAACTCCCTTGAATGCCGGTCCTTCAGACGCATGAGCTCCGGGCCGTACTGTGTGTATCTGCCAGACTCCTCCCACAATTCGGCGGGCTGCATAATAGGGAGCAGCACCTCCTGACATCCTGCGCGGTCCATTTCTTCCCGAACGATCCGTTCCACGTTCAGAAGCACACGCCGTCCGAGCGGTAGATAACTGTATACACCGGCTGCCAATTGGCGAATCATGCCCGATCGCAGCAGCCAGCGGTGCCCTGCCGCATCAGCCTCTGCAGGTGCTTCACGTAACGTTGGAATAAACATTTCACTTTGGCGCATCTCTATACACTCCTCGTTTCGTCTGATTGCAATCATGTGAAAATATCAGTCCTTAAACAGCAAAAAGACACATTCATCAAGGGACGAATGTGTCGTGGTACCACCCTTATTTAACTGCACACGATCCGTAAACGCGTAAAATTACACAGGTTCCGGCTGCAGTCCTATGAGGCATAACGGGCCCTTCCGGCGCAGGCTGCATCCCTTATTCTGCAAAGGCATTCTCCTGCGCAGCTGGCGAGGTAGGAATTATGCAGCAGCAGCAGGAATGTTGCACCGATCCATTCCCTCTCTGTTGAAGCCAGCTTACATAATTATGTCCTCGATATACGCTGTTCTCATTTTTGATCACATTAGAACATTTACAAGCACTTGTCAACAAATCATGTTCTTAACAATCCTTAAAACAATTCCATAACAATGGCTGACATGGCTCAACGTTCACTGTAAAATAGAGAAATGAAATAACATTTCAGGATCGAAAATACAGATCCCGAATGAAACTTGTACTCTTCATAAAAGGAGTTTATCTTATGCCATATATTATATATGATCTTGAATTCACAGTAAGCCGCAATACGCGCTATTCTTCTGAAATTATTGATATCG
Source organism: Paenibacillus sp. AN1007 (assembly GCF_040702995.1). Lineage (NCBI taxonomy): Bacteria > Bacillati > Bacillota > Bacilli > Caryophanales > Paenibacillaceae > Paenibacillus > Paenibacillus sp. AN1007. The sequence continues at coordinate 4,450,303 of NZ_CP159992.1, forward strand.
GTGCCGTCAAAGTGAACGAGGACCCTGCGGCTGGCCTTGTAGTCACTGATACCTTCCATACGTATGTCCGCCCTTCGAATAAATCTGTCCTGTCCACCGACACGGTACAGTTCACAGGCATTACCCAAAAAGACATTGACGCTGCCCCATTGTTTCCGGCCGCGCTCAGTCAGTTTATCGACTGGATGGGCACCGAACCTTATTATATGTGCTCATGGGGACCGGACGACCGCAGTAAGCTCATCTCCCATTGCCGTACACACCAGCTCGATGTATCCTGGATCACCAATCATAATGACCTGCAGCAGCAGTGGTCACGGGCCATGCGCAAAGAAGGAAAGTTCCGGCAGCTCGGGCTTGCCCAAGCTCTTGAACTCTGTGGAATCGAGTTTGATGGTACACAGCACCGTGCTCTGGATGATGCCATTAATACGGCCAAAGTGTTTATCCATCAGTTTGATCAGTTCAAGCTGGAAAACAACTGTGCAGCCGATGATGAAGGCACAGCCTCCAAAGTGGTTTATTCGAGCGCTGCCGATGATGAAGAAAAAGAATCACCATTTGGCAATCTGGCCGATCTGTTCAAAGGCAAGGTTTAGTGCGGCCTAGGGAACCATATATTCCGATTATCTTTGGTTGTATACCTGCTGCCAGCGTTCCAGTCGTTCCTGCATGAGGACTCGGCAGTGCTCCGGTTCGAGAATTTCAGCCTCTGGTCCATACTTGGATATCCATGCGAGCATTTCCTCAATATCACTAAATGCAGCTTCAAACAGCAGGGTTCCTTCGGGCTCTATGGTTAGAATGGGACGTACAAAAAAGCTTTCCTGCATTACACGTTCGACGACAAGGGAAGAAAATCGGATTTTAACAGCGTCTCCCTCCGTGATCCCTTTCGTAATCCAGGGAGCACGGAAATAAGACTGGATCAAATAATCATTTTTGCGGAAGGTACGCGGCATCATTCGTAAGTCATGCATTCGGTTTACCTGGAATGTCTTCATTCTTTCGGACAGGTGACAATAGGCTAACAGATCAAATTGATATTCCCGAGGAATCAGACAGTAAGGATCAATCCGAATCTCTCTCATCTCTCCATGATACAGATAATTCCCTTCAATGCTGTTTTGCGAAATTCCGGCTTGAAGCAGCGTAAGAAGGGAATGATTCGGTTCATGTCCGTCATTTTTCTGCCAGGCAGCTGCTCCTTCTTTGAACATTTCTCTGATCTGCTCAGACCATTCCACCCGCTCGGTCTTGTTTTTCTGACTTGATGCTACCACCTTCTCATAGGCACTCTCAAAAGCTGGCTTTAACAGTGGACGTATATGTTCCATAACGTCGGCAAGATGCATGAAAGCTTGCGCTTCCTCGTCAGTCCAATTGAGCGGATACATGGCAAAATGGCTGATAAACATGTACCCTCTTCCATGTCCCATGTTAGCGATCGGAATATGCATTGCGCTGAGGGCCTCCATGTCGCGGTATATCGTCCTTTCCGTCGTCTCGCATCGCTCGGCAAGCTCCCGGGCAAGAATGCCTGGCTTGGCTTGTACCAGCGTAATAATGCGCATTAATCGGATTAGTCGGTCTGTCATTTTGCCGGGCCCTCCATGATGTTGTTTCAATTCGTGTGATACAGCTCCATCCTCGACTGAGATAGTATTGATATATACATTCGACTTATTGTTTGACTTCACCTTCAAAAAATATGTAAACTCGTCCTCTTAAAACTGCACTCATTCGACTCCGTTTTATTCACCTAACACTGCACTTTCACGATTTCTGTAACCGGTTGTAAATGTAATCCCATAGTGATAACGAAGCTTCTCAACCATTTCAGCTTCTGTGTAATAATCCAGATCCTGTTTGCGTGCAGCTTCGATCAGCAGTGCATCTGCATGACGGCGCAGCAGGTCACTGCCCTCCTCGATCCGGCCTCGTTCATAGGCACGCAGCGCTTGTTTAAGAAGTGGTACCGTTTCGTTCAGCTTTATCGTCTTCTCTACTTTTGGGTCCTCTGGCTGCCGAAGCATGCCCAGATGACTTGTGTACTGAATGTAGAGCTGTTCCCTGCGGAGAAGTACACGCTGGCTCTGCTTCAGTTTGCGTGTGCTCCAATAGGCAGAACATACAGCAGCTTTACCAGAGACATGAGGGCCCACGGAGAATTCCAGCAGGATCTGCTTACTCTCTCCTTTGTAAACGTCACCAAGCCTGAGTACCCAACCTATATCCGTTTCTTTGGACCGGCAGCCATAGATGCCTTTAAGTTGAACTCCATGTTCCGGTTTGAGCAAGAGCTCTAAATCTCTCGACAAAATTTTGGGTGCTATTTTCCTAAGTCTTTTGGCAGGGGCTCCGTAACGCCACTCTATCATCATATATACGGGATCGGCTCCCCCTGTCGGTATGGCCTCTTTATTCCACGAATAAGATACTTCAAAGACTGAGTTCACTGGTAGTCTCTCCCCCGATTTATGTGTATTATCTTCTAAGTTATCAGGGTGAATGGACACTATATTGTCACGGAACATACGTTCTCATTACTTTTTTCCATTATATTAGTTTTATCTCCCTTGATCCGCCTAGAAGCGACAATAAACGACGAAAAAGCCTGGCTGTTAGCCAAGCTTTCCCCGCTCTTCTCTATGACAAGTCCCAACTTATACGGCAGAATGATCAATCTCCATTTTGTGCATGTATTGGGTACTGTCCGTTTCAGCAACAGGTGCATAAGTTACACTGTCAATAATCAGTTTGCGTCCGACTGGCTCGCCATTTACGGTAATCATAATTGTCTTCGTTGCTGTGGTCTGGTTGGATACGTACATATTATTCTACTCCTTCGTTTCACGATATTTATTTCAATCGAATGTATTGGGTTAAGGCATTATATTGCATATTTGTGAACAGGATATACGCGGAACGGAAGTCCAAGATTATGTTTTGCTCTGTTCAAGGTGCAGCTATCCTTGTATTACCCGATGATTTTTACAATTAAACATTTGTTTTTACCATCTTTTCGAGTGATTTCGGGTAATAAAACATCATCATCTTGAACCCATTCTCCCGATTATGACGTATAATGTAAGAGCCGTAATTCAACAAAAGACGACGAATTCGGCAATGAATTAATCTTACCGAAGAAAGAGGTGTACCTTATGCCAAAATCCGTTCAGGGTTATTTCATTCGGGTGTTTGTCACCACATGTATTCTGTTTACCGTCACATTCGTTTCGACTACAAATGCAGCGAGTGCCAATATATTTTCGGATATTTATAGCGGATGGGAGCGCGTGTCAGAACTGCCTGGAGAAGTGAATGCTCTACAGGAAAGCTACAAGCAGACGCTGGAGCAGTTAAATCAAACCTCCGCTCAATTGGGACAAGCCCAGGCCAATGTCGAAGCATTCAAGGCTCAAAATGATCAGCTCCTCGCCCAGAACCAAAAGCTGACGGAAATGGTCAGTAAACTGCAGAATGATCAGGATGCCAGAACAGCCACCGCACAGCGAATTCAAACGATGGTCATTACTGTCGCTGCTCTCATATTAGGTTACTTCCTATTGATTCGCGTGATGCGCTGGGGAATGCGCCGCAGATCCGGCCGATTATAAAAGAACAGGAGCAACTGCATGCAAATACATCTAAATCATGCTGAAAATGGCGGAGTCGGGCAGGTAGTCACATTTTCGCTAATCCAGGATGACCGCCTTCATATTTTGCATCCGCAGCAAATCGTCGCTTTTCGCGGGCCCAGCAGCGCCAGACAGGATAAATTGTTGAACATTTCGGGCATATATCGCAAAAAAAAGCTGATCAAATCCGAAATTACCGGTCCATGCCAGTTTGTCGCTGCCCTTCCTCCCGGATTTACTATGAAAGAAGTGGAGCTTACCGAGCACAGTGATCTGCTCTACGATTTTCGCCATTTGTTTTTTTACTCTGACGGTATCACGATGCAGACCAAAATTCAGAAAATTAAAAATATGCTGATTACCCGAGATGCTGTGAAGATGAAGTTTTCAGGTAAAGGCAGAATCGGCTTGCTGACACAGGGCCACGTATGTCAGCAAGAACTGCATCCCACTGCCCCGCTTTATGTCGATGCCGGGAGTATCATTGCCTACCCTGAGAATGCTCATCTAGAATTAACCGTATATGGAAATAATCTGGCAAGCCAGCATATGAACTATCATTGGAAAATGACGGGGCAGGGTTCAGTGCTTTTTCAAGCCGGACGGGAAAACCACAAGCTGCAGCAGGATATGAACGACGAAGGGTTGTTCAAACGTATACTTAAAGAAGTTATCCCTTTCGGCAATGTCATTATTAAATAAACCGGGATTGAAACTCCATATGCCGATCGGGCAGTGATGTGGTATACTGTTCCCGGACAATTAAAGAAGAAAATCCATGCCTATGGCATGGGAGAGGTTCGCGAACTCCCTCTACAAGACTTGACCTGCATAGGGTCGCTGCAGTCTTGCGTACAGATTTCGGTGGTTACATATAAACTTCACAAGCTAATGCTGTTTATATGCTGACACCGTGTACGTAAAAAACTAAGGACACTTGCTTATTACCGTTTTTTGAAGCGGTTATTAAGAAGGTGTGTTTTTTGATGGATGCCAGTTCATGAACTTCTCTGTTCTTCCGACATTCCCTGCTTCGCTGCAGGGGTGATCTCAAGAAGATGGAGAGGTTTTTTTATGTTGAACAAAGAAAAAGCAGTCGTTGTATTCAGCGGCGGACAGGACAGTACAACTTGTTTATTCTGGGCGAAACAACAATTCGCCGAAGTTGAAGTGGTTACGTTTGATTACGGACAGCGTCACAAGCTGGAGATTGAATGTGCAGCTGCCATTGCGAAGGATCTGGGTGTGCAGCAGACCGTACTGGATATGAGCTTGCTTAACCAGCTCGCACCAAACGCTCTCACACGTTCCGATGTGGAAATTACGCATGAAGAAGGCGAGCTGCCCAGCACATTTGTTGACGGAAGGAACTTACTGTTCCTCAGCTTTGCCGCCATTATGGCGAAACAAAAAGGGGCTCGTCACCTGGTTACAGGTGTATGCGAGACTGACTTCAGCGGATATCCCGATTGCCGGGATTCGTTTGTGAAGTCGATGAATGTGACCCTTAATCTGTCGATGGATTATCCATTCGTCATTCACACTCCGCTGATGTGGCTGGACAAAGCCCAGACGTGGAAAATGGCCGATGAACTGGGTGCTTTCGATTATGTGCGTGAACGTACGCTGACCTGTTATAACGGTGTCATCGGTGATGGATGCGGTGAATGCCCTGCCTGCAAGCTGCGTAAAGCCGGGCTGGATCGTTATGTACAGGAACGTACAGCCGCTCGTACTACAGCACCTTCCACTGGAGCAGATGCATGATGAGAGAGCCTGGAACATTTCGAATCGTTGAACGGCTGCAGCGCATCGACCAGGATATTCTGCCCACCCAGCTGAGATATCATCGCAAACGGGTACTGGTCAGCAAAGAGTTTACTTTTGATGCGGCGCATCATCTGCATTGTTATGAAGGCAAGTGCAAAAACCTGCACGGCCATACGTATAAAGTGGTTTTTGGCATTAGCGGTTATCCGGGTGAAACCGGGCTGACGGTTGATTTTGGACATATCAAGGATATCTGGAAAAGCCGGATTGAAGGTTATCTGGATCATCAATATTTGAACGAAACCCTGCCTCTGATGAATACGACAGCTGAAAATATGGTTGTCTGGCTGTTTGAACAGATGGAACACGCTTTACAATCGGAGCCTTATGCCGGGCTCACGGACGGCGCCCGCACCGAATTTGTGCGCCTCTTCGAAACACCAACCAGTTATGCCGAGGCAAGACGGGAGTGGATGATCGATGCGTAGTGTACAGAACGAACCGGGGGCGAATCTCCTTGCCGCACCGCCAGTCCGCGCCGGGGAAGCACGTATCCCTGTCATGGAGGTTTTTGGTCCGACGGTTCAAGGCGAAGGCATGGTGATCGGACAAAAAACGATGTTTGTTCGCACCGCGGGCTGCGATTATCGCTGCTCCTGGTGCGACTCGGCCTTTACCTGGGACGGCAGCGGCAAGGACCAGATCCGCATGCTCACGCCGGAGGCGGTATGGGATGAACTGCGCCGCCTGGGCGGCACGCGTTTCTCCCATGTGACCCTCTCCGGCGGCAACCCCGCCCTGCTGGCTTCGCTGGGCGGGCTGGTTGCCCTGCTGCGGGAGAACGGCGTCCGCACCGCGGTCGAAACGCAGGGCTCCCGCTGGCAGTCATGGCTGGCGGACATTGACGAAGTCACGGTCTCGCCCAAGCCGCCCAGTTCGGGCATGGACACCGACTGGTCCGTGCTGGATGATGTGATCGGCCGTCTGGACGCTGGCCCGGCCGATCGAAGTCACAGTCTGAAGATCGTGATCTTCGATCAGGCAGACTTAGATTATGCCCGCCTTGTGCATGCACGATATCCGGGCACATCTTTATTTTTACAAACCGGGAACCCCGATGTTTCCTCTGTGGATACACCAGATCTGGCCGCTTCCCTGCTGACCCGTTATGAGTGGTTGATTGATCAAGTAAGTGCCTCGGACGATCTAAATAATGTTCGCGTGCTGCCGCAGCTGCATACACTCGTATGGGGTAACAAACGCGGTGTTTAATCCGCTCGCCGCTCTATAGGGCTGGGATGAAAAGCTCGCGAGTCGGAAGAGGAAGCTTGAAACTTTCGATCAAACACAAACACGTTAAAGAAGAGACACAGGCCGTTTTGCCTGTTCGATATAACAAAAATATACTGTACAAGGCCCAAGGCTTTTGATGGATAAGAGGAGCGTTCGTAAACGATGAGACAACCTGAAGAGATGCAAGATGTGACATTACTGGGTAACCAGCATGTAAAGTATACGTTTGAGTATGATCCGGGTATTTTGGAGAGCTTTGATAACAAGCATCCGTACCGTGATTATTTTGTAAAATTCAACTGCCCGGAGTTCACCAGCCTGTGCCCGATTACGGGTCAGCCCGACTTTGCAACGATTTATATAAGCTATATTCCCGATATCAAAATGGTTGAAAGCAAGTCGCTCAAGCTCTACCTGTTCAGCTTCCGTAATCATGGGGATTTCCACGAGGACTGCGTGAACATTATCATGAACGACCTGATCAAGCTGATGGACCCGCGCTTCATTGAAGTCTGGGGCAAATTCACCCCACGCGGCGGCATCTCTATCGACCCGTACACCAACTACGGCAAACCGGGAACCAAATACGAACAGATGGCTGAGCACCGCATGATGAACCATGATATGAATCCGGAGACGATTGATAATCGGTAATTTGAATCAATAGATACTCATAAAAGCGGGACTCTTCAAGGATGAAGCAGTCCTGTTTCTACGGTTTGAAACGATGAATTCCGACTTATCTGTACAATGATTTTAACGTTTAACCTTGAAGAAATGAGTGCAAAACAGATCAAAAATCAGCATTGTACAGTGGAGTTTTGGGAAATGTTGTGATAAACTGTAGTCAATAAGGACAATATAAAAAGAGTAAGGATGCGTCAACATCCTCACTCTTTTACAACAGCCGCTTTCAAGGGCGGTGGCTGTAACCGGTAATCGAAATAGACCATTACCTTAGTCGGGGCGGTCTATTTCTTTTTGTTTTGATTATTCAATGCAACGACGATCGTTACGATCAGTCCAATCAAGGTCACTATAAACCCCGCAAAACTGATCATCAGCGTCAGTACATCTTTAATCTCCACAGGCATCACCTCCTTACACAGGAGACTAGCCGACCGCCTATTCAAGCCATTCTGTTTGTTGTAACATATTATACCATATGGTCCAACCCGTGGACATCCACTTAGAACAAACCTATAAGGTTGTTTTCATTGGAATATTGAAGGCCGCATTAAGTAAAAATCTGCATATCCGATTTGTCTGATGGTCTGATTTGTACGTACATAGCTTATACAATGATATTAAAATCTCCACTACCATTTCTCTTCTGTTCCCCTTGTCGCTTCTTGCAATCTATCCTATTATGTAACAATATGCTTAATTGCATAGAATCTAACATAGGCGCTGATCCCTCGTGACCGCGACCAAAGGAGAACAGAACATGTCTGCACAAACTACATTAGCCAAGGACGCCGCTGCGCGTTCGAAATCCCCACCCGGATTGGATGCCCAAGGCACCGTATACCGGATACTCATTGCCATCAGCCTGGTGCATCTATTCAATGATTCCATCCAGTCTGTAATCCCGGCCATATTTCCTATTTTAAAAGATTCCATGCATCTAACCTACACACAGATTGGCTGGATTGCGTTTGCGATCAACTTCACCGCATCCATCATGCAGCCTGTTGTCGGCTGGTTTGCTGATAAAAAACCGACCCCGTCCATTCTGCCCATCGGCATGGGCTTCACGTTTACGGGCATGCTGCTGCTGGCCTTTGCCGATAGTTATATGAAGGTGCTCATCTCTGTTATCTTTGTCGGCCTGGGTTCCGCTGCTTTTCATCCCGAAGGTTCACGAGTATCCCATATGGCTGCAGGGCAGCGTCGCGGGCTGGCCCAATCCATCTTTCAGGTGGGCGGGAATGCCGGACAATCGTTAGCGCCGCTGCTGACACGCTGGATCTTCATTCCGTTTGGACTGTTTGGCGCCATCGGCTTTACTGGAATTGCAGCCATGGGGATCGCCGTGCAGCTCTATGTTGCCCGTTGGTATGGACAGATGCTGCAATCAGGTGCGTACCTGCGTAAACAGGCCGCGGCCCGCCGCGCTCCTAATCCAGCCCTGCGCAAAAAGATTGCAGCTGCGATTACCGTCCTCATTCTGCTGGTATTTGTCCGGTCATGGTACGTAGCTTCCATCGGAAGTTTCTATGCCTTTCATTTGAAAGATACGTTCGGTCTGTCCACAGAGGACGCGCAGATCTACATCTTCCTGTTTCTGGCTGCTGGTGCACTTGGGACATTTTTTGGCGGCCCACTCGCTGACCGATTCGGCAAACGCAATATGATCTTTTTATCCATGGCAGGGGCCGCACCGCTGGCCCTGCTCCTGCCGTACGCAAACCTGTTCTGGACAGGCGTACTGCTGACGATTATCGGGTTTATCATGTTATCCAGCTTTTCCGTTACTGTGGTATACGCTCAGATGCTCATTCCCGGTAAGATCGGAACCGTCTCCGGGCTGATTACTGGTCTTGCCTTTGGTATGGGAGGTCTGGGTGCACTCGTGCTCGGTAACTGGATCGATGTCTTCGGCGTATCACCCGTCATGCAGATATGCAGCTTCCTGCCGCTGATCGGCATCTTTACCTTCATGCTCCCATCCGATAAGCTTCTGAATCGCTGGGCACAAGAAAACGGCAGTAAAGAGTAGTTCGTTTTCCACTCACTTCATCGGGGGTTTTTATCATGGTGGCCGGTGTAATACTTATCCTTTCACAATTAAGTTTCGTGATAGGCGTTTTCCTCATCATTTTTGGATTTATGGCAGGGGCTAAAGAGGAAGGTCCCTACAATTGGAGAGCTGTAATCAATGGCAAACTCATTGGAGGGCTTTTCCTCATCGTAGTTTCTCAGTATTGGATATACCGATTGTCCGGAAGCTTTCTTCTAGGATAGCGCATCGGGATCAGCCAATATATGAATAAGATTTTTTAGGAAAAACCTAAAAAACTCGACTATCATTCTAGGGTGTGTCTAAAAACGCTGAAGGAATCAGATTTTGCTGAATTTTCGTTCCAAGCCAGGAAGTTTTCCGCAGGCGTGCAGGAGCACGTCATGGGAAAGTGACGAAGCAGGGGGCGAAAAGGCGATAAAGATGTACTTCAGTAGGTTTCAAGACACGCCCTAATGTAACCATTGCAAAGAGGCTCCTGTCCGTATCTGTGTCATACAGATCGGCTGGAGCCTCTTTCAACGTTTGCGGATGTCATTATACTTTTCGTACCTGACTGATGCGGAACCTACTTCAAGCAGCACTGATTGACCTTCTATTGCAGGCGCTGCAGTACCAGACGTTTTTTGTACATCATTCTTCCTGCTTCAGCCACATCCTGGATCGTATTTTTGTTGCTGACTGAACCAAAAATCATGCCCGCAACAGGTACCAGCTGGAACAGCTTTTTCCAGCCAAAAGACTCACTGTATGAATTAAACACTTCACGCCAGCCCTGCATTTGCGAGATCACCTCGATCTGCTTGTCCGGGTTATCGTAGTCCGCCAGCTCTTCAATAATCGCTTTTTTACCTACAATATCGGCAGAAGAGAACTGCAGACATTTCACAATAAAGACGCGCTCCAGCGGGTCATCGGGATCATAACCGTAACACAGTGCCATCTCCTGCAGCACTTTTAGGGAGAGTCCCATAACGAGCGGAATGTCAGCTGCGATCGTAACAATTCCGCCAAATCCTGTCGCGGCCCCTTGTGCCGCAGCAAACTTGCTTCGACTTTCGGTAATGTTATCCGCCACACGGTCCAGTACCTCAAGTGGTAATTTTTCCACACTATAGATTTTGGCTGTTTTCTCCGTTTCTGCATCCTGTTCCAAACGATAGATATCATCTGTCATACTGTAACCTGAGCGCTCGGCCTCTTCTTGCAAAAGCTTGGCTACTTTTTTCTTCTGTACAAGAAACTTGCCGCCCGTCTGCAGGTACTGCCCCACTTCGTTCAAGGCATCACCAATCTTCTGCTTTAACGCCTTCGGCATCACCTTATCCAGCATAGCAAACGGCAGACGTCCGATTTTATCCCAGATGAACAAATCTTTCTGCTCTTTCTCCCACTTTAAAATGTGTTCAAGTTCCCGATCCAGTGTCTCGCGTGACTCCATATCTAATCCTCCTAACAGGTTGTCATCATGTGTTCCCAACATTGTACACTCCCAGCACCGTCTTAACACTCATACCCTGTCGCCCAATGGATGGGGCGGGTTGTAGTGTTGCATTCATCTATCGTTCTGCTTTTCGGTTGGTTTGAGTTCACTTTCGATGTAATTGTATACGTTACTCCCCGCTTTCGGTTGCTTCCCTAATCCAAGCTTTCATGAATCTAGCTTTCGTAATCTGAGCTTTTTTCTCCATACCTTCCTGATCCATATATTCCTGGCTCTCTCTTGAACCACACTTATCAAAAAGAGCCTTTCATCAGCATGCTCTGCTGATAAAAGGCTCTTCGTATGCGTTCACAAAGCGTTATCTCACCTCTGCCACGGTTTGACCATCGGGGACAGGAGTTCCAAAGTCTGGTGTACCATCTTCTTTCCAATGAAGGATTTGGGCACGGGCATGGCGGTTCGGATCGTACAGCGGGTCTCCCTCAATCTCTTTGTAGTTACGGGCATGATAGATCAGAATATCGGTTTGACCATCCGGTGAAACGGTAAAGCTGTTATGTCCAGGTCCGTATTGTCCGTTCTCTTCACTAGTCTGAAATACAGGCTCTGGTGACTTCACCCAGCTCGCCGGATCAAGCAGATCGGCATTTTCATCCGCTGTGAGCAGTCCCATACAGTAATGATGATCCGTTGCACTCGCAGAATAACTGATAAACAGGCGTCCATTGCGATGCAGCACTGCGGCACCTTCATTCACTTTAAAACCGATGATCTCCCAATCGTATTCAGGGGTTGCAATCATAACCTGCTCACCGCGCAGTGTCCACGGATTTTCCATTTCACAAATGTAGAGGTTTGAATTGCCGTCAATGTTCGGGTCTTTCTGGGCCCAGACCAGATAACGCGTACCTCTATGCTCAAAGGTGGTGGCATCCAGCGCAAAACTCTCCCATTTCGTACGAATCTGGCCTTTTTCCTCCCACTTTCCTTCAAGCGGGTTAGCAGCGGCGTTCTCCAGCACATACATGCGGTGGTCGAACAAACCCTCATTGGTCTCACTTGTATGCGCCGCCGCGTAGTATATGTACCATTTGCCATCGATAAAATGAATCTCCGGTGCCCAAATGTTGGCACTCATTGGCCCTGTCTCCCGTTTGGTCCAAGCAGTTACTGGTTCAGCATCTCTCAAAGCCTCCAGTGTCGCTGCACGCCGAATTTCAATCCGGTCAAAAGCCGGTACGGAAGCTGAAAAGTAATAGTACCCGTCCGTATGACGGTACACCCAAGGATCAGCTCGCTGCTCCAGCATGGGATTGGTAAATGTAATTGAATTGGTCATAGGTATAAACCCCTTTCATATATGTGTGTATGGCTTGGATCTATGATGTGCTTAGTGCGCTTACGAAAACATGGAGAGCAGGTGTGGAGGGGCACAGCGGACGTTCGCGGGCGGTAGGGCCTTGGTGCTCTCCTTGCCCTCCGATTTCTTTCTTCCCGCTCCTGGCGGTGGAAATCGGATGTCAAACTCGCACACGCGGCTCCTTCCTCCCTCTCACTGCTGGTGCCTCTATGCCGCTTCAAGCACAGCACACGTTCGCGGGCGGTAGGGCCTTGGTGCTCTCCTTGACCTCCGATTTCTTTCTTCACCGCTCCTGGCGGTGGAAATCGGATGTCAAACTCGCACGCGCGGCTCCTTCCTCCCCCTCACTGCTCGTGCCTCTATGCGGTGGCTGCTCGCGATGTTTTTGCTCGCTGACACACATCGGGCTTCGAGCCTTTAGGTTGGCTCGATCACTTCGGGTGTTGACCGCTCTGTCGGGTCAACGCGCCCCTTCGCTGACCACCCTCCGGGGTCAGCGGTCTATTTCTCGGCTGCGCTGATTTGTTTGCCCCAGACCGCGATGCCGCGGTCATTCAGGCCAGTCACTACCAGCGCAGGCTGGCTTCGCTCCCAATCCCAGGATGGGAGCAGCTTCAGCTCTTCCGTGGAAGCGCCTCCCCCGGGGCTCTCCTTCCACGTCAGCGTTAACGTTTGTTTGCCATCAAACGTCCAGGTGCCTGAACCGTTCTCGCTTTCAATTTTGCCTTTGCTCGTCAGCGTATACGGTACGGCCTGCACCTGTCCGTTCACAGCCGGATCGAGGGCCATGCCTTCCCACGCTCCGGCAATCATCGATTGTGGAATGTCCTGCGCAGCCTCTCCGGCGTAACGTTCAGGCGACACGACAGGCCAGCCGTCTTTCGTCCACAGCATTTTGCGTACATGCAGATACGGCCAGTTTTTATCCGTCTCGCCCCGCGCATGATGCACGATATAATAATCGTCGCCATCCTTGAGCACGGAATTGTGTCCAGGAGCAACCCAGCCCTCTCCCTCAGTGAAGCGGTATCCGCCCAGAATTTTGGTGCCTATCTCATACTGCGGCAGGTGCTCCGTATCCAACATTTTATTGCCGTTCATATCCGTATAAGGCCCTGTGATCGAGTCGGCACGAGCTACCCGCACGTTATAGTCTTCGAACAGAGAATCATAAGACACGAACAGGTAATATTTTTGAAATTCAGGATTGTAGACAATGTAAGGCCCCTCAACTGCGCCCTCTTCGGTTGCTCGATCTCTTGCGGCGATGCGGGTACCGTACCCCTCTTCCTTGAACTTGCCCGTATCCGGGTCAAGCGGTGCAATGTAGATCCCGTCGAAAAAGGAACCATATACCATCCACGGGTTGCCCAAGGCATCGAGCACCGGATTGGCATCAATAGCATTCAGGCCGTCCTTTTCCTGACCAGCGGTCTTCACAACCAGTCCTTCATCTTTCCATGGCCCCTCGGGAGACTTGGAGGTCTGCAGCCCGATGGCGGACTGCGTGCTGCCAAAACTCGAAGCCGTATAATACAGTCGGTACGTATCTCCCGCTTTAATAATATCCGGTGCCCACAGGTTCGCTGCTCCTGTCCAATCAAGTGCTTCCTTTGGGATGCCTGGCAGAGCCTGCCCCACCCATTTCCAGTTGATCAAATCATCAGATTTGCGTACCATAACTCCCGGTTTGGGTTCCCCTGCTACTCGCACGTCTGTGGAATAGACGTAGTAACCTTGGTCTGTTTTGATAATCGCGGGATCATGTGCGTTGTTGACCGTCCACTTGGACTCGTCATCCAGAATCGAAAGATCATACATTTTTGGTTCCTGCGGGGCTTCCGGAAAGACCGGGGGTTTCGCCGTTTCTCCGCCATCTGCACAGCCTACCGTACCTATAAGCATCAGTAACATCAATGCTGCAGCTCCCTTCCTCGCCACGTTCCATTTCTTGGGTTCGATCCGCTCTTTGCATTCTTTCATTTCATTCAACTCTTCTTTTCGCTCTTTTCGTCCTTTCGCTTCCTTCCAGCCTTCTCGCTGCTTCGGATTTTTCCATACTTTCCAGCCTTTCATGCCCATCACCCCTTGACTCCCGAGATTGCAACCGACTCGATAATCTGCTTCTGGAAGATCAGGAAGATGATTAGAACAGGTAACAGAGCTACAATCGACGCCGCCATAATGAGCGGATAATCCGTTTGAATCGCATAGGTCGCGTTAAAGTTGGCAATGACCAGCTGCAAAGTTTGCTTTTCAGGTGAATTCAGATAAATGATCGGTGCCAAATAATCATTCCAGATGCCCATAAACCAGAGAATCAGCTGTGCAGCCACCGCAGGTTTTATCAGCGGAAACGTGATGCTGGAATACAACCGGAAGTAGGAGCTTCCGTCGATCTTCGCTGCCTCAATGATCGCATCAGGCACACTGAGCAGATACTGCCGCAGGAAAAAGATCATAATCACATTCCCGAACAGTCCCGGTACAATGAGCGGCAGCAGGGTGTCCACCCAGCCCAGCTTGGAGAACATAATGAATTGTGGAATCATGACCGTCGGATACGGAATCATCATGGATGCCAGCAGGGCGAGAAACAGTTTGTTTTTATGTGGGAATCTTAACTTGGCAAAAGCAAATGCTGCAAGACTCGATGTAAACGTACCTACCACCGTCACACTGAGTGCTACGATAAGACTGTTCTTGATCCCGCTGAGCAGCGGGCCCGCTTCCCAGATCTCTTTATATTTATCGAACCGAAACACTTCCGGAATCCAGACCGGCGGCAGTGCGAACACATCCTGCTTCTCCTTGAGCGAGGTGGACAGCATCCAGAGCAAAGGCGCAATCATCGCAATCGCACCGATGGACAGAACGATAAATATAATGGAGTTTGTTACTTTCCTTCTTTGACTATAAGACATCTTCCGTTCCACTCCCTTCCTCGCCCATTAATCCCCGTCGTAGGCTGATCTTTCGTTAAGTTTGAACTGCACAAGCGTAATCACAAAGATGAAGATACCCAGAATCATGGCCATCGCTGAAGCATAACCCATCTGCAGGTTGCTGAAGGCCTTCTGCCAGATATAAAAGACAATCGAAGCCGATGCATATTCCGGTCCGCCTGTCGGTGTCATAATGTTCATCTCGGTGAAGATTTGCGAACCCCCGATGATATTCGTCACCACGAGGAAAAACGTTACAGGTTTCACCATTGGCCAGGTGATATTACGGAAAATCTGAAAGCCGTTCGCGCCATCCAGCTCGGCAGCTTCGTAATAGGTACGGGACACACTTTGCAGTGCCGCCAGGTATAACAGCATCGTATATCCGAGACCTTTCCAGACGGTCATGATGATCAGTGCAGGTTTTACCGTATCTTTGTTGGCCAGCCAGTTGGGGCCTTTAATGCCAAACAGGTCGAGGAACTGGTTCACCAGACCATAGTCTCCGTTGTAAGCCCAGTTCCACATAATGGATACCGCTGCCAAGGAAGAGATAACCGGTATGTAGTAGATCACACGAAAAGTGGTTGTACCCGGAATTTTACGATTTAGCCCCATTGCTAGCAGCAGCGCCAGCAAAAGACCAATCGGAATGCCGAGCATCAGGTAAAACGTATTAAACATCGCCTTGTAAAAAAGATCATCGGTCAACAAATCTTTAAAGTTGGCAAGCCCGATAAAGTTCATCTGCCCCAGTCCGTCCCAATCGGTAAAGGAACCATAGAGAGAATAGAGGAACGGGAACAATACAAAGATCAGCAGCCCCAAAATGGGGGGCAAAATAAACAAGTATCCATACATCATCTCTTTGCGATACAAACTCGATTTCGTATTCACGTGTTCACCCCTGTTTCTAAGATCAGCATGTGGCATACATCGATTGGCCTTTTCGAATCATGACTTCTGCTCTGTTCCGGTCAATACATGCCACATGCTCGTATGGAATCTGGCGATAAAAGTTAAACTCAAGCGTTTGTTCAGTCCACTCCGATGACAGAATAACCTGGAGAGCAGCTGTTATCCCCAGATTTCTTGAATTCCCTTTTTCAAAGGGGAAAAACCGGTGATAAAGGCGAAGCTTATGCTTCCGACGCAGCTTTCTTCCAGAAAGCTTTTAGCTCCACTTTTCCAGTTTTTTCTATCCTCTACGTTACAACGTGTAAAAAATAGTTCATCTCATATCATCTCTAACAAACAAATGCCAGCAGCATCGGTTCAGGCTGCTGGCATCCCTTGTCTATCTATTTATTCTGGGATTTCTTCTCCTGCTCCACCGCTTTGTCCAGCAGCTTCTGCATCTTCGGCTGCTGCTGCTTCACATAGTCTGCGGCAGTGATCTTGCCGTCGAGTACTGGCTGAATGTCAGTGAAGAACATGTCATACCACTCTGCGTTGTATGTGTAGTTACCTGGCAGCGCACGTCCGTAGTCTTTCACGATATCGATAAATTCCTGTTTGTTTGCCGGTTTGGTCGAGGTGTCTTTCGCCCACTCGTCCGCCATATCAAGCAGGTTCGGAATCTGCACCTTGGCGTCTACCAACTGCTTCATGCCTTCCTTCGATGCCGTGAGGTAATTCACCAGTGCAGCGGCTTCTTCCGGATGTTTTGTTTTGGCGGATACGCCGATTCCGAGGGAACCGATCCATGTTGCCGGTTTGCCTGTTGATCCAGCCGGGAAAGGCAGCAGGTCATAATCGAATGGAAGCTTTTCAAAAGTACTCATGTCCCACGGACCTACAGGGAAGAAAGCCATCTCACCCTTCATCCAGCGCTGATATGTATCAAGCGTTTGTGCTTCCTCAATGGAAGGTGTGATTTTGTATTTGTTCTGCATGTCCGCAAAAAATTGCAGCGCTTCCGCAAATTTCGGATCATCAATGGTTACTTTCGTTTTGCTCTCGTCCAGCCAGTCTGCCCCGTTGCTCCATACAAAAGCTTGCAGTGCCCACTGTACGTTAAAACCTGTGCCGAATACATCCGGTTTACCGTCCCCGTTCGTATCCTTGGTAGCCTGCTGGTTCACCTTAATGAACTCTTCCCAAGTATACGGTTTGTCCGGATCAGGGAGTGGAATGCCTTCTTTTTCAAACAGTGTCTTGTTGTACCCCAATGCAAACGGCCCGACATCCTTAGGCATACCGTAAAGATCACCCTGCCCTGCCATCTGACCATCATAACGATACAAGTCCACACCGTACTTCCAAATATTATCCAGATTGATATCCTTGTTTTTCTCAATATAAGGTGTGAGGTTCATCAGCACCTTGCTGTTAACGTATGCCTTCATATCCCCCGGTGCGAAATAAAATACGTCAGGCATGCTGTTGCCTGTAATCGCTGCCCGCAGTTTGGTTGCGTATTGATCTGCAGCGGTTACGATGATTTTAACTTTGACGCCGGGATGCTCTTCTTCAAACTTTTTCACAACAGCCTGATACGCTTTCTGTTCGTCCGTACCTCCCCGGAACATAAACGTCAGCTCTTTCTCCCCGCTCGAACTTCCACTTCCCCCTCCACAGCCTGCAAGCACCAGCGCACTAACCAGCATTAGCAGCATAAACGTAACCCAACTCTTTCTCTTGACCATATGAACCCCTCCTGATCTGGACTTGTAAACGTATTCAATATGATGAATCAGCATTTCTGTTGTTAAATTTATCAAATCCAGATCCGTTTAGTCAATACTTTATTAAAACATTTTATATTTATTTAAAATAAATGACATGCTAATATGTCGGCCATCCGTTTGCGTCCCACAGCAGATCATTAATGAGCAGTTTCGGATTGCCATTATCAGTCGCATCATAAGCATGGCGTACGATTAGATTGCCGTTAACCACGTCCTGCCCACCCGGGCCTTTCCATCTCACATTGCCTGCATCGAGCACTGTGCCGCCACCATTCATCATATTAACTCCATTTTTGTCCACATAAGGTCCCGTGATGCTGGCGGAGCGCCCGTAGACCATTTTGTAGGTACTGTTCACGCCTTTACAGCAGGAGTCAATCGAAGCAAACAGATAATAATATCCGTTCCGGTACACGATACTTGGCGCTTCAATCGCGCCCCCGTTATTGGGACGTGCTGCAATCGAGGAGATGCCGCCTGTCGGTTTCATCGTGTTTTTGTCCAGCTTAACAATCTTCAGACCACTCCAGAACGATCCAAGGGCCAGCCATGGATTACCTGAAGCGTCAATGACCAGTTCCGGATCAATGGCGTTGTAATTATTCGATGTTGTGGACTGCAGCACAAGCCCCTCATCCTTCCACTGCCCTGCGCCAACGCTGTTTGCGGATGCCAAGCCAATAGCAGATCTGTTGGAGCCAAAGGTGGAGATGGAATAATAGAGCCACACTTTACCGTTGTACCGCTGCACGTCCGGTGCCCATACATCCAGATCTTTCTGTCCAGGTACAGCCGAGTTCCACCACGATGGCTCTTTCAAAAAAATCTGCGGCACACGGTACCATGACGTTCCGTTATCTGATTTCAACACCTGAATGCCAGGCCCTGTGGAAAAGGTGTACCAGGAATTCCCCTCTTTGATGAGGGTTGGATCATGAACAGCGATGTCTCCCGACAAGTTCCAAAACGCCGCCAAAGCCTTTGACTGTCCTGCAAGCACCAGCACCAACACCAACAATACCGGTAAAGCCCAACGCCTTTTTGCTGGAATCCTCGAACTTCTCGCATGATTCAAGCGGTCCGAACTCCTTAATTCCTCTGAGCCCGCTGCACTCTTCACCCATCTCTTCCATAAACTGAATTTCTTCATACCGGAACGCCACCTCTCCTGATTAAATGGTTTCTTTGGTTCATGAAGTATTAAATCAATTTAAGTATAATAGGATTATAAAAGCGGTTACATGACAATTCAATGGTATATTTCAAATATATATGAATTAATTCAATGTTTTATTTGGAGCTAATTTGAGATGAAACGTGAGTCTTAGTTTCGATTTTCCAACGTTTAATAGGGAATAACTCTCGATTCTCCGCTCTTTCTTTCCAGCATATAATGATTTATAATTATATGAAATAAAACAGTCACATGTACAAAAGTCTGCGTAAAGAGGCTTTGTTCAGAACGGGGAAAGGACATCCACCTATGATTTATATTAAAGATCTGATGTCAGGTGTGAACATTTTCAAAGCACTCAGTTCCGAAATTCGCATTCAGATTATTGAACTGCTGGCCAAAAACCAAAGTCTTAATCTCAATGACCTCGCGACCAAGCTCGGACTTAGTAACGGTGCAATTACAATGCATATCAAAAAACTGGAGGAGAGCGGATTAATCGAGATTAATACCGCTGTTGGCAAACACGGCATCCAGAAGATCTGTTATCTTAACGAGGAAAAATTAATGGTTGACCTGCGCTCACAGGAGATTCACAACCGGTACGAGGTGGAGATTCAGGTTGGGCATTACAGCGATTATCAGGCTGCACCAACGTGCGGAATCGCTACCAAAGACAGCATTATCGGGGAGTTCGATGACCCCCGCTATTTTGCCGATCCGCTTCGGATCGATGCAGAGATGATCTGGCTGGCCGAAGGATATCTGGAATATCGTATTCCCAACTATCTCAAGCCCAACCAGACCTTTAGCGAGATTCAGCTGTCTATGGAACTGGGTTCAGAAGCCCCTGGATTCTGTGATAACTATCCGTCGGATATTTACTTTTATATCAATGGCAAAAAAATCGGACTCTGGACGAGTCCGGGAGATTTCGGCGATACGCGCGGCACGTTTAATCCCGATTGGTGGCCTCCGCACCTGAATCAATACGGCATGCTGAAGCTGATTCGCATTACGAAGGAAGGCAGCTATATTGACGGATGCCGGATTTCGGATGTAACGCTGGATGATATCGCGCTGGATTACAAAAGTGATATCCACTTTCGCATCGCAGTTACCGACGAGCCTGTCAACAAACGCGGCCTGACCATTTTCGGCAAAAACTTCGGCAACTACGGTCAGGGACTGCTGGCACGAGTGCTTTATAATGTGCAGGAGGACTAGGTTGACAGAGTTACCCCGGGAGCATCCTCCTGATCTGTAGAAGAGTGCGAATCTGCACTCTTTTTTAATGCCTTTGGTACCGTCCATATCCATCTTAAGTTAAACGAATGAGGATATCGCTGTGATATACTTGTAGTCTGTAGGAAAAGTGATAACGGGTGGGATTCTTTTGAAACTGGAACGGTTAGTCTCAATTATCTACAAGCTGCTCAATCATGAGGTGTTATCTGCGTCTACACTTGCGGAGGAATATCAAGTATCGCCTAGAACCATTTATCGGGATATTGATGTCATCTGTGCAGCCGGATTTCCGGTCGTTTCCCATCAGGGAATGAATGGCGGATACGGCATCATGGACGGATACAAAATGGATAAAAGCCTGCTCGGTTCTTATGATGTACATGCGCTGATTACGGTGCTTACCAGTCTCTCGACCATTTTCAACGATGCGCGTGCTCAGGGTACGATTGAACGTCTGCAGACGATTGGTGACGCGCATCAGAATCCAAGCTTGACTGTAGACCTCGATACGGGCAGGACGGAACCCGATGCTCTTCCCTATCTTCGTGAAGGCATCATGAATTCTCAGGTCGTTCAGTTTGATTACATTAATGCCAAAAATGAACGTTCCACCCGCAGCATTGAACCCGTTCGACTGCAGTTCAAATACCGCAGCTGGTATGTGTATGGATACTGCCGAAGTCGGCAGGATTTTCGGGAATTCCGGCTGTCGCGGATGCTGAACGTGCATCTGACAAACCGTGCTTTTGAGCCCCATGCAAATCCCTCAGATGAAGTGCTTTCCTCCACCCACGACACACTGGATTACAGGTCAGAAGTAGTCTTTCGGGTATATCCAGATGCACTCGCCGAGGCATTGGATCACTTTCAGCAGGCAGATAAACAATTTCATGAAGATGGAAGCATGACGATGCGTATTCAGGTTCTTCAGCCTTTGAAAGCCTCATGGTTATGGTCATTTTTGCTCAGCCTAGGCAGTGGTGCAGAGGTTCTTCAACCTATAGAACTGAGAAATCTTCTGGAGACGCAGCTGCGAAATGCTCTCACACATTACGAAAGACATGATGAGTGATAGGCGGCATGTAATGGATTTGGCCTTTAATGTTCAAGGAGTGTAATGCGCGGTTAAAGCTCGATGAATGGTAGAATGTGATGTTCAGTAAATGTAATGTCGAATGTAATGTTCGATACAGATGAAGAAGAAGTATGACACGCTGTTGTCATACTTCTTTTTTTATAATCATCTCAGAAGTAAGGGAGGTACCTAACCACCCCATCATTCGCCAATACAAAGGAGACGATGTTCATGAATCATCCAGAACAAATGTATCATTATCATGTTTGGGCTTCACAGACCATTATGCAGCGTATTCAGGAGCTGCCGGCTGCTGTACTGCATCAGGAAGTGAACAGTTCCTTTCCTACCCTCGCCCATGCACTCAGCCACATGTATGCTGTAGATCAAATGTGGTATCTGGTGCTGACGGGAACCAGCATGCCGGAAGCTTTACAAATCTGCATGCCGCGTAACGGAGAAACGTATGCGACAATGGAAGAATACGCGGACCGTTATGTACAACTATCCGATCAGTATCTTGCTTGGTTCGGTCATCAGACGGATTTAGAGCAAACGCTTCTGCTTGACAACCCCTTTGCAGGCTCACGCCACACCAGTCTTGCAGAGATCATTCTTCATCTGGTGAACCACGGAACCTATCACCGAGGAAATATATCCACCATGCTGCGTCAGTTGGGGCATGCCTCCGTTATGAACGATTACTCTAGATTTTGGTATGAGAGCTCTAATGCTGCCGTGTGATCCTTCGAGACTTGAAGTGCCTGATGAAGCATGAAAGGTCGTGGATAAATTGAAACTCGCCCCACTTGAAAACATACTCCCGTTTACTTCAAGAGATGAGCTAAGGCAGTGGCTGCTGGAACATGGAACAGAACAGTCCTGCTGCTGGGTTTACGTCAGTATGAAACCCTGCGTCGACACCATTTTATATCTGGATGCTGTGGAAGAAGCGTTATGCTTCGGCTGGATTGATGGTGTCAAAAAGAAAGCTTCCGATAATCGGCTGTTACAGCGGTTATCCCCCCGCAGTCGCAGAAGCTCTTGGACAGAACTCAACAAGGAACGTGTACGCCGCCTCGAAAGGCTTGGTCTTATGCAGGATGCGGGGAGAAAGACTCTTCCGGATTTGTCCCCGGAAACTTTTGTCGTCGATGCCGAAATTAAGCGAAGGCTGACGGCAGACAGACAAGTGTATGATTACTTCTTGGGGTTTCCTCACCTCTATCAGCGCGTGCGTATCGACACAATCCAGAGCGTTAAGCAGCAGCCCGCTCTCTTTCAAAGTCGGCTCGACAAGTTCATCATGCATACAAGGGATAATCAATTATACGGAAAATGGCATGATGATGGAAGATTGCTGCAGGATTAGAAACCTCGTTCCCCAATCTTCAGCCTGAAGATCCGCTCCATCTCACATCAAAAAAACACCTGCTTCACCGTTTACCCAAGAAAGATAATAGGCAGATACCACGATAGGTATCTGCCTGTATACTTACCTTGAATTTACGGTCAGTTCAGGTGATTCTCAGGTGTACTCATACTCGCTTTACTTTACCCAACCCAATCTGCTGCTGCAGTGAACTGCCGCCTTACGCACATCCATTTACTTGCCGGAAGGCTGTGCTTCAGCCGTGTAACCTGCTGGAATTTCGGCTTCTGCTGTCACTTTCGTGATGACCATGGGATACATCTTGTCCGGATCAGGCTGCACGATTGAATATTTTACAACGGCATGTTTATCCTTCTCCAATTTGACGTCATCAATTTTTAATCCATATCCCGGATGCGGCATTTCGGCCGTCAAGGTCACTTTACTTGTTTGGTCATCCACTTCGCTGATGGTTACGGCAGGTACGATAGCCTGCTGTCCTTCACCAGGATTCGTCGGGGTTGGTTCCGTTGAACCGCCGCCACTGTGCTGATCCACAAATTCAAGCGCATTGAAAATCATACTTGCTGCCTCCATACGGGTAAGCGGCTGATCTGGGCGGAAATTCCCGTCCTTGTCCAGTTCAATGATGTTCATATTCAGCAGATTCTGGACGGCAGATATAGCGTCCTTACTTAGTTTTTTTTCATCCTTCACTTCATTATATTTCATGATCACCGGATAATTCCCGGTCGTATTAATCCCCTCATGCAGCAAAATAACAAATTGCTCACGTGTCATCTTGCCTTGAGGATTCACTTCTACCGGAATAGACAGACCATTCTGAGCGGCTGCCTGCACAGCATCTGCATACCAGGTGTTCGGACTGATTTTATTCTGAGGAGAAGCTTCCGCATATGCATTTTTCAATCCAAATGCGTTAACAATGAATTGAATCCCCTGCGGCTCGGACAAAGTCATATCAGGTCGGAACAAATCTGCCGTTACTCCGTTCACAATGCCTTTTGATTTCAATGAATCGACAACCGTTTTCTGTCCTTCATCTTTAATGTCGGAAAATGCAAATACCGAAACACCTCCCGCTGTCAGAGAAACGCAAAGTGCAAGTGCTGCGGCCAACCCTTTTTTATGTTTCATTTCCTGGCACCTCCATATAATTAGGAAAACCTGTTTTTCATCTTTTCATCCCTACAGACGGGATACCCTCGCAAAATGTTTCAGTTCATTTCGCATTTGGTGAATACAATTTCATAACCATGCATATGAATTGCCATGGATGGATAACGTATCTGGATTTGTCATATCACCTGCAATAACCGCATCTAGACTGTATGCAGCCGTTATTACATCTTTAGATCATCATTCATATTTCGGAGTATTCCCTTAACGTACCTGCTATCCACATGAGCTGACAGATCTGCTGAAACTAGTTCATCACAGCTCTATGTCTCACATCATGATTACTTCATACCTCTCCGTCTCAACGTTTGGGGACCCGACTCTTTCGGTCCGTTAGAAGCAGCACCGTTGAAAAATAACTCCATACTTCAAGGATGAGCAGGTTCATTGACAACAGCTCGCATTAGCGCGAAAATATAAATAGATCCATTTATCAGCAGACGGATAAATACCAATCAAGTTCGCATAAAGTAAGGGGGCATGACACGCTAACATGAGGTGTCTGCCCTTTTCTTGACTTATTTTGCCCAACTATGATCTCAGGGCGTTCCGAAGCTCTAACCTAAAAAAGGAGAACCCACACCTATGTCCCAAAAAGGTTTGCTGCGCGGTTATGTGTTGTCCAACTGGCCCATCTATCTGCTGGCCGTTCTTTTGATCATTGCATCCAATGTCGGTCAGGCCTCGCTACCTCGTATACTGGGCAGCTTTACGGATCAATTAATGAAAAACACACTCCAGATGCAGACGGTGATTCGTTACAGCTTATCGCTTCTCGCCATTGCCATTGCATACAACCTGCTGTTTGGTACCGGCCAATTTATGATTATGAAGCTGGGCCGGAAGTTTGAATTTATGACACGCGAGCGGATATTCCGCAAGTTTTCCGAGCTTAGTGAGCACTATTTTTCCAAACAGGGTAACGGCAAGCTGCTTAGTTATTTTATGAACGATGTCACTTCCGTCCGTGAAGCAATTTCCAACGGGGTTACGATGATGACCAATGCCGTTTTTCTGTTAATGTCCTGCGTTGTCATGATGCTGCTCAGCGGCATTCCGCTGACACTGATTCTGATCAGTATTGTGCCTCTGCTGGGCATTCCATTCCTGGTTGTCTTTTTCGGGCCGCGGATTCGTAAGCGCTCCCGTGATGTGCAGGAGGCGCTGGCATCGATGACAGAGTCTGCCGAGGAACAGCTCGGCGGTATTCGTGTGATCAAAACATTTGCCATCGAGGATGGCGCTCGTTCACGTTTTGGCGCAACCGTTGATGATATCAAACACAAGCAGCTGCGCTTGGTTCGTCTATCTTCCCTTTTTCAGGCGACACTTCCTTTGCTCGGTGCAGTATCTCTTGTCATTTCGCTGCTGGTAGGCGGTATTCTGACGATGCAAAATTCCATTACGCTGGGCAGCTTTGTCGCCCTGACCTTGTATCTGCGCATCATCATGGGGCCGCTTCAGCAGATTGGCAATGTCATTAACACTATGCAGCGCTCGGGAGCCTCGCTCGAAAGAGTGAATGATCTTCTCCGTGAAGAACCTGACGTACAGGAAGTCCCTGAAGCGGAGACGCTGCAAAATATGCAGCAGATTACGATCCAAAATTTAACCTTCCATTATCCAGGCAGCTCGTCGCCCGCACTAAAGAACATTCAGCTCCACATCCATGCGGGGCGCACCGTTGGCATTGTCGGTAAAACGGGTTCCGGCAAAAGCACACTGGTCAAGCTGCTGCTCCGTACATATGAACCGCCAGAAGGCAGCATTTTCATCAATAACACCGATATTCGGGAATTGTCACTGGACAGTCTCAGGTCTCAGATCGCTTATGTGCCTCAGGACGGCTTCTTATTCAGCACCACGATCCGGGATAATATTGCATTCAGTAACCGTGAAGCACCCATGGATGACGTAGAAGACAGTGCAAAACAAGCGATGATCTATGAAAATATTGTTCGTTTCCCTGATCGTTTCGATACGCTGCTGGGAGAACGCGGACTTACATTGTCTGGTGGACAGCGGCAGCGTACGAGTCTCGCTCGCGGGTTAATTAAGCAGGCTCAGATGCTGATCCTGGATGACAGCATGAGTGCCGTAGATGCCGTTACCGAAACAGGGATTCTCCGCAGCCTGCGTAAGATCAGCCAAGGCAAAACCACCTTGATCATCTCTCACCGTATTAGTGCAGTCCGTCATGCGGATGACATTCTTGTGCTGGATGAAGGACAGATTGTGGAACAGGGAACACATGCGGAGCTGATGGCTGCCAAAGGGTTATACGCGGCGACCTATCGTCTGCAGGAGGAGGGATTACATCATGTCTAATGGGGATGGAAATCCTAAACACAAGATCAATAAAGCTGGTCGTACCGATCATTCGGACAATAACAGCAGCGATTCGGGCAGTACAGCCGTGAAATTGGAATCCTCTGCCGAGAGTCATCATAGTAAACGTGCTTCCTTTAAAGAAATGATGGGCTACGCCAAACCGCATCGCTGGGCTTTTGCAGGTATTTTTGTCTGCTCCCTGCTCGGCATATCAGCCGATTTGCTCGAGCCTTACCTGGTGAAGATCGCCATCGATGACCATCTGGCCGTCGGTCAAACCAGCACCTTGTTCCTCGTTCAGCTTGCAGCCGTTTTTCTGGGGCTGGCTGTGGTCAGTTTTATTTTTACGTATATTCAAAATAACCTGCTCCAGCATGTCGGTCAGAGCATCGTCTCCCGCATTCGTAAGGATTTGTTCAGACATATCTCCAAAATGTCCATGTCCTTCTTCGACCGCTTCCATATCGGCAGTCTGGTGACCAATGTGTCCAGCGATACGGAAACGATCAGCAGTTTCTTCACGCAGGTGCTGCTCAGCCTGATTCGGGACGGGATGATGCTGGTGCTCATTATCTTTTTCATGTTTCAGCTTGAGCCCATGCTCGCCAGTTATTCGCTCATTCTTCTTCCGGTCATCGCTGTCGTGGCCGCACTGTTTCGCCGCAGACTCCGGAGTGCCTATCAAAATGCACGCACACGGCTCTCCCGTCTTATCGCGTTTACGGCGGAAAACCTGTCGGGTATGTTCCTGATTCAAGCGTTCCACCAGGAGGAAGAGCAGAAAAAAAGATTCAAAGAACAGAACGCTCGGCATCTGGAGGCAAACATCACACAGGCACGTTCCAATGTGATTTTTAACCGGACGTTTGACGTCCTCGGTAACGCAGCGCTCGTGATGATGGTTTGGCTCGGTGGTCGCGCCGTGCTGGGCGAGTCTTTGCAAGTCGGGGTGCTGTATGCGTTTATCAGCTACATTCGTCAGTTTTTTCAGCCGATCAACCAGATTACGATGCAGTGGAACACCTTTCAGTCCACTACGGTTTCAATGGATCGGATCTGGAACATTTTGAACACCAGACCTGAGGTTCATGATCCGTCCCCGGATCAAGCTTCTCCGCTAGAGCCACAGCAAGTGATGGGACAGATTGATTTTAATGATGTATCCTTTGGTTACCGGGCCGATCGGCCGATCATTCAACATATGAATCTGCATCTCTACCCCGGAGAGATGGTGGGCATTGTGGGTACAACCGGTGCGGGCAAAAGCACATTGATCTCCCTGCTCAATCGGTTCTATGACGTCAATCAGGGCAGCATTCACATCGATGGCACCGATATTCGCTACATTCCGCAAGCTGTACTCCACCGGATTGTAGGTCTGATTCAACAGGAGCCTTTCCTGTTCTCGGGCACCATTATCGATAACGTGACCATGTTCAGAGAAGATATTACGCGTGAGCAGGCGATGGAAGCCTGCCGTTTTGTAGGCGCAGATACAATGATTCAGCGTTTGCCGCAAGGATATGATACCCGTCTGTCCGAGCGGGGAAGCGGGTTATCTGCCGGGGAACGACAGCTGATCTCGTTTGCACGAATCGTTGTATTTCAGCCGCGGATTCTCATTCTGGATGAAGCCACCGCCAATCTGGACTCACACACCGAACAACTTGTACAGCATGCACTGGAGTCCGTATCCCAAGGCAGAACCACGATTGTGATTGCACATCGCCTGTCTACAGTCATGCATGCCGACCGGATTCTGGTCATGGAACATGGTGCTGTAGTCGAGGAAGGATCACATCAGGAGCTGGTTGCGGCTCAAGGAATCTATGCGGATTTGTACCAGCATGCACAGGAAGCCGGGCAGCAGTCGAGTAAGTTAGGATGATTTCTTACGTGTTCGTTTTGAGCGAGGAAAGACTTGTGAACAGGACATGATACGATTAGTCATCGTAACCATAGGTTGATGCTAATTCTGCGCATCCAAAGGCCGTCTCAACACGTAAACATGAAGGTAGGCCTCACGTCATGCAAGCCGCTCTGCTCGCGCAGGCGGCATTTTACATATGGATTTGAAATGAAAGGAGGATAAGATTATGTTGTCTGGAACATCCGAGCATCAGCAGGGGGAGATTCGCTATCGCCGCATCACAGCCATCTGGAAAGCAGCACTCTGTCTCCTGTTCCTCGTTTTATGTATTCTGCTGTTAGGGGTCATCTTTTCCGGGAAGACCGAAAGTGTGGAAAAAATCTATTATCCGATGGCAGCCATACTCGGCATGTGGATGGTAGGGCCGTTTTTCTTTATGTTCCTGAACCGATCCATTCAGCGCGAAGCGGTACTTGTCTCATGGGATAAACACTCCCTCCGCGCAGGCCAGCGCGATATTCCGTGGAATCAGATTCGCAAAATTGAGCTTGCTGCCCCTGCCCGAAGCAAATGGCAGTTGTCCGCCTCCCCCATGTACGCCTTGTATTTGAAGGACGGCACGAGAATTCATATTCATACCGACCATCTGTTTGGAAAAAAAAAGCTGCAGGCCTCTTTGTCTATTCTCCAAAATTCGTTACAGGAACATCAAGGGCCTGATGCAGGCAGCCCATCCCCTTAGTACCTTGACTTCTCCACTCCGATGGAGAGGTTTACTCTGTAATTGCCTAGAGGCAGCAGAGCCTCTAGGAGTTCGCCAAGCTGCTCCGTTGTTCCTGTCCGCACCTGCATCAGGTAGCAGCCCTCCCCACTTACCCGGTGGACTTCAACGATGTCCTCGCGGGCTGCCGCAAACGCACGAAAGGCGGTATGTCTGTCGCCAGAGTTCAGAAATACCGTGACAAATGCCTGCAGGCCAAGGCCGAGGCGGTCGGGGTTCCATTTTACCGTATACCCTTCAATGACTCCCAGATCCTGCAGCTTGCGAATTCTTGCCCCAACCGCCTGCCCCGTAAGATGCACTTCCTCTCCGATCTCCTTGTTCGAACGCTTGGCATCCTGAATCAAAATTCGTAAAATGCGTATATCTGTGGCGTCTATCGTTTCGTTCATGGTGTTCTGCATTCCTTTCACCTTGAAAATAGTCAGGCCGAATTGCATTCAACGTGTTATGTACGACGTGAATCGGGTTGTATAACATATAGGATAATACTAAGAGAGAACATAGAGGAGTGCAAACAAAATGAAAATCCAATTGATTCGCCATGCCACACTGTGGCTCGAATATGGCGGCATGAACATTCTGGTCGACCCGATGCTGATGGATGCCGAGAGCATGCCCGCTTTTCAAAATACACCTAATGAGCTTCGCAACCCTAGGGTTGATCTCCCGGAAACCGAAACAGATTATCTGAATCCCGATCTGTTGATTGTGACGCATACCCATGCGGACCATTGGGATGAGGCAGCCGCGAGCCAGCTGCGCAAGGACATTCCATTGTTGTGCCAGCCAGGGGACGAGCCTATTTTCATAAAAGCTGGATTCACGAACGTGACGCCTGTGGATGCGAAGCATGAGCATCATTCGGTGCGTTTCGCTCGCACTTCAGGTCAGCACGGCACAGGGGAAATTGGCAAACGTATGGGCAGCGTGTCAGGCTTTGTACTTGAAGCAGATGGAGAACCTCTTACTTACATTGCCGGAGATACGATCTGGTGCGAGGAGCCTGCTGCGGCTATTAAGCAGTACAATCCAGAGGTCATTGTCGTTAATGCTGGCGGTGCCCGCTTCTTACAAGGTGATCCCATCACCATGGACGGTCCGGATGTCGCTGCGGTAAAACGAGCTGCACCTTCGGCTCATCTCATCGCTGTTCATATGGATGCGATCAACCACTGCATGACAACACGTGCTGACCTAGCGGCTTATCTGGCAGCCGAAGACTTGAAAGGTCAAGTGCTCATTCCGCTGGATGGCGAAAGTTTTGAGTTTGAAGGACGAGCTTGAGGAGATGTTATTCGCAGCATTGGGTAGTGAGGAAGTAAAAGCCATCTGCAGCTCGAGATAATTTGGTAATGAGAAGGTAAGTGCTGTTTGCGCCACGAGATATAATTCACGCCGCTGCCCGCTAACTGAGCGGATTGGTGACATATTATAATAAGTTCTCTAGTTGAAAACACAACAAACCACTGCTGCTCTGACCCGCCGGAAAGGTCGCGGACAAATCCTGGCATCTGAGGCTGGCTGAAAGCACCGAGTCATCGAGTTATTATTAGGTGTTACGTTAACGATCTCAGATGACCTTATTTGGGGTACCTATGCCTTTTTACAATTCTAACGATTTCAGGAGACGCTATTTAGGCGAAATGTCCCCATTTCCCTGTGAAATCGGACCTTATTACCGAAATAACGTCTCTCGGAATCGTTACAATTTGAATGTGCTGCTAAATGCCTAAATAAGGTTTCCTGAGATCGTTAGCGCTGCGTTGGATCATCATTTGCATGACTACGCGTATACTTCGGGACTGGAACTTCGCTCAGGTACAGCTGCGTTCGGGTACGGAGCTTCACTCGGATACGAAAAAAATCTGAATACGATAAATTCGCATCCAGATTTCTTTATTTACTTCAACTCTTGTTTCATTTTACTCCGTTCAGTTCAGTCCATCTTAATTCTTACTTCAGCTCACTCAGCTCTAACTTCAGTTCAATTCTCAGTTCTCACTTCTGTTCTCATTCCGATTTACCTTCTGCTCGTCTTCCTTCTGCTCTCGTCTTCCTTCAGCCTGACTCTACTGTCCGAACTCCAGCTTCACCGTACTTCAGCCTTGTCTGACTCGCCTTGGTTCACTTCAAACCCGAGACTTCATTTTACACCTGATTTTCATTTACTATCGCCTGCAGACTGCCCTGCTGCCAATTCTTTCGAAGCCCTTTATTGCACTTTCAAACGAATCACGTTCCATGATGCTTTCGCCAAACTTGCGCTAATCAGCGTATCGGATACCGCAGCTCCGCCGCGATTGTGCGGAACGACGCGATTCGGCTGTGCAGCTGTGTTGACTGCTTTCAAATCATCTGCTTCCAGAACGATATGCTCAATCAGAGTGCATTTGCCAAAGCTGCGCAGATCCACTTCAAGCGGCAGTGATTCCTGCAGGTAACGGTTAACCGCAAATACGGTGACTTCACCCTGCTCCTCGTTATGCACCGCAATAGCCTCCAAATAAGGAACATCCGTAATTTGTTTTGTGTCGTATTTCGGTGACTGAATCAACGGTACCAATGCCGTTCCACGACCATAAACGGATGCGTGCATAAATGGATAGAAGATCGTCTGCCTCCATGATCCTCCGCCCGTTTCCGTCATGATTGGAGCAATAACGTTGACGAGCTGCGCCAGACACGCCATTTTGACCCGATCCGCATGTTTCAGCATACTGATCAGCATACAGCCCACCAAGAGTGCATCCTCGTGATTATAGATGTCTTCGAGCTGCGGCGGAGCGATCTGCCACGGGTCCATTTTGGAGTCATTGTCGTGGGAGTGATACCAGACATTCCACTCATCGAAGGACAAATGCATTGTTTTTTTGCTGCGTTTCTTCGCTTTGATATAATCACAAGTCGCTTTCACCGTATCGATAAAACGATCCATCTCCAAAGAGCGTGCCAGGAACGTTGGCGTATCATTATCCGGGTTCCCGTAATATTGGTGCAGAGACAGATACTCTACATGGTCATACGTATGATCCAGCACGGTTGCTTCCCAGTCCGGGAAGGAAGGCATGCCCAGATGCGAGCTTCCGCAGGCAACGAGTTCAATTGTTGGATCTGTCCATTTCATGACTTTGGCTGCTTCCGCAGCTGTGCGACCATATTCCTCGGCTGTTTTGTGGCCGATCTGCCAAGGACCGTCCATCTCATTCCCCAGACACCAGGTTTTCACACCATGCGGCTGCTTGTATCCGTGCTTGATCCGAAGATCACTGTAATACGAGCCTTCCGGATGGTTGCTGTATTCTACGATATTACGCGCAGCATCGACACCGCGCGTTCCCAGGTTCACCGCCATCATGACTTCGGAGTTCGCTTGTTTGGCCCAATCTACAAATTCATTAAAACCGAATTCATTCGTTTCAACCGTCCGCCATGCCAGTTCCAGCCTGCGTTTACGCTCAGACACCGGTCCGACGCTGTCCTCCCAATTGTAACCGGATACAAAATTACCGCCCGGATAACGCACAATCGGTACCTGCAGCTCCTTCACCATCTCCAATACGTCTGTGCGGAAACCCTGCTCATTCGCTGAAGCATGACCCGGCTCATAAATTCCACCGTATACAGCACGTCCCAGATGCTCAATAAATGACCCATACAGACGCTTATCTACTTCGCCAATCGTAAAATCTTTATCTACCGTCATTTTCGCTTTTTCCATGAATGATCTCATCCCCCTAAGATTAATATAAAAATTAATTGATATTCTATGGATCAACGTTCATATTTATATTAAAATCGATAACAACACATATTTCAACCCGAAATGCGAAAAATATTATTCTTTTCATTGAATTTATGTTTAACTTAATTCTATAAATGAAATTGGAGGAACACCTGTGATCAGAGCAAATACCGATGCCGAATGGCTTCCTTTATATGAGGCACTTGCAAGCGAGGTCCGTCTGCAAATCATCCGCCTTGTTGCGGATAAACCGATGAATGTGAAAGACATTGCCGCTTCACTCGGTCTGAGCAGTGCAATTGTTACTATGCATGTCCGCAAACTTCAGGATGTAGGCATTATTCAGTCCAAAATGGTACGCAAGGATGGGGGCACGCACAAAATGAACAGCCTGGCCGTCGACTGGATCGGCATCTCCATGCCTCAGGACAGCGGGGTATCCCGCAAGTTTCACGAAGTATCCGTGCCTGTCGGTCACTATACACATTTTGACGTGTATCCTACATGCGGTTTAGCCACATCAGACCATGTCATCGGTCAGTATGATGACCCCCGTTATTTTTTGGACCCGGACCGGATGCACGCGCATATTCTGTGGTTTGGACGCGGGTTTGTCGAGTATAAAATTCCAAACTATATGCTGACTGGACAGCAGATTGACGCGATCGAACTGTCGCTGGAGATCGGCTCTGAAGCGCCATCCGTAAATCCAAACTGGCCTTCCGATATCACGTTCACACTGAACGGCGTTCGATTGGGCGAATGGACCAGCCCAGGCGACTCCGGCAATGGACGCGGCATATTTACGCCTGACTGGTGGAGCGATATTGTCAATCAGTACGGTATGCTCAAAGTGCTGCGTATAACCAACGAAGGAACGTTTATCGACGGGCAGCATCTGTCGAGCATTACACTCGCAGACATTCCGGTAGAGCGTAATCAGTGGACTTTACGCCTTTCTGTGGAGGAGGACGCCCGACATGTGGGCGGAATGACACTATACGGCGAGGGATTTGGCAACTATAACCAGGATATTTTGTTCCGATTGTTCTATCACGACGGAATTCCGGCAATGTGAACCGCAGCAAATACTAAACGTAAAAACACCTTGCCTCTGTTAAGTTCACAGCAAAAATGCAAGGTGTATTTGTTCAATTCCGTATACGGTAAGCTTACGCATCTCGGCTAATGCACGGCTCGTTCTCAGCATTTGTGCTGTGGCATGCTGTTTTGCACTTTGCTTCTCCGCACTTAGCCGCTTTCAGCTTGTCCTTACAGCGCACTTCCACCAAACAGGAAGCGGTATTCCCAATGTTTTCCGGCAATATCACTGATCGTCACACCACCGCCAGCGTTGGAGTATGTATGCAGTATTTTACCATTTCCCAGATAAATTCCCGTATGTGTAATGACTGCCCGTGATTTGTTCACACCGTTGTAGGCTGATGCCGAGGTGCCTTTGTACGACATAAAGTACATCAAATCACCACGTTTCAGGTTTTTCCAATTGGTTTTGACTGTGCCTTTCTTCTTTACATAGTCCCCTTGTTGGCGTGAGTCAGCAGGAAGTGTAATGCCCAATCCATCGATAAAAGCCCGCCGTACAAAGCTGGAGCAGTCAAACATTGCCGTACTATTGCGGTCTGCTCCATGTTTATAAGGCGTTCCCATGTACTTCATTCCGGCTGCAATGACCTTCTCTACAGCGGTACTTCCTTTAACCGTTGAGCCAGAAGCAGAACTGTTTGAAACATTAGTACTGGTACTTCCTGATGCTGTCCCCCCGCTTACAGTCTGCGTGTATTTGGATGAAGACGATATATAACCTGTCCGATTAGACGAGTCTTTAATTTTGTACCAATCCGAGCCGGATTGCTCAAGCACGGTTAACGTTTCTCCTTTGGAGACCATACGAATAACTTTGCCTGATGACGTTGGTGTGGTTCGAAGGTTTACACCCCAGATGACTTTTACTTTCGATTGATCTGCCGCCGCTGCGGATACCTGTTCTGTGAGCGATGCCGTTGTAAGACTTCCCATCAGCAATGCTGCTGTTACACCTGCCGTAACAATGGTATTCTTCCAGTTCATGATGTCGTGCCCCTCCGGATATTACAAAATTTTAACCAAGAAGACATCTTCCCGGCTCGCCTTATTGTAAACGGGCATTCCACAACGTTCATCAGCCCAAAGTCCTGCAAGGATTCAGAGCACTTTGAGCATATCGAATCAGGGAAAACGTTCTTTGACTGGAAAAATAGAACACAAACTACACGGGATTAAAGGTTAAATTATTGTAACCAATTGATACACCTCGGGTTTCTGCGTTTTGCTTAAGCAGATCTCCTGTTTCTCACACATCCAACCTATGTCCTAGATTTTAATAATTCTTCTGAACCAATTGGAAAACATTACTACGTTTCAATTCACTTCAATCTGGAATCCACCCTTCGCAAATGAAAATATATGTCTTTAAACAACGTGAAGAACCGGAGATTTCTCCCCGGTTCTTCACCTACTGCGTCTGTTCAATGAGTCTGTTCTTACTCATGCCGCACCCACTAAACCCACGGAATAATTTAAACGGCTGAATAATCTTTCGGACGTTCCGTTCCCGGCCCCAATTCCTGAAACCAGCCCTGATCATTCAGCTTTTTGCCGGATTTATGGCTCCATGCCCCACACTTTCACACCATCTTGGTACGCTGTCACTTTAGTCCAGGCACCAAATGCTGTTTGAGTGCCATCGAAGGAATAATCATTCGATTGATCAAAATTCGTCCAGTTGTTCTTGGAGGAACGTGTCTGAATGATCCCCGTTTCAGCACCTGCTTCCAAGCTGCCTGCACCAGCAGTAAAGCTGATCTCCAGATACGTATCTGCCGTTCCTTTGGCTGGCTCGACTGCTGCAAAGCTCCCCTTCACATTCGCACTGCCAATCTGTGCATAGTCACACCAGAAGGTCAGATCCGCGGAACTATCTTTGGTAAAGTAATAACGAAGCTTCACTTTGCTCAGATCGATCGCGGTTGTTCCTGTATTTCTCAGGTTGAATTGCGGCGTAAGCGCATTGCCAGAAGCGCCCGAGCCTCCATTACGGTACTGCACTTCCAGTGTTCCGGTTGAAATCGGAGCAGCGGTTGGCGTCAGTACAATTACATTGGAATTCGTCTGACCATCCGCGTTGATGGCAACCACTCGGTAATTATAGGCTGTTCCATTCACTGCCGCTGCATCGGTATACGTCAGTGCCGTCAGATCAGCCGCAAGATCAACATATGCCCCGCTGCCTGTGGAGCGCTGCACAGTATACGTCGCGGCTCCGGTAGAAGCCGTCCAGTTCAGCACAGCCTGTGCATCTCCAGCTGTTCCACTTAGGGTGAAGGCACCTGGTACACTCACGCCATCCTGAGGTGTTGCTGTAACCTGTGCCGAAGGTGCAGACTCACCAACACTGTTCACTGCGCTGATGACATAATAATAAGCCTTTCCATTCGTCAATCCGGTGTCTGTGAAGGTTAAACCGCTAACACCAGTCGCTACAGAAGTATACGGACCACCGTTCACTTCTGCACGCTTCACCGTATACGAAGATGCCCCTGCTGCGGCTTTCCAGTTCAGAACGATTTGTTCGTCACCGCCAGCTGCCGTTACGCCGGCAGGTGCAGCGGGTACTTCAACTCCTGGTGTGTCGCTGTCACCAAGGAGGCGGTCAAATTCGCCATAAGCGGTAGCCATATCAACCTGTGACCAGAAACGGTGATACGTAAAGGTAGGTGCACCATTTTCCCACTGTTTCGTCGTTGGATTGTAAGAGGTTTTGTACTTATTCTCGAGATAAGCCCAAGCCGGGTCTTGCTTGATCGCTGGACGCAGATCGGAGTATCCAATATACACACCGTTTCCGCCTTTGGCCGGATCCGAAGGTACGCCTGCATTGCCCGGAATTGTATTGCCTTGACCGAATTTACCCGACCAATTCGCCGGAAGATAGATTTCTTTGGCGAAGTAGCGGAAGTAGTCTTTGCGCTCCTCTTCTGTCACGATCCCTACACCGTCATTGTAATCCCAAGCCGTATCGAGTAATGTCTGAGCCAAGTCCTTGGCCTCCTGACCTTTCGCACTCAACGTACCATTCTCTGCTTCCGTTCCAGCAGCAAAGAACGTCAGCGCTTTGATATAACTTCCAAGCACGCCAGTATCCTGTACCGGATCTTTGGTAATCGCGTGGAAGTTTGGATTATTCGTATACGTGCTGAATCCATTCCATTTATCGGGCTGTCCCTGCCATTCCTGGCCACCTGGAATCCAGAACTCGCCCGGAGCCGGGGTTGTCGCTACCTCAACATTGGTGCCACCGAGAATACGCTGTCCAGCTGCATTCAGATAGTAACCTTGATCATCCGTTACAGGGCGTTCACCGGCAAATACATAATCTTTCGTCCAGTCAACCCATTTGGTAATGACCTTCTTGGCCATCTGGAAGTTCTCGGATGTCAGGTCACCACTCTCTGCGAGAATATAATACATCTCGGCTACACGCTCCAGCGGCCAAGCCTGGAATCCGAACCATGTGTTGGAATCCGGATCACGGTATACCGGAGCTTCCTGATAGGCCATGTCATAGAACGTGCTGACTCCTGCAGGGTAAGCTGCGTAGGAACCGCCAATACTGTTGGTTGCTCCGCCACCAATTGCACCTTCATGGGATTGGAGCCAAGTGTAGAATTCGAGCTGGCGCTTTAACGTTGCATTCCAGTCTGCTTTCGCTGTAGGCGAATCAGGGATCAAACCTCCTGCGGGATCAGACAAGGCATAGGCTGCAACCGGATTTTGATAGGCTTGGTGAGTATGGCTCGCTCCAATACGCCATGCCCAGTCCCCGCCTTGGCCCAATCCGCCACCCCATGACGTGTACCAAGCCATGAGATACATGTTGGAATCTTTACCTGTACCTGCGGTCGGTGTCCCGTTCTTCGCACTTCCGACCTTCTGGAAGTACTTGTCGTACATGCCATACCGCAGATAGTCGCCCATCTTCTTCGCTTTATCCAGATATTCCGAGTTGTTGTACCCCATCTCTTTCGCCCAATACAGTACCTGAACCGCACGTGCATCGGCATCTGTCGCGTTGGTGTAACGCCACTGTGCTGACGGTGCCTGATTTTCCTTGGTAAACAAACTCATGAAACCTTCGCCCGGTTTACCAAATGACTTATCATCCTGGGATGGATGAGGAATGGCCTCCCATACTGACTCCTGTTCGCCGCGCTGGAACGTATTCACATACGTTGTCGTGTGGGATGGATTCAGCAGATTTCCGTATTTATACCAGTTATCCACGTCAATAAGCCAGTGCATCAGATAGGTCTGATTATCGCCATAGGTTGCCTTGAGTTCAGCATCCAGCGGGTCCTTACCGGCTGCATATTGACCGTTCAGATTGGATGGATATTGGTCAGGAAACGGTTTTTCCCCTGCATATGTTGCAGGACTGTTTGGATTATAAAAGCTCATGGTTGGCTGTTCTTCCTTGCCATCCCCTTCGTTGACCGGAATAATGTACTTCTCCATGTTATCCCAGGCCGCCTCCAGTTTGGACCAGTCTCCCGTATAGTGACCGTACATGGTTTCTAACCACAACCAGTAACTGTACGCCTCCGATGTAGACATATGACCATAATCCGGTGCTTCACTCAGCAGCGTTTCAATCGAGTGATACGGAATACCTTCTGGAGAAAAGTATCCGTTTGCCGGGTCTTTCAATTGATCGTACAATTGCAGAAAGCGGGCTTCATTGACACCTTCAGCCTGAACTTCAATGGCCTGATCCGCGGCATTCGCCGGTTGAGGATAAGCCCAGAGGCCCGTGTAACCCGTCAGCATGACGGTTCCCGCCAGCATGGCAGTTAAACTCTTTTTTGCAGCTGTTTTCAACATGAATATATACCTCCCTGGAATAGTGG
This sequence comes from Paenibacillus sp. AN1007, assembly GCF_040702995.1. Taxonomy (NCBI): domain Bacteria; kingdom Bacillati; phylum Bacillota; class Bacilli; order Caryophanales; family Paenibacillaceae; genus Paenibacillus; species Paenibacillus sp. AN1007. The sequence continues at coordinate 4,488,951 of NZ_CP159992.1, forward strand.
AAATCGGATATCGATGCTGTTGGTCTGCCCATGCTGTAGTTGAGTATTTAAGGCTCCAGCCCCCATACCTGCGTATTTCCTTGATATGCAGTTACTTTGTTCCAAGCGGCAAAAGCAGTTTTGGAACCATCAAAAGAATAGTCGTTGCTCTGATCAAAAGTACTCCAATTGTTTTTCGAGAAACGTCCCTGGATGACGCCCGTCTCCGCTCCGGCTGCCAGACTGCCCGCTCCAGAGGTGAAACTGATCTCCAAATACGTGTCAGCCATTCCTTTCGCCGGATTTACCGTCACAAACTTGCCTTGGATGTTGGCTGTACCAACCTCTGCATAATCACACCAGAAGGTCAGATCCTCTGAGCCATCTTTGGTAAAATAATATCGAATCTTCACTGTACTCAAATCAACCGCCTGTGTGCCCGTGTTCTTCACATTGAACTGTGGAGTTACCGCATTGCTGGAATTCCCGGACCCTCCGCTCCGATACTGTACTTCAAGCGTGCCTGTCGAAATGGGCGGCTCGGAAGGTGTCAGCACCACTACATTGGATAAGGTCTGCCCGCTCGCATTCACAGCAGCGATCCGATAACTGTAGGCTGTACCATTAAGTGCTGTTGTGTCATTATAGGTCAGCGTCGTTAGTCCGGCTGCCGCATCGACATACGATCCGCCTGCAGCTGCACGCTGCACATTGTAGCTGGCGGCCCCTGATGATGCTGTCCACGACAGCACATTTTGGTTATTGCCTGCTGTCCCGCTTAAAATCAGCGATCCTGGCACAGTCGATACTGCCTGCGGCAGTGCCTGCACCTGCATAGAAGCTGGTGATTCCCCGGCTCCATTAACTGCACTCACTACGTAATAATAGGTCTTGCCATTCGTCAAACCTGTGTTGGTATAAGTCAGCCCGCTAACACCCGAAGCAGTTGTTGTATAAGGGCCTCCGCTAACTTCGGCACGCTTGACCGTATACGTTACAGCCCCGGCAGATGCTGCCCAGCTCAGCGTGACCTGGCTGTTTCCGGCTGCTGCCTGCACGCCAGAAGGTGCAGCCGGCACGGTCACCGGTGTCATACCCGGTTCCTGTCCATATACCTTTACTCCAGCATCATAGACGGGAATGTACGCACTTTTTACCGGATTCCCTGTCGTCAGGTTCTGGTAAGAAGGGTCATTCGCCGGGTTCCATGCCCCCTGCGGACCTGTAATGCGGAATTGAACTTCTTTGCGATAATTCCCCTCTCCGCCAGGATAGATTTTGGTATTGCTGAAGTTTGCCGTAATGGCATAGATCCGCTTGGCAGCATCCACCACAACAGGCTGTGAAACGACTGCACCTTCGCTGGATGATACAGTTACCTGAACATCCGATACGGTATGCCCTGCAGCATACACCTCACTCAAATCGAGGAAATATTTGAAGGAAAGCTGATCTCCCATTCGTGCAGGCCAGCCTGAGCGGTTGTTCAGCAGTGCACGAATTTCCGTATAATTCGAGCCCGATGAGCGAACAGCCGCTTCGACAAAATATTCGTCACCTTTGACCTCAGGAGCAGGGAAATTCGCAAGAGGCTGATGATTCTGTCCATACAGCAGATTCATCTTGGCGAGTGCTCCAGTGAAGCCGGCATTGTAATCTGTCGCTACTTCATTGCTCACGTAATCCCCGATGTCATCCGTATATTGATCCGACGCGTTTGGTCCTCCTACCATGGCGCCGTATAAAATATGACGGTGATCCGCCGGAATATCTTCGTTGTTCATCCATGAACTATGAGCGGTACGATGATGCGGATGCTTCGGTGGATTTTTCCCATATCCGACCACATAACTGCTCTGACGAGGATTATCTCCTAAAATGTAATTGATCTGCGAGGCGGCAAAATTTTGATATCTGGATTTTTTCACAGGGTCACTGACCCAATCGGAGTACACAAAAGAGATAAAAGCCGCATTCGCCGCATAACGGAGTGAACCCCACTGATCCAGCCAAGCCAATCCGCCCGGGGTATATGTCACACGGCCCCCATTTGTTCCTACCGTCCAGTAATCCAGATTGCGTTCCGTCGACTGAATGAATTTGGTGGCCTCCGGCATATTCAAACTGGATGTAATCCGGGCAAGCAGAATCTGGGCACCGTAATGTTTACTATCCCAGCCCTGTGTCCAGGTATAAGGCCAGTTCGCAGAACCTCCGCTTGCAGACCAGCGGTCTGCAGCTGCGATCGCTTTGGACAAGTAAGCGTTATCATTAGTGGCTAAATAAAGCCATGCTCCGCCCCATGCAAGCTCATCTTCATATCCGGTCCACGAATTATAGAATGCTGCAGCATCGGTAATACAATCGGTGTATTTTCCCCGATATGTATCTGCAAAGTTGTACAGTTCTTTTGCATGCTGAAGCATTCTGGCCGAGTAGGCCGGATCATCATCTGCAAATACGATCGAGGAGGCCGCCAGGGCAGCCGCTGTCTCTGCCGCCAGATCACTTCCCGGACAGGAAGCATCGATCTTGAACGATGGGCGGTTCATCTGCATTACCTCTGCAGGTCCCCACCAGGCATGATCGATATTACCTCCTCCAACTTGTCCCCATAATTCGTTTGGTTTCGTATGCGCTTTCATAAAATAGTCGGCTGCCCACCGGATATTATCCTTGATCTCCTCCAGCTGTCCGGCCTGCTCATACCCATCACCGTATTCCACAACGGACCAGGCCAGCATTGTGGCTGAAGCTGCCATTGGAAAGCCAAATTTCACATGGTCTCCAGCATCGTACCAGCCTCCTGTCAGATCGACTCCGACATCCGCTCCATCCTGCATTCCCGAATCACCACGCCATTCAACCCGGTTGTCTGCAGGCAGCGGCCCCGACCGCTGCGCCTCATAGAAATAAATAGCCTTCTGAAGTGCTTCTGCATAGTTATGATCTCCAGCGGCCGCATCCGCCTGGCGTAATCCTGTATTCATAGAAAAGCTTCCTGCCAGCAGTCCTGCCGATAACGCTGCCATAGCAACTCGTTTCCACCAGCGCCCTTTCATTATTTACTGTTCATCTCCTTTTCTTGAAAGTTCCGGGTGAACATCTCCAGATTATTGATGATTCACGCTCCTCTCCATGGTGGTAACCGCATGTAATTTCCACCATTAATTACCATTATAGTGTTTTGTTTAACTTACAATATCAACATTGGTGACTTCTGGAATAACATTGTTGTGACCTGATCAGCGTGATATGACAAAAAAGCTGTTTCTTCCCGGATACCTCCCGGGAGAAACAGCTCCGTATTCCTCCGTGTGAATCTATACTTTGAATTTGCCCACCTGTCCCTGCAGTTCCTCGGCCATCTTGGATAACATTCCTGCCGATGAAGCGATCTCTTCCATGGAAGCCAACTGCTCCTGCGTAGCAGCAGATACGTTATGTGCAGCCCCTGCAGCTTCTGATGCAATATTAGAGATCTGGGTCACATAACTTACGACCTCGTTTGTACTTGCTGACATTTCCTCTGAACCTGCAGATACTTCTTCAATATCCCCGGCTACCTTGTTGGCAGCATTCGAGATCTGCTCGAATGCTTCTCCGGCTGCAGTAACCAGCTCAATTCCGGCTTCCGTTTCATTACTGTTCACCTTCACAGCCTCTACAGCATGATTCGTATCCTGCTGAATCAGCTGAACAATCTCTGAGATCTGTTGGGCTGAAGCTGAGGATTCCTCGGCCAGTTTACGCACCTCACCCGCAACTACAGCAAATCCTCGGCCATGTTCCCCTGCACGTGCAGCTTCGATCGCCGCATTCAGCGCAAGCAAGTTGGTTTGCCGGGCAATGTTGTTGATCACTTCAGTGATGGTTCCAATCTCGGCTGAACGCTCTCCGAGTCCTGTAACCAGTTCTCTCAGCGAAGCGATAGAGTTACGAACAGCCCCCATCTGTTGAACAGCCTGCTGTATAATCTGGTTACCTTCCGCAGATTGATTTGCTGCATCCACGGCGGACACGGATACACTTTGAGCCAGTTCGGCAATCTGTTCGGAGCCTAATGCCATTTCATTCATTGCCTGCGAAGAACGCTTCACAATATCTACCTGATTCGCTGTTCCGACAGATAGTTCTTCAACCGTTTCGGTAATTTGCTCCGAAGCTTTCGTGTTTTGCTCTGCGCTGGCAAGAAGTTCCTCGGATGAAGCTGCGACCTGCTCGGATGTTTCCGATACAGATTGAATCATCGAACGCAGATTGGTACTCATTGTATTAAAAGCGGCTGCCAAAATACCCAGCTCATCCCTGTTTTTCAGCGTGATGGCTTCACCGGTAAGATCACCATCTGCGATCGCTGAAGCTGCTTCCGTCATCTTCTTGATCGGTCGTGAGATCATACTTGCGATAAATAACGCAATGAACAATGCCAGCAGCGTTGCCACTATAGATACAACCAAAATGATATTAAAAGCATTTTCGGCAAGTTTGACAGATCCGCCAGCAACCTCTTTCGCTCCGTCATTCCCTAAATTAATTAACTGGGTGATGGTATCATTAGCTGCATACCAGAGCGTGTAGGCTTCTGTGTGCAGCTTGCTGGCCGTATCAAAGTCATTTTTCAGACCAAAGTCTACAAATGTGGGCATTTTCTGCAGATATGCATCATAACTACTGGAAAACTGCTCATACATTTTCTCAGCCTCAGCATTACCATTAATTAAGGTCAGCAATTCCTTGCGCTCATCCTCAATCTTGGCAAGCAGCTCGGTCAACACTCCATTCATTCTCTCCGTTTCACTTGGGTTCTGTTCTACAATAATGGCCAGTGCCAGCCGTTCTACATCCGACACATCACCATTCATAATCCCAAGTAAACTTACACTAGGCATCCAAGTCTGGTCGATCTGTCTTGCACTATCCGCCATCTTGAAAACCTGAGTCAGCGTGTACACGCTAACAAAAATCAGTAATGCCAAGACAATCAAGAAACCGCTCAATAACTTACCGCGAATCGTAAACTTCACTTTTCCTAATGCGTTCCCCCGCACTTTCCCCATCTTCCCACTCCTCCAACTTGGCCCAATAAACTAGTACATCTGTATAATATATCGACACACATGTTCCGTGAATGAATATATGACATCTGAATTTCAGAAAATTTCACTTAACAACGCATAACGTTCAAAAAGAAAGGTGCTGCTTCGCCAAATACACAGACGAACATTTTGCAGTTTATAAGACCGTGAAGAATCTCGTTTTTCCATAATGCAGGCCGCATTCTATTTGAACCAACGATTCGTTCATTAATATGTAAATGAACCGCATTTTCGGAATCAGGGAGGACATTTCTCTTTCTTTTTGTTAAACTAGTTTGGGTATCTATCAGTTTATACATAGAAAGGTGAAGATTATGCTTAAAAAATGGTTATGGGGGACAGCCCTGACCTTGGTAATTACTGTAATAGGAGTGGTTGTCTACTACGGATATTCCATTGTTCATTTTGCCAATAGCATCTCGACTGCATCCAGTGCCTCATCCACTTCTAACAATGACTCAGGCAGCACTCCAACCCCCGATACTCCCGCAGCGGTCATTCCGAAATGGGACGGCGAAGAGAGAGTAAATATTTTACTGATTGGCGGTGACTCCAGAGGGGATGACGCGGGGCGTTCAGACTCGGTGATGGTTGCTTCCATTGACCCGGTTTCCAAAAAAGCCCATCTGTTTTCGGTGCTTCGAGACACGTATGTGGAGATTCCAGGCCATGGCAAAAGTCGTCTTAATGCGGCCTTTTCCTATGGAGGAGCTGAATTAACCAAACAAACGGTCAGCAATCTGCTTGGCATTCCCATTCAGCACTACGTCTATACAGACTTTACCGGATTCATGGCTCTCGTTGATGCACTGGGCGGCATTGAAATTGATGTAGAGAAAGACATGTATTACACGAGTAAAGCCGACAAGCATATGTATGATATTGATCTGAAAAAAGGGCTGCAGCATATGGATGGCAAAACGGCCCTCCAGTATGTTCGTTTCCGGCATGATGCGACCTCCGATTTCACACGGACCCAGCGACAGCGCATCTTTATGACCGAACTTGCCAAGAAGATGCAGAGCACCACTTCTCTCTTTAAAATTCCTGAGATGCTGGAAGCAATCGCCCCTTATATCAAAACGGACCTCAGTCCAACGCAAATGCTGAAACTGGCTTCGCTAGGCTTCGATCTTCGTGTAAACGAGATCGATCAGCAGCAGATTCCGCCGAATAAGCTGCTGACAAACGAACGGGCCGGGGCTGCTCAGGTATTAGGTGTAAATGTCCCTAAACTTCAGGCTTACATTAAGAAATTATTTGAGAATGACAATCAGACTCCGGGCAGCTCATCTTCTGATGAGTCCAGTGAGTGACAATGCCATAAACAGTAAAAGGGCGGCTTAGGCCGGCTTTTTTAGTTCCTATTTTCGCCATTTAATGCAGCCTTAATGTTTGGAGGGTAGTCTTGTATGATGACCCCGGCCGGAGAAGGGAGGATTGTGGATGAAACTGCCAAAAATAGCCGAATGGACTGAACTGCGCGGGTTAGCTTTCCTGGCCATTGTCATGCAGCATAATATTGCAGAGTACATCTACCGGGCAGACATTGAGCAGCCTGATTCCGTTATGCTGACCATGATATATCATTTGACGAGGTTTGGTACCCCCACCTTCGTGTTTCTATCTGGTGTGATGCTGTTCTACCACCACCGGTACGTCAAACCTGATTATCCCCGGTTCATTGCCAAGCGGTTTGGTGATATTTATATGCCCTTTTTCATATGGACACTCATCTACTGGTTAGCTGTTCGTGTGTTCACCCCTGCGTTCTGGTCTTCAGGCATGCCGGATTTGGGAAGTTTTGTCCGTGAGCTGTTTATGCCGCAGACCGGATATCACCTTTGGTTCGTTCTAATGGTGTTTCAGTTTTATATTCTGTTTCCGCTGTTTCTCGCGGGGGCCCATGCCGTCCGGAAGCGGCTGAAGAATCTCAAACGTTTTACTTCGATGCAGCTGACGGTATCCATCATCCTGGCGGCAGCCCTACTGTACATGTGGCTTATGAAATGGTCATACTACGATATGCCTGATTGGACACGATGGTGGTCTGAACCTTGGTCTGGCCTGTTGGAATACCGTTCCTATTCATGGATTATGTACTGGTTTTACTTCTTGCTTGGCGCTGTCTGTGCCTGGACGGTGGAGAACTGGAGAAGCTGGACGGTGAGGGCGCTCCCTTGTACCACTGCCGTTTTTATTGTGATGTATATCTGGCTTGGCTACGATGTGCTGCGCGGGTCGGAAGATACGATGAACCTGAATATTTCTACTTATCTGAAACCGAGCACGTTTATTAATATTATGGCTCAGATGTTTATGTTCTACGGTTTTCTGGTGCTGCTGCGGGGTAAGAACCTGTGGTTAGAGCGCATACTCACCTGGATTGGACGTTACTCCTTCGGGGGCTATCTGGTTCATGCTCTCGTGATCTATGCCATTGCCTATGTTACCAGACCACTTCAGCTCAGCGGATGGCATTTACCCGTGACCATACTTTCCTTTGCTGTCACAGTTGTTACTTCGCTTGGTATCAGTTGGGCATTGTCCAGGCTGCCAGGCTCCCGCTTCACGGTTGGATTAGTGCGAACTCATAATAGAAAACAGCAGTCGGGCTCATACGGAAGTATGCCCGCGCATGGAAGAAAGTCATTCCCGGATCAAAACTCAACACCAGGTTCAGCTGTCAAAAATCAGATCCAGGAGACACCTTAATACGATAACAGCCAGCATCCAAATCTTTAAAAGAGATGGTCCATCTAAACGTATTACCAAAGAAAGAGCGTCCCCCATCCGGAGGATGCTCTTTCTTTGTATGCGCAGCTGCTTACTTCACTTCGTTTACAGCTGAACGTCCTGGTACATTCCCTGGACGGACCGGAACCGGGTGACCCTGATGCTTTTGATGAACAAATTTTTGCAGATCACCTGTCAGCTGCTCTTTAAGCTGATTCACCAGTTGTGTTTCGCTAATCCCCTTCGTTTGGGCGATTTCTGCCAGCGATCTGCCAGCCTGCAGCTGTTCATGTAATTGTTCGGTCGATATGCCGATGTAACGTGCGATTGCTCCTTTATCAAGCATGGAATGTTTCCCATGGTGTGTGAATTCACGCCGTAATTCACGAAGCGGTGTGTTCACAACTTTTTTCAATTTCACATCCATATCAGCTTTGGCTGCCGCGGCTTGTTCCTTCGTGAGACAGCCTTCGGCTGCGGCTCGATCAAGGCGCTCTGACAGCGTCGGCTTTAATTTCTGCAGCAACTGTTCCTCACTAAGACCTTTGCGTTCTTTGGCAATCTGGGACAAAGTCCTGCCAAGTTCCATCTGCTGCTTTAGATCGCGAAGTCCAATACCGAGCAAATCAGCAGTCTCACCGATCATAAACAGACCGTGCCCCGCATGCATACAAGGTTTTTTATTTCCTGCGGCTGATTCTGTCCGGTTCCCGTCTACCTGCTCCGAAGGAACAGCAGGACCAGCTAAAGCAGTCTGGCCCGGTGTAACGGTGATCATGGCAGCCGCTGCACCGACTGCCAGCCACGATTTCCAATTTTTCATTGCTTATCCGCCTTTCCTGTATCGATATCCTATGCCTCCCTAGTTTGGACCCAAATTCCAACTTTTTATGCTATAAAATGCAAATCGCCACCCTTTTTCTCACAAATGATCACAAAAAACCCTATTTTTTTCAATACAAATGAGCTATAATGTATGTATCTTCTTGAGATTACTACATATTCCATATTTTGATCAGGAAGGACGTTGCCCTTATGCAGCGAGAATGGCTAGATCCGTATATGTTTGACGTGAATGCCTTGTTCGCTTCAACTGAAGAGCGGCTTCGGCAATACCCCGATCCACTGGCAGCACGTGCACTTGAGCAGCTCCGACTGCTCCACCCCGTAACGAAGGGGACAGGACACAGCTGCATCGGGTATATCACTCCGCTCTGGATGCAGTACACGGATGGACTTCCATCGGAACAGGCTCATCAGCTCAGTACAGCCTGTCTGCTGCACATGCTGTATTTTCTTAATCTGGATGACGTTATGGATGAACCGACTGAGAATGCCGTGCTCAAGTTGTCTTTAGGAAATCTTTACTACATCGATGCAATCCAAATCTATGGTGCATTATTTGAACCCGCTTCTGATTTCTGGAACTATTTCAGACAAGTTCTTCAAGAATGGGCCGTAAGTGTGAATGGGGAATTACACATCGATTATTTCCAGCAGCATCCGCTTCTCATCGCCCAGAAAGCATCACCATCAAAAATAGGAGCCATCGGTTCTCTGCTTCTGTTGGAACAGCCTGAGCGAATCGCTTCGGTCTGTGATGCATTGAATATCGTGCTCATGACTCTTCAGATGACGGATGACTTTACAGATATGAAACAAGATGCTGTGCATGGCAGCTACAACAGTTACCTCTCTCACATATCCGCAGCACTCCATCAGGAATACCGTGCTCACTCACTTCACGAATCTGCTCACCATAATGTATTTAATTCACAATTCATGAACACATACGTAGATATTGCACAGCAGTACAACAGCGCACTTACATCTTCTAACGCAGCCTTACCGCAATTCACTGTTTTTAATTCCGATCTGTGCGGCAGACTGGTACAAGCTGTTCAGGATATAGAAGATCACAAAAAAAGGCTCTATCAAGGCGGGTTTCACTACTGGATCAGCGAATTACAACCTCAAGCTTCGGGCAGGAGACAAGCTGATTCAGTTTAATCTAAATATGAAGGGAATGTTGGCGATGATGGTATTAGAAAAAACGCTGCAAGAGGAAATTATTGAAAAGGCTTGGACAGACGAACAGTTCAGACAACAACTTCACTCCAATCCCAAGCAGGCGCTTCGCGAAGCATTCGGGATTACAATTCCTGATCATATCAAGGTTCGCACGGTCGAGGAGCAGCAGAATGATTATGTACTTGTTATTCCTCCTAATCCTTCCAAAGTTAATTATGACGTCAATTGCGGTCCGTGGAGAGATTAAGCCGGTCCATTAGGTAAAATTGAATCCTGTATGAACTAAAACAGGGGTAGAACATTAAGCTGTGATCCTACTCGAGTTCGTCATTTGACGAACTCGGGAAAAGATACTACAGCTTCTGTTCCTACCCCTTTTGTACTTGTAAAACTGATCTGTCCATTCATCGCTTCTACGATGCGGAAGGTAACCATCATGCCTAATCCGGTGCCTTTAATTTTGTTGGAGAAATACGGTTCTCCCAATCGGGATAAAGCTTCCTCACTCATCCCTTCCCCGTTGTCTCTGACATGCACCTTGACTTTACCATCCTGTGAATAAGCCCAGATATCGATCTGGCCTTGTCCCTGCAATGCCTCAATGCTATTTTTGATGATATTGATAAAAGCCTGCTTGAACTTTGAGGAATTGCCTCGAATATGAAGACTTGGAGGAATATCCGTTGTAATTTTCCCACCTTCAAGATTAGCCATGGGTACAAGAATACCTTCAATATGCTCAAATTCATGTGCAATATTCAGAGATATAATATGATCAAATTCCGGTTTGGCAAAGGTCAGAAAATCGGTAATAATGCCAGATGCCCGGTCCAGTTCCTCCAGCGCAATCCGCACATATCCTTTATTTTTGTTATCCTCCTGCTCTGTCATAAGCTGAAGAAATCCTCGCGTAACCTGCAGCGGATTACGAACCTCATGAGCAACAGAAGCAGCAAGCTCGCTAATAATCTCCATTTTCTCGGATCGCTGCAGTTCATTATTAAACAGCTCCAGTTCCTTGGAGTATTCCAGCACTTTATTATGCTTTTCGGCAAAACGACTTCCAAGAATTGCGATCAAAGAGATGACAAATGCAACCATGGACCATTTCCACCATAACAGATGATATGTCCCGCTGCGCTGAAAGTACCACAGCAGTTCGAGTACGCTGATCAAAGAAAAAACACCAAAACCAGAGGCTAATAAAATAGCTTCACGGCTGCGCTGCAGCGCTTTGGCAATCGTACCTACGAACAGAATGGTCAGCAGAATCACCAGCACGATGCCAACCACCCGCTGCACGAGCAGACTGTACAGCAGATCCCACTGCCCTCCCGAAACTACATATATAAACAAGGAAATCACAGCAATAATGGAATAAGCCCATTGAATTTTTCTTAACTTGGTAAATATACCGTATACTCCAGGACCAATAACTTGTTCAAAGAAATAACAAAGAGCGGGCATCCCCAGCAGCATCGCCAGATCAAAGAGAACAGAGTACAGGTCACCGTAGACTTGATAGAAGGTATACAAGAATTGCGAGTAAGTGATCACCATCGTGCCGATGGAACCCATGACAACACATAAGGATATCCATAATCCTTTATGAAACTGTCCCAGAAAAAATGTGCAGCTCAGCATAATAAGCGAGGTGAATACAAAAGTCGCACCTAAAATGACATCAATCAGACCGTTATGGATATACTTCTCCTGCAGCATGGAATAGGGGCCGACCTGAACATCACCTTGGATGCCTACCCATCCTCTCTCATTTTGAGCCCATACATAAAGTGTATTTCCAGAGTTTTCAGCCGATAACGGTAAAAAGACGGCGTTATTGTCGTAATTATAATGAAAATTCTCGTATACCTTCCGGTCTTCCAAATAAATTACAATATGATTACCTCTAATATTTTCAAAACGAATGGCCGAACTTCCATCATGCAAACGAGGTATCGTCAGACGTGTCCATAAGGAGACGGAAGACTTTTTATCACTACCTGTTATTCGGTCAGGACCCTTCTTCTCCCAAATTTCGTTCTCACCCTTAACCTCACTTATGAAGCCCTGATCTCCAGCGTTTCCCCATTTCACTTCCCATCCTGTAATGGTTACAGGCTGCTGAATCTCTTCTGGCGCGGCAAGCACGAGTCCATGCGGCATGCCCAGAATCATCCATACCGTCATCCACAAGATGATGATCGCTTTGGGCACATTTTTCATCCACAGCACCTCAAAGTTCTTATTTTCTCTTATTCATTCTCCTCATATATCATTCGCCGTCGTGAATCATGTCACCTTCTTAAACAAAACCTTAATTCACATAAAAGTTCATTTATAGTCATTTTTCCATTTTATTGTTATTCAAATCCGTTAATCTCGCAGGTCTTCAAACTGATTTTCAATCATTTCACGTTCCTTCTGCTCCACTTTCGTTCGAAATTCAAGCCACTGCTCCGTCTCTTCATCATCATAAATGGTCCATATATCCGAGAACAGAAAATCACGTAACTGAACAACCTGTCCCGACCAAATTCCACCGACCCAGAATAATCCATCCGGTCGACGAATGACAGTACGAGAGAATCCGGGTGTGGACGCTTTCTGTCCAATCCGAATCCGAGTAATCATATTGCCGAGTGTGAACCAGTCCACAGGACATCCCCCTTTATGTATTCAAGCTTCATCATAACATAGGCAAAACAAGAAAAGCTGTAAAAAACAGATGCTGCGATTCAATCCTTTTGATCATGTGTAATGGTTTCTCAAAGCAACACTCACCAAACAAGGAGATGATTACAATGAATGAGCCCCATCGTACGGTAGAAGTTGAGCATAAGGATGTTCAGCATAAATCGGATTCAAGTATGGTCGCTTCTACATTTATTAAATATGCCGCATACATCATTATCTTTTTTGGATTTCTCTACTTCCTCGTGAAGTATGTTTTCCCGAAATTTTAACGAATTTTGGACATAACCCTTTGTATTTGAGGGAATACTATCCTGCTTAAAGTAAGAACAATGTAGAATACACGATAAAAAACGTATGCCACATAACTTGTGCGAAAGGAAGTGTCTCTTATGTCTGATAAACCAATCAGCAGTGTTGAAAGTGAACGTTATTATGACCGCTACCAGAGGTCTCGCGATATCCCGCCCGAAACGGAAGTACCTGCAGGAGATATGGATACTTTTGATGAAGTTTCCGGGCAGCGCATTGATATGGAAGATTCAGAACTGCCGCCTTCTCCTGCTGCGGATGAGGAAGGTCTGGAATCACGTTTGGCTGAAACGCCGCTGGAATCTGTACCTGATGCGGATTTAGTGCAGCCCGGCAGTCCGGTTGACCCTGCCGCACCCGATCCGGATGCCCTGCATGGGACAGATCTGCTGAATGGAGCCGGAGCCGATGCCAAACCACAGCAAAATATGCTGCCGCCGCGTTAAAGCTTCACCCTGCATATTCTGAAACAAGGAGGTGCTGACATGACCAAAAATGCTCAGGGAAGATCAAGTAAACAACCGGATAATCTCGTCACCGAGCGGGATATCGATCCTGATTTCGGGCTCTTTACCGAAGACTCTTTCCCGGACGCACTGGAGGATAAAGATCAGCGAGAGGCGATCGAACACGCCATCCCCAAGGAAGAGCGTTCCGCTTCCGTTAAACCCTCTTCGGATGAATCATAACATTATGAAACTGAATCGCACAGACAGCACGATATGAACGATTCCCATATGCGATTTGTGCTGTAACATTACGCTGCAGAAACCTCTTGGATAAGGGGTTTCTTTTTTTAGTTATTTTAAAAGTTGGCCTGAGTTTTTACAGAAAAAAGATGACTGCTGCATCTTCAGCGTCATCTCTCTGTCCTGAACTACAGCGGCTGTTTCTCGGCAGACTTGCCTGCTCCAGGAAGCTTGTGTTCAAGTCTGGACCACTTCACCACAACTGCGGTAGCCAGAAGTGCAAGACCATTAATAATAAATATCCAGCGAATAGGAAGCCAGCCGCCAAGAACACCTCCGATAATCGGTCCGGCCATCGTCCCGATCTGGGCTGCCGACTGGTTCAAACTAAAAGCCCGTCCCCGAAATGCCGGTGCAGTCACCTGCACAATCATCGCATTGATTGCAGGGAATACAGCCGCAAAAAAGAGGCCATATACAAACCTGAGAATGCCAAAAGCGACATAACCCGTCGTGAAAAACTGCAGCAGGTTACCTACAGCTCCGCCTACAAGTCCAATAACCAATACTTTCCCAAACCCGATTCTCGATCCAAGCTTGCCCCAACGGGGAGCCATAATAACAGTCGCTACTCCTACCGCCGAGAAAATAATGCCGGAGCTTAACGAAGCCCGGTCAGGCTGAACACCCATCTCCATGACATACACCGTTAATAACGGCTCCAAAATCATGACCGAGAAAGTGCAGATCCCCATCATGCCCAGTACAGTGACAAATACCCGGTTCGCTCTGGCCTCACGAATATCATCCATGACATGTGAGCGCGCCTTATTCCGATTGAAGTTCTCTTCTCTGACCCAGAATGTCGCAATAAGTGCAGACACCAGCACCACAATCGCCGAAAATAGAAATGCACTCCGGTTGCCATAATAATGGCTGACAAATCCGCCGATTAACGGACCGATGATACCGCCTGTCGCACCCGCAGTTGACATGATGCCTAAAGCGTACCCCGTCTTCTCTTCAGGTGTGTTTGTGCCTACGAGAGCAATTGCAGCTGGGACAAATCCGGCAAGCAGCCCTTGAAACAATCGAACAACAATGAGTGAATACGGGTCCTGTACAAAATAATTAATCAGATACAGGACAGCAAGGCTGTACCCTGAACGAATTAACATTGGTTTACGTCCGTATTTATCAGCCAATGATCCCCAGAAAGGCGACACAAGCGCACTTGCAAGAAACGTGATGCCAAAGGCCAGCCCTGACCAGAACTCCAGATGATTGCGAACGCCCAAATCGCTGCTTAGAAATAAAGGCAGAAATGGAATAGAGATCGAATATGCCGTGCTGCAAAAAAAGACACCGATCCACAAAATAATCAGATTACGCTTCCATGAGAAGTTCATACCCGCACGTCCTTTCCGTAGCTGACGCCGGGACTGCCGTATATGGAGAGGACGGAACAGACCCGTACGTCCCCCTGATGCGGAAGCATTTTCCTTATTTTACACCTATGCTCTCTTGAAGACCATCCCCAGTTCACCAGTTGAACACAGCTTGCATTGCCATGCTGCACCCGGAAACGGTATGATAGTTGAAGAACGAACCAAGGAGGAACCTATTCATGTCTTTACGGTGGAAAAAAACAACCGCAGTTTCGCTTCTTCTTATGCTGCTGCTGATCGTTATGAGCGGGTGTGGACGCCCTGCCAGCAATGCTTCTTCACAAACCCAGGTTCCAGCCCCGCCCGAGGGCCCGAATCCCGTGGCATCGATTGAGATGCAGGACGGACAGAAGATTGTCATTGAGCTTTACCCTGAGATTGCACCAAATACGGTATACAATTTCATATCACTGGCGAACAAAGGGTTCTATGATGGCACCATCTTTCACCGTGTTATTCCAGGCTTCATGATCCAAGGTGGCGATCCTGAAGGAAGAGGCACAGGCGGCCCAGGGTATGCGATTAAAGGGGAATTTACCTCTAACGGTCACAAAAATCATCTGAAACATACACGTGGGGTCATCTCGATGGCTCGCGGTGACAATTTGGATTCAGCTGGTTCCCAGTTCTTTATCATGTTAGGTGATGCGGATCATCTGGATAATGCTTTCGCCTCCTTTGGTAAAGTGACTGAAGGTATGGATGTTGTGGATGGTATTGCAGCACAGCAAACAGGCGAAGCAAATAAACCGGTTACCGATCAGGTTATGAAAAAAGTAACGGTTGATACGCACGGCCTTGAATATCCGGAACCGGTCAAGATTACAGAAGACAAGAAATAACAGACTCTCCTGCAGCAAACAAAAGCTCTGTCCTGTGCATCTGGCACGGAACAGAGCTTATTTAATGATAGCGTTTACACAATTGATTAGATCAGCCTGTTTTCTTTCAGTACTTTTGGTCATGTGCTGCATTCTCAATACAACCATCCTAATAGGCGCAGCCAACCAATAGCTGCAATCCACAACGGGAAGCTGAAGGCCCCCCCCCATGCAAGCCCTTTCAACAAACGATGGTCTGTCTCCACGAACAACGACTCCTTTCTCCGGGGATAGTCGCAGTATCGGTAACATTATATGATTTTATACTCGTTTCCATTCGCCGTGACATACCCTTTTTCCTGTATCTATCCCGCCTTTGTTCTATCATTTGTTATGCATGGACTGCGGATCTTCATGGAATGCGCATCTTCATGGAATGCACATCGTGAACCTGATATACTATGACTACGAAACGATATAGACTATGATTCATGTTTGGAAAGGAGATTTTCCTATGGCAAAATCCAGAAGACACACCCCAGCGCCCAAAGCTCAGACACAGGACAAACCCGCTACGCTGAAGGATCTGCTCAGCAGCGATGTGCTGGAGAAGCTCAAAGCGCAGGCCAATGAAGCCAAAGCTGCCGAGGCGGAACGTAAAGAACAGGAACGTTTACAGGCAGAGGAAGCTCGTAAGGCGGAGCAGAAGCGTAAGGATAATGATTTTGAGTACTTGCTGAACAACAGCTCGATGGACTGGAAGAAACATAAGTAATATTGGAAGCAAAGAGAACTACACCTCTACCTCCACTCCCTCCTATAAAATGATACTTATAAAGCTGGTTATATGATGATGACTGGTTAACCGACAGGACCCAAACAGGGTCCTGTTTTTTAATATATATACATATGATTCATCACCCCCATGCCGGGTATTTAGAAGTAGAGTGTCCAAGGATAACCTATATATGGAGGGATCAGTAATGGCTGAACAACGTTTGGAAGGCAAAGTAGCGATTGTGACTGGAGGCGGCTCAGGCATCGGGAAGGCTTCTGCGATCCGTTTCGCCGAACATGGAGCCAAAGTATATATGTTGGATCGTACACCCGAGAATGCAGAGGAAACCAAACAGATCATCGAAAAAGCAGGCGGAGAAGCTTACGTCATTGAATGTGACATCTCCAAGCCGGAGCATGTACAGAAGGCGATGAATCAGGCTGCTGCAGAAGCTGGCCAGCTGGATATCGTTTTTGCAAATGCAGGTATTAATGGTGCGATGGCTCCTATTGAAACAATGAAAATCGAAGATTGGGACCAGACGATGGAGATTAACATGCGCGGCACGTTCGCAACGGTGAAGTATGCCATTCCTCATCTGAAGGAACGCGGCGGGAGCATCATTATTACCAGTTCGATTAATGGAAACCGCGTATTCTCCGGTATTGGATTTTCTGCATACGCTTCCAGCAAAGCTGGTCAAACCGCTTTCACCAAAATGGCCGCACTCGAACTTGCCCGTTATAAAATTCGCGTGAACGCAGTCTGTCCGGGTGCAATTGATACGAATATTGATGACAATACCTATCCATCCGATGACCTGAAGGATGTTCAGATACCAGTGGAGTTCCCTGAGGGACACGAACATCCGCTTAAGGGTGAACCGGGAACATCGGAGCAGGTCGCTAATCTGGTGCTGTTCCTCGCCTCAGACGAAGCCTCTCATGTGACAGGTACACGAATCTACGTAGATGGTGCTGAATCACTTCTTCGTGGTTGAACTCCATAAATTAAACAAACCCGCAAAAGCTTTGGATGACCAAAGCTTTTGCGGGTTATTTTAGGGTGTGTCTGAAAACGCTGAAGGAAGCCAATTTTGCCGAATTTTTGTTCCATGCCAGGAAGTTTACCGCAGGCGTGCCGGGGCACGTCAAGGGAAACTGACGCAGCATGGGACGAAAGGGGGAAAAGATGCACTTCAGCGGGTTTCAAGACACGCCCTAGTTAAAGATGAAGTTTCATGTCAGCCTTTGGAATGCAGCTGCGGCTGCTTGACCTTTTTTCCAGCCATCCGTTTCAGCCGCTCTGGAATGGCAAAGAGCAGCAGGTATAACAAGGAAAATAACACCAGAGCAAGAAGCTCCTCACCAAGAATGTAGACTGGATAAGGCCCAAGCACGTCTAACACGGAAGGTGTGTTCGGTTTATGTCTCAGAAACATATAATTCGCACCCAGTAAAACATCAACAATATACACCACCAGCGCCGCGACATTCACAAATATCATGGAGCCTGCAACTGATCGCCATCCTGGACGAAGCTGTTCCACCAATGTCATATAGAGCAGAGCAAAAATGATCATTGCATGAGCCGTAAAAAATTGGATGAAGCGAAAATGAGCAAATGCATAGCCCAAATTCGGTGTTACAATGGCCATCAGGGCACCTGCGATACCTGAGAAAAGCAGAGCAGAATACAACCATCTTTTGCGTGTTAGCAATAACAGTGCTGACAATAATAACGATAAGCTGCACAGCTCCAGCGGAAGTGAAGTCTGCAGGCTCCAAATCCCTCCATACACATACCAAAATTGCAGCAGGATCTCGCAGCCAATCATGAACCCCGCCAGCCCCATACGCGTAAGCTGGCTTGAACGTTTAGACATAGAACGGAGCTGACGTCTAAATAGAAATAACAGGAGAATCAGTACAGCGATGATGACGATCGATACGATATGTGAAGTCGAGAATGCTGCAAAAGGCTCTGCATCATACGGGTCAAGCCAAGATGGGTAGGCCATGCCTTTCCTCTCTCCTTTTGATCAGGTTAAAAGGGACTATTTCCTTACAATAGGAATGGTAACTTTTCTCATTCTGCCACCGAATCAGGTAACTGTCCACCTTCATATAAAATAAATATTGTATTATAAATATCTTTATGTTAAGATAAAGCCAAGAACAAAACATACAAAAAGTTAGTAACTTTAAATATGATAACTGAAAATGTGATTAACCTATCTTTGGAGTACTCACATTAGCGCTCCATGACATTCAGGATTTTTCGTAGGACTTCACTTTATCTCTAGGAGGAATATATTATGCTTATTAAAGGACTTCATCACGTATCCGCACTCACAGCACATGCTGATCAGAACTACCGCTTCTATACGGATATCATGGGCCTGCGCCTGATCAAAAAAACGGTCAATCAGGATGACGTCTCGGTCTATCACCTGTTCTATGGAGATGAGAAAGGAAATCCCGGTACAGAGCTTACTTTCTTCGAGATTCCGATGGCCGGGCGTACACGTGAAGGTGTGAACAGCATCTCGGCTACTTCCCTTCGTGTACCAAGCGATGCAGCTCTTGCCTATTGGGCGCAGCGCTTCGACGAATATGAAGTACCTCACGGCGAGATCATGCAGCGCGGAGGCCGTGCGACATTGGCATTCACAGACTTCGAAGGCATGCGGCTGATTCTTGTATCTGACGAACATAACACGGGTGTTGCAGGCGGCAAACCTTGGGATCGAAGCCCTGTACCTGCAGAATATGGCATCGTAGGTTTGGGTCCAATTCATCTGACTGTACAGGATGCTTCACTCACCGCACCTGTCCTCACCGAACTGCTTGGATTTAGAGCAAAAGGCAGCTATCCTGCTTTTACATCCGGTCAGCCTGATGTGCTTGTATTCGAATCTGGTGAAGGCGGCAGCGGTTCAGAAGTTCATCTGGAGGAGCGTAATGATCTGGAGCTGGAACGTCCTGGACGCGGCAGTGTTCACCACGTAGCCTTCCGTGTCGACAATGAGGAAGAATTGAGACAGTGGGTTGACCGCGTGCATCAGTTCCAGTTCCCAAGCTCCGGTTTTGTCGATCGCTTCTACTTCCGTTCCCTGTACTTCCGTGAAGCAAACGGTATTTTGTTCGAGCTTGCTACAGACGGCCCGGGATTTGATACAGACGAGGATTTTGCCACTCTTGGGGAATCCCTTGCACTTCCTCCATTCCTGGAAGGACGCCGTGCCGAGATCGAAGCAAACCTGAAACCGCTGGATACGATGATTCGTTAATGTTCATAAGCACAAGGTAAACCAGCAATAGATTGTAATCACTAATGAATATAAGAAAAACGATGCTTTCATCATGCAGCTCAGAATTCAAACCTGGGTTCAGAGCCTGCCTGATGAATCATCGTTTTTTATGTTTGTGTTCCGTAAGAAGTTTTACTTGGTCAGATACGAGGTCGTGAGCGGTACAAACAGAGCTGAACCCGGATCTTCAGATACAATCTCGACATAGACAGCGTCTGTACCTTTCACATCCACATCAAGACTCATCATACCGGTTTCCGGAGTGATATTGAATTTTTTGAGAGTCGCGAGGTCCTGATCGTAGATATGAATCTCCTGATTTCCTTTCAGCGCGGCAAGTTCCAAGTGCAGAGAAGAATACTTTTTACCTGTATTGATCTGAATATCTTTTCCCTGCTTCGTAGGGTCATTATGCAGATAAACATCCTTATAATCCTTGCCTTTGTATGTGGTATCCGCAGGATCTTTAGTGTGCCAAGCGGTCGATCCCAATACGGATGTTCCAAGTACACTCAGCGTTACTTTTCCGTTTGTTCCTGGCGCAGGCGCAGATCCATTCGTTCCACCGATCAGGACGGATGAAGTTGCACCGTCATAATTGATCTCGGTTCCAAGCAGTGTCCCAACCGCACGCACCGGCAAATACGTTGTTCCGTTATATGTGATCGGCAGAACGGTCTTGCCATTCGCATCCTTGGCAGTCACTGTTTCACCGTTCAGCTTCAACGTAATTTTACTGTTCAGATATGCCTTGATCTGCTCCAGACCTGTTGCCGCCAACGCACCTGTACCTATCCCAAGCGTCAATGTGCCCACCATCAAACCGAGTACGACTTTTTTCTTCATCAAAATCCCTCCCAGACGTTTAAATGAGTTGTCCTTTATACATTTAAACGACTAAAGCGTGAATGTCAATTGTTTTCAGCATTTTTTCGAAACTTTTTTATATTCAGACAGCACAAAATGAGGCTGTAGTCACTCCTTTTTTTTCAGCCCCATCCGATGGTCATGCTTGCCATGACATGCTCCGTATTTTTATAGGTAATCCAATCTATATCGTTGTGCTGCAGCACAATTCCAACCTTTACTCAATCAAATGACTCGTAGTATTCCTCTTCATATACTTCCATACTATATTTTAAATCGCTCGCCTTCCATTCCCCATTCTGAAACACATAAGAAAACGTTAAATCGCCGGCATACAGCCCATCGCCATATGCCCCCGATGTAGAAACAACAAGCTTGTTATCCTCTACACTATAATAAGTCACACGACCAAATTGTAATTTCTCATAATACAGTACATCTCCGGCTGCCTTATCCACACGAGAGGACTCCTCTGGAACCCCGTTCAAGGTCACCCCAATCTCGATCTGGTCGGAGGTTACCGTAACTTTGGACTCCACACGTTCCTTCACAATCTCATCTAAAGTCTGCATCTTCATTACTTCCAGTGAAACCGGATCAAGAATGTGTGCCTGACCCAGATAAATTCCAGTGCCGTGCCCCTCCGAATACAACACCACAATCTCTTTTTTACCGTCGCCGTTCAAATCCAGTTCATGTACTTCAGGTTTGTACGAACCCCCCTCTGCTCTCCAATCACTAAATTCACGCTTTTTGCCGTCTGCCTCAACCACAAGGCCATTATATATATATCCCGAACCCTCAACACTCATCGGGTACACTCGAACGTTGTTATTCTCAGGTGCTGTCGAAACGTCATCTGCTTTAATCGGCATCATATCTTTAGCCTTATCTTTATTGCTGTTCACTGCATGGTTCATTCCATCTATATGGGAAGCCTCGACCGCTGCGGTCTGGCTGGATGATTCATCTATATTAAGCTGTTGTTGCGACTCATTTGTCGTTTTGGCAGTCGAAGTTACCGAAAGTGCGGCAACCGCCAAAATAATCATCAGCAGGATACCTGTCCAAGTTTTCAATATACTGGGCTCCTTCTTCTGTTGTGATATTCCTATTATATCTTCATTTATCGCCTGCGCGCTGCAATTTTGTTAATCTTTCTTAAAAAATCTTTACAAATCTTCAATCACACGAAAAAACGTTCGTCTTTAACCAAAATAAGCTAATTTCCCGGAAAATAAAAAGCATTTCGGAGACAGCTCAAGGCTGCATCCGAAATGCTTTGGTTTTGTCGAGCAGTCGATCTGTTAACTGCCTAAGCTCTTCTGCTGAAGAAGAGATTTCCTCCATGATTGCGGTCTCCTCATGCGCAGCATCCATAATGCGCTTAGCTTCATCCGAGAAGGAAACGGCTTTCCCTTGAATCTTTTTCACATGGCCATGGGTTTGTTCCACACGCCCTGTCTGGTCAGCAATTTTGGAACCGATATCATGGGCACCTTTCATAAATACTTCAACCGTGCCTGTAAGCTCATGCAGTGTCTGATCGACGGAAATGGTTCGCTGCGACTCATTCACAACCAGTCCATGCTGTTCATGGCTGAGCTGTACGGTTTCACGGATTCGCTCCTGCACTCGGCTGATCAGCTCATTAATGCGATGCACCGAATCTTTACTCTCGTCAGCCAGCTTGCGAATCTGCTGAGCAACAACCGCGAAGCCCGCGCCCTCTTCTCCGGCACGTGCCGCTTCAATGGAAGCGTTTAAAGCAAGCAGTCCGGTTTCTTCAGCAATATTTTTAACGGATTGGGTAATCACTTCAATATCCGAAGCTTCCTTCTCCAGAAGCAGCATAATATCACGGGATCGATTGTGAGATGCTGCCAGCTCGTCCATGCCTTTCATGAGCGATGAGAAGGTGCCTTTCGTATGATCCACCGAACGTTCCATCTGACCAGAGAGTTCTGTCATACCTACGGACTGATGCTGCATCTTCTGAAAATCACTTAACATTTCATCCGCTGTAATCAGGGAATGATGAGAAGTCACTTTCTGATCTTCTACACCGACCGCAATATGATCTACCGCTTCTGACATCATCTCAATCTGTTCGGCTGCCTGGGTAATTGCTTCACTTAAGGACTGAGCATTCTGAGAGGTTGTCCGTGTACTTTCCGCAATATCGTTCACGATGCTTCTCAGATTAGAAACCATTACGTTGAAAGCATCATATAATACAGTAAGCTCATCCTGAGTGCGGCGCTGCGGAATCTCCGTCGTCAAATCTCCGGAGGATACCTGCTGCGCTGCACGGGACAGCTGCACAATCGGACGAGTCAGATAGCGGGAAGCCAACCATCCGAGAATTCCGTTCCAGCATACTCCCATAAGCAGAACAATCGATATGTATAGCCAGCTCGGCATATTAAGCGAAATCCAATCCTTGACAAAAAAAATAAAAAAGCCGCTAGTTCCGTACGTAATAATTGAAATCAGTATCAAACCTGCGACAGTCTTAGCCCCTAAAGTCCACTTCATGTTCGCACCCCGTAGTCCTTTTTTCCTATTTTACCAATCATGTACCAAATATCATGTGACATATATCACTGAAAACGCTCTATTCACCTCTGACCAATCGTCCATGAATGACTTTCATACCATTTAGCTCATAATGAATAAGACAAGCTTGGTACCCTCCCCCGCTGCTGTAATTAATAAAACAAAATTTAAATTCCCCAATTTAAATTATTATCGGTTACAACGAAAGAATCATTTAGCTTGGCATCTATTTTGCTTAAATGATATACTGAGTGCGCTTCAGCAGCGCTGGAGCAGAACTATTTTGATGATGCCAATGGAGGCGAACGAGATGTCTACTATGTCCACACGGACGGAGAAAGATTTTATCGGCGAAAAAGAAATCCCGGCTTATGCGTACTATGGAATTCAAACGGTGCGGGCTGTAGAGAACTTCCCGATTACCGGCGTTCCGGTGCACCGCGAACTGGTTACGGCGCTGGCTGCTGTTAAGAAGGCAGCGGCTATGGCGAACATGGAACTGAAGATGCTTCCGGGCAAAATCGGTGAAGTGATCATTATGGCAGCGGATGAAATGATGAAAGGCCATCATCTCGATCATTTTATTGTAGACTCCATTCAGGGCGGTGCAGGCACCTCCATGAATATGAATATCAACGAAATTCTGGCCAACCGCGGACTCGAACTGTTAACCAAAAATAAAGGGGACTACTTTCACTGTAACCCCAATAATCATGTGAACATGTCCCAATCTACCAATGACGTTGTACCAACAGCCCTGCGCATTGCAGACCTATCGTCTATCGGAGACACTGCTGGGCACGATGAAAAAACTGCAGGAGGCCTTTCGCAAAAAAGAAGTCGAGTTCAACGATGTGGTAAAAGTAGGGCGCACCCATCTTCAGGATGCCGTACCGATCCGCCTGGGACAAGAATTCGGTGCGTATGCCCGTGTCATTGGAAGGGATATCGAACGACTTGAATATGCCAATAAACGCATGCTCACCATTAACATGGGTGCAACAGCTGTAGGAACAGGACTCAATGCCAAACCGGAATACATCGTCAAGGTTACCGAGTATCTGTCAGAGGTCACCGGCCTTCCGCTGCAGACCGCAGACGATCTGGTTGATGCGACCCAGAATACAGATGCTTATCTGGAACTCTCGGCGGCTCTGAAAGTATGTGCAGTCAGCCTCTCCAAAATCTGTAATGACATCCGCATGATGGCTTCAGGCCCGCGTGCCGGACTGAATGAGCTGCTTCTGCCGCCACGTCAGCCGGGATCTTCCATCATGCCGGGGAAAGTCAATCCGGTAATGGCAGAGGTGATTAATCAGGTATCCTTCCAAGTCATGGGGAATGACCATACCATCTGTATGGCTTGTGAAGCTGGACAGTTCGAACTGAATGTGATGGGCCCTGTTATTGCATTTAACCTGCTGCAATCGCTGAAGATTATGAATAACGGGATTGATGTATTTACACGGTACGCCGTGGAAGAGATGGAAGCCAATCGGGAGCGCTGTGAGCTCATCATGAAACAAAGCTTTAGTGTCGTGACAGCCCTGAATCCTCATTTGGGCTATAATGTAGCTGCCTCCATCGTAAAAGAAGCACTGAAAACCGGGATGACCCTGCAGGAAATCATTCTGGAGCGAGGTTTGCTGACCCCTGAGGAATTGGAAGAGATTTTACATCCGGAACAAATGACTACACCTGGGATTGCCGGAGAACATTTCCTGCGTAATATGGAGCGCTTGTAAGTTCTCTAAGCTTAAAGGGAGTCAATGAAATGCCCTGTTATCCGTTTATTCGGTTAACAGGGCTCTTTTCTTTGAGGTACTTCACAGGTTGGTTTTAAAAAGCATACTCCGGCTTCTTCTCATCGCTTGGTCCGGGGAGAGGAAGCCTGATCCACTGGATGGCTGTTCCAGCGTTTTCGTTCCAAGGAAGGCAAAATCCGAAGTTCTTCCCTGTACTTCGCAACAGTTCGCCGGGAAAGAAGGATGCCTTCATCAGCTAGAACAGTAGCCAGCTGGCTGTCTGAGTACGGCCTATTGATCTGCTCGGTTCGAACAATTTCCTTTAGACGTCGTTTGACAGCGGATGCGGACGTCTGCTGTCCTGATACGGTTGATATGCCGGAGTCAAAAAAGCTCTTTGCCTCATAGATTCCATAAGGAGTGTGTATATATTTACCGTTTACAGCACGGCTGACCGTTGATTCATGCATATGAAGTTTCTCAGCAATAACCGCGAGATTAAGCGGTACCAGCGCATCAAGGCCCTCACTCAAAAAGTGCTTCTGCTCATCCATAACAGCCATCAGCACACGAAGCAAAGTCCTGCGCCTCTGCTGCACACTGCGCATAATGGCCCTCGCTTCTGACACCCGATTCTTCCAGAGTTCGCCGGGAGCCGAATCTCTGACCCAGCTGCTGCAGGCTTCATTCAAGGATACACGCGGATTACCTGCTGCAAGCAGTCTGAACACCCTCTCTCCGTGAAGCAGTTCCACGGCAGCATCGGGAACAACATAATGCGGGCGTTCAGCAGCTCCAATGCAGCGGCACGGCTTGGGGTCCAGCTGCGTGATATAGTTATACGCCGCCTGTGCTTCCCGCGAGGTGATGCCAAGTCTGTCTCCCGTTCGTCCAGGATGGAAAGGAACCAACGCCTCCAGGCCTGCCTGCACCATCTGCTCGGCGTACGGCGCTGCAGATGCATCACGGCGAATCTGCAGCAGCAAACATTCCTGCAGATTCCGTGCTCCCACCCCCGGAGGGTCCAGAGACTGCAGAACGTCCAGCCCTGCATTCAGCTCACTCATGGATACCTTTAATACAGTCTGAATGTCTGATAATTCCATCTTCAAGTATCCATCATCATTTACACATCCGGCCAAATAGACAGCCGCCTTCTCCAGTCCGTTCG